>NZ_LIAC01000009.1:0-229983 GCF_002210235.1 Flavobacterium sp. NLM
TATCGTATGCCGGACCAGAATCTGCCAATAAATCGCTCATTCCGTTTTCGATATAATCGGCGTCGGTAAGCATTAAAATTGGTTTTTTAAGATCTAATGCTAAACCTAAAACTGCTTTTCTGGTTAGTTTATCTGTCCAAACGATTTTTTCAACCAGCCAAGGTTTGTTAATTCTTGTTAGTTTTGAAGATGCTTCTTTATCTAAAATAAAAACTGCATCATCATGTTCCTGTAGAAATGAAGCTGGAACTCTGTTTGTAACTTCATCTTCAACAGATCTTTTTACAATATTTGCTTTTCCTTCTCCCCAAGCCAATAGAATTACTCTTTTGGCTTCCATGATTTTCTTTACCCCAAGTGTGATTGCTGTTCTTGGTGTATTGTTTAATCCGAAGAAATCTTTACTTGCTGCAACTCTTGTGATGTGATCTAAAGCTACTAATCGAGTTTTTGAGTTTTGAAGTGAACCTGACTCGTTAAAACCAATATGTCCGTTTCCACCAATTCCAAGAATCTGCAAATCGATTCCGCCCAAAGCTTCAATTTTAGCTTCGTATTCGTGGCAGTAATCTGCGATTTGTTCTTTTGTTAAAAGTCCGTCTGGAACGTGAGCATTTTCAGGTAAAATATCAACGTGATCAAACAAAAGTTCTTTCATGAAACGAACGTAGCTGTTGATTGAGTTGGGTTCCATTGGATAATATTCATCCAAATTGAAACTAATTACATTTTTAAAGCTCAATCCTTCTTCTTTGTGAAGTCTTACCAGTTCTGCATACAATCCTTTTGGAGAAGAACCTGTTGCTAAACCTAAAATACAAGGTTTATTTTCTTTTTGTTTCGACTGGATTAAAGCTGCAATTTCCTGTGCAACGGCTTTTGAAGCTTCGCCTGAATTTTCAAAAACAACGGTGTTGATGTTTTCGAAGCGTTTTTCAAAACCGGTTGCTTTGTCTATTTTACTTTTTAACATTGTGGATATTTTTAATATGTTTTTGATTTAATTTTTGAATGTCTTTTGGTTTAAAAAAGACATGAGTTGAGCTGGAGCACTTCAAATTTGGGTGTTTGAATGCTTGATTTTTTTATGTTGAAATGTTATGTTTTTTTGAAGTTACTAGACAATCTTGTCATCTCGACGAAGGAGAGATCGCACTAGAAACTCCGCAAAGTAAGTCGTCAATCTTTGTCGAGTTACGTGTGCGATTTCTCGTTCCTCGAAATGACAAACTTTGTGGTGAAACTTTGTCGAGTTTTTTAGTGCGGTTGCTTCGTTCCTCGCAATGACCCTACTTTGGGTTATTTACCATTTCCTGTATTTATGTCCTTTGAAAGCAAAAAACACAATCATTAAATAAGATGGTAATAATATTAAATACGCTAATTGATTTCCGCTTTTTGCTGTTTCGGTAATTCCTTCGGCTGCATTTGAGGTGTTGATTGTATCGGCAAGAAGACCGTAAAATAATGGAAAAACTGCACCGCCAATAATTCCCATAATTAGAATTGCGCCACCAATTTTTGTATATCCGCCTAAATCCTGAAGTGCCATTGGCCAAATTGCCGGCCAGCAAAGTGCGTTTGCTAAACCTAATAAAGCAACCAGAATAATTATCAACGGCAATTGTGGAATTCCCGGTAACTGAATCATAATTTTAGGAGAAAGTATTACGATTAATGAAACCAAAATAAGTCCTAAAAATCCGGATACTTTTAAGGCAGAAACCTGCGAAACGTATTTTGGAATCAATGTAATTCCCAGAATATAGCCGATAACCATAAAAGTCATTGTGAAAGAAGTTAGTTTTAAGTAAAAAGAACCGCTTTCGCCATAAACTTCCAATTGTTTTCCGAATCCGCCGATGGAATCTCCGGCCAGAACTTCTGCAGCAATGTAAACCATTAATGTAATTACGCCAAAAACCAATTGCGGATGTTTGAAGGCTTGTTTTATTTGTTTGAAAATACTTAAATGTTCAACTTGTCCTTCATCATCTAAATTGATTTCCGGAAGTGGAGAAAATTTTACCAAAACAGCCAAAACTACCATAATCACTGCCATATAAATATACGGAGTCTGCAATTGCAAAGCCAACGCATCTAAAGCGCTTTCTTTTTGTACCGAAGTCATAACGGCAATTTTATCTGCGGAGTAATCTCCAATATTCGATAAAACCAAAGAAGTCAATAATAACGGAGCCAGAAAACCTGCCAGTTTATTGGCAATTCCTAAAACGCTGATTCTTGCTGCGGCACTTTCACGCGGACCAATCACAACGACATACGGATTTGCTGCTGTTTGCAAAACGGCTAAACCTGTTCCCATTACAAATAATGCGATTAGGAAAAATCCAAAAGTTCTTGACGCTGCGGCGGGATAAAACAAAAGTGCTCCCACTGCAATTACGCCCAATCCTAATGAAATTCCGTTTTTGTAACCTACTTTTTCGATTAAAAATGAAGATGGAATCGCCATGACAAAATAGGCAATATAAAAGGCAAACGTCACAAAATACGATTGTGATTCGGTTAGTTCACACGCTAATTTAAAAAATGGAATCAGCGGCCCGTTTAACCAGGTTACGAATCCAAAAATAAAAAACAAAGAGGTTAAAATAACCATGGGAATCAAAGTGCTGTTTTGCTCTTTTTTTAAGGTAAGATCGATTTGTGACATATTTTTGGTTTTTGTTTGGTTTGTTCTTTGTTAGTAATTTTAACAATAGAAACATAGATTTGGGCGGTTTAAAAAAGACATTCACTTATTCAAATAAACATAGCTATGTGTGGAAACTTGTTTCTTTGGTATTCTTTTTTATACACATTTAAACCTATGTTTCTATGTGTTTAAATATTTATGCATTATATATTTTGGTCAAAAAACTATTTGCTGACTAATTCCTGATGGTAAAAAAGAATGGTTTCTTCTAATGCCTGATCAATTGTATATTCTGGTTTAAACCCCAATTGATTGAATTTTTCAGGATTGGCTTTTGAATGTTTGATATCGCCCGGTCTTTCGTCTAAAAATTTGATCTGCGATTTAGAATTGGTGATTTTTATAATTTTTTCGGCCAATTCTAAAACCGATGTACTGTGTCCTAAAGCAACATTATACGTTTCATTTCCTTTTTGCGAAGCGAGAATATTAGCTTTTACTACATCTTTTACATAAATAAAATCTCTGGTTTGTGATCCGTCTCCATAAATGGTTATCGGTTCGTTTTGAAGTGCTTTATTGATAAAAATGGGTACTGCCGCCGCATAAGCCGATTCTGGATTTTGACGCGGACCAAATACGTTGAAATATCTTAAAGATGCCGTTGGAACCTTATATTGATCTAAATACATTTTTAAATAATATTCGCCGTCTAATTTGGTAATCGCGTATGGTGTCATTGGTTCCGGAAACATCGTTTCTACTTTTGGTAAAACCGGATTGTTGCCATAATTCGCTGCCGATGTTGATAATACGACTTTGCAATCTATATTATTTTTTGCAGCTTCAAGAATATTAATGGTTCCAATCGTATTGATTTCAATACATTCTTTAATTTTTAAAAGAGATTCGGGAACGCTCACTAAAGCTGCCAAATGAAAAACACCACTTGCTCCGTTTATTACTTCATTAACCAAATTTTCGTCGCGAATGTCGCCTTTTACAAATTCAACATTTAATTCGTTTAGGTTATGTTCGAATCCCGTTCTAAGACTATCAAGTATCAAAACTTGGTGTCCTTGATTCGATAAATGTTCTGCAATATGGCTTCCTATAAAACCGGCACCTCCGGTAATAACATATTTTTTCATCTTTTTTATTTTAATGATCCAATGAAATTCAAATTATAATCTTCCATTTCCCTGAATTGTTCTGTAAGGCTTTCAATCAATTTGAATTGGTTTCTTGAACGATCTAAATTATGTTCCGGATATTCTGTTTTATAATACACATCGTCATTTAGGAAATCCGTTAAAAAACGAAGCGCCATTATGAAAGTCATTGTTTTTGCACCAAGCGGAAGATATTTTATTTCTAATGTTGAAAGCGATGAATTTGTCTTCTCCAAAAATCCTTTTACATACGCTTTGTAAAACTCTAAATTGAAATTTACCAAATCGAGATTTTGTTCGTCTTCGGCTGCTGTGTTGCAGATTGTTCTGATGGCATCTCCAAAATCATAATGAATAATTCCCGGCATAACGGTATCTGTATCAATCACACAAAGTCCTTTTTTATTTTGGTCAAAAAGTGCATTGGAGATTTTTGTATCGTTGTGCGTAACTCTAAGTTTTATTTTTTTAGCGTCTTTTAGATTTTGAAGAATGTGCATTTCTTCTTTTAAATCCTGAACATTTTGAATTAAGATTTTTGCCTGCTCAATTCTTTGTTCTGAAGCTTCTTTTAAAGCAGTATCAAACTGCGAATAACGAAACGCCATGTTATGAAAATTCGGAATTACTTCTGTCAATTTTCTGGCATCAAAATCGCTGGTAAGATTTAAAAATTCTCCGAAAAGTTTTCCGCCTTCATAAGCAATTTCTTCATTGTTTACGGTTTCAAAAGTTAAACTTCCTTCTATATAAACCATTACATTCCAGAAATTTCCATCTTTGTCCTGATAATAAAAAATGCCTTTTTTTGTTCCGATAAAAGTTAAAACCCTGCGCTTTAATTCAGCTTCAGATAAATTTTTTAATTTTTTCTGTAAATGTTTACTAACGCTTACTTTATTAGCAATTAATCCCGGAACATCTTTAAAAACACCTTCGTTAATACGCTGTAAAATAAATTGTTTACCACTTTGAGTCGTTAGTAAATACGTGTCATTAATATGACCGGAAGACAGTTCTTCGAAGGTTTTAAAAACCTCGATATGGTCAAACTGTTCGAATATAAATTTTAGTTGTTCGGCTGTCATATTACCAAAGATTTGTTGGATAAACTTTTTGCGCTCTTAACTTTTCAATTTCTTTTTTTACTATTTCTTTATCCTCTTTATAGGTTACTCCAAACCATTTTGCATTGGACTGAAGTACTTCGACAGACGCATTATCTGATTTTAAAATCTCATTTACGACAGATGTAATAAAAAACTCGGCTTTTAAATCGTGTTCGTTTTCTTTTAGGAATTGCTCAAAAAGTGCACCTCCAAATTCAAAACATTTTGGTGTAAAGCCCCAAAAATTCATAGAAACGATTGTATTTTCATCAATAGGAATAAATGCTCCGTTATCGTCTTTACGCATTAATTTCCCGTCTATTTTTTCGATATGCGTACGTTCTGTAACATCCGTCAAGTAATTATTTTCATCAACCTGACATTCACCTCTGGAAACAAAGCCATGATCTGAAACGGTATTTTTTAAAAGATATGCCATCATATTAAAATTGTATGATTCTTTATCTAATTCAGTCAAGGCTTTTGCCATGATTTCAAAAGCTTCTTTTCCGTAAAAATCATCGGCGTTTATGATGGCGAAATTTTCGGTTACTTCATCTTTTGCCATTAAAAGTGCGTGTCCGGTTCCCCACGGTTTTTTTCTTTCCGGATTTAAGTATTGCGGCGGTACATTTTCAATTTCCTGAAAAACATATCCTACCTCAGCTTTTCCTTCTAGTTTTTTATTGAATATTTCTTTACACTCTTCTTCAATGTTTTTACTTATAATAAATACAAATTTTCCAAAACCTGCCTGCAATGCATCATATATCGAAAAATCCATAATGGTATCTCCTTCGGGCGTAAATGTATCTAACTGTTTTAATCCTCCATATCGACTTCCAATACCTGCCGCCAGGATCACGAGAGTAGGTTTACTTTTGCTCATTTAAATAGTATTATTAGTTGGTTATTATTTTTAAGGTTTTTGGTCGTTTTTCGGCTTTTAAAAATGATTCTGTAAAAGCGATTATTTTGCAATTTTTAGATATTAAAAATTTCTCTTATAAATTGAAAAATAAATATTAATCTGACAATTATATCGTTAATATGATGCGTAATGTGATTAATATTCGGCTAAAGTATATATTAATATTTTATAAAAAAAGAAAATAGTGTTAAAATGTGCTCGAACACAATAAAAATGTTTTCGAACACATGTGATTTAATATTTTCTCATATTTGATTTTTATATATATTTGTTTCTATATGGATAAGATTTATACAATTAAGGATATTGCAGAACTTGCAGGAGTCTCAAAAGGGACTGTTGACCGTGTTTTGCATAAAAGAGGAAAAGTGTCTGAAGATGCCCTGAAAAAGGTGAATGAAGTTCTCGACAGAATTGATTATCAGCCTAATCTAATGGCACGAAGTTTAAAGAAAACTCAGATTTACTCGATTTGTGTCCTTATTCCTGATTCTGCAAACGATCCGTATTGGCAGCCTTGTATTGATGGTATAAACGATGCCAAAAAAGAGTTTAAATCTTTTAACGTAAAAGTGGAGATTTTCCTGTTTGATCCTACGAGCACGGCTTCTTTTGTAGAAACGAATCAAAACGTATTAAATTCTTCTCCAGATGCGGTTCTGCTTGTGCCGTTATTCCATAAAGAAGCTCTTGATGCTATTGAAACCTATAATTCTAAAGGTATTATTTCGAGTATTTTTAATAATCAGCTTAAATCGAGTGCAATAAAAAGTTTTGTTGGACAGGATTTATTTCAAAGCGGAAGAATTGCTGCACGTTTATTAGATTTATTGATTAAGAAAGGTACAATCGCAATTGTTCATATTGATGAAGATTACGAAAATGCTATTCACATGCAGGAAAAAGAGAAAGGTTTCAGGGATTATTTTGAAAATCTTGAAAGCAAAAAATTCGAAATTAAAACTTTTAAAGTAAAACATCCACAATTTAAAACTACTTTAAAAGAATATCTGGAATCAAATCCAGCTATTGAAGGTCTTTTTGTAACGACTTCTAAAGCGTATCAGGTTGCAAAAATTATTGCCAAAAATCCTGAAAAGAAAATCGCGCTTGTGGGTTATGATTTATTAGAGAATAATCTGGAATATCTGAACAATAAAACGATAGATTTTTTGATTCACCAAAATCCGAAACGTCAGGCTTATTTAGGAACTACGAGTTTAATTGAGCATTTTATTTTTGAGAAAGAGATCAGCCCCGAAAAATTACTTCCAATTGATATTGTAAATACTGAGAATGCTAAGGATTATTTTTTATAGGTTCTTTGCGTATATTTTTTTTAACACATAGAGACATAGGTTTTGTTGCGCTTAAAAAAGGCGTTTCACTTGCATTAACAAACATAGCTTTTCTACGCAATCTTGTCATTCCGAGGAAGTACTTTTGATCTTTATCTTTAAGCTCGCTACATAAAACATAGCCAGTGGTTTCAACCACTGGAACGCAATAAGAGAGCGCAATAAATTATCATAATTCGTTTCCCACGGTTGAAACCGCGGGCTATATTTGCCAATCTTTGGTGGATTTAAACACATAGAAACATAGGTTCAAATGTGTAAAAAAGAATATTAAAGAAACTAGTTTCACACATAGCTATGTGTATTAATGCAAGTGAAACGCCTTTTTTAAACGCAAAGAAAAGCTATGTCTCTATGTGTTTAAACAAACTCTAGCCTAAAGTCAGCGTTCCAAAAGAACTGGCAATATGAAAATTTGGAGTTTCTGTATTTGGGTTTACCCACGTAATCCAAGTTGGTTCAAATAATTTATTTTCCTGTTTTATGTATTTCGCCCTGAAAATTCCGGCTTCAATAACGTTGTCTTTTATTAAATGAAAGTTTTTCAGCGATTGAATGCTGATGGCGAATTCTACAATAAAATGATCGCTTTTTATACTTGATTTTACCGACAAAGTATTTTCCGGCCAATTCCAGTCAAAGTCAAATTTCTTTTTCGGAGAAGCTATGAAATCCATGATTCTTGGCGTTGGATCAATTTCCATACAATAATAGGGATTTAGGTTTTCATCTGTTCTAAAGAAAATCTCAACTCTGTCAGATTCTCCAATACTGTCAATAGAATCGTCTTGTCTGTCAATGTGAATGTTATCATCGTAAACCTTGTAGCAGAAATAAATATTTTCAGTATCCCATAAAGATCTGAATTCGATTTTTTCAGGTTCTAAATCACTCCAGGGCGAAGTAAAATCGGTTAATGTTTCTGCTTTATCCCAAAAAGGATTATCACCCAAACCATTTATTTGTAAAATGTTTTTCTCGATTCGGTTTACATTGTAATTTTTCATTCTAAAAAGGTACGCAATTTTGAAAAAAATAAAAAGGAGCAAAAGAAAAAATTCTTCTGCTCCTCAATAGTATTATTTTAAGTAAATTTTATTGTGCGTTATTTCGTTATCGGCATTAATTTGAAGAATTATTAATTGTGAATTGACCTTCAAACCTGAAATATTAATTCTTGCTGATTCAACCGAACTGAAATCTTGTTTTAAAAGTTCTCTTCCGTTTAAATCCAATAAAATAATATGGGCTGAATTGACGCTTTTTCCGAAATTAATATTGATTTCATCTGAAGCCGGATTTGGGAAAACAGAAAAGCTTGGGGCAATTTGTTCTTCAGCAACTTCTAATGTTGCTGCTTTTTTAGAGGTCGATCCTGTCTGTAATTCAGAACAACCAATATCAATTCTTCCGTTTCTTTTTCGAATATCATCATCAAAATCTAAAGTTCCCGAATTAGTCGAACTATAAGTTGGATCACCTTTGTCTGTTGCAAAAGCTCCCGAAGCCAGCGTAAAATTAAACGCCGCAGCATTTACAAATCCCGGAACACCAACTACAGAATTTACGTCTTGTCCGGTTGCTGTGGCAAACTGCGCCGCATTATAAGATCCGGTTGTCGAGCTTCCGTTAAAACTTGTTCCTGTTAAGTCGATGATGAAATCGGTATTTGTTTCTCTGTAATATAAATTATAGTTTGAAACAAAACTTGAAATTGTATATCCGTATGAAGCTAAAAATGCTTTTTTACCCGTTGTCGCATACATAATATTGTTTTTGTATGTAATTCCCGAACTGTTTTGAAAATGCACTTCACCTCCGTAAATATCGGCTAATGTAGAAACTGCAGTTCCCTGAATTGTAGTAACTCCGTTAATCGTTGCTCCGGTTCTGTTTTTGTAAAAAGTATTATTGAAGATTTTGGTATTTCCCACACTTGTAGTATAACCAGATCCGTTAACACCTCCAAAAATTGCTCCTGTGATTACATTGTTATAAACCGAATTGTTGTTGACAATATGTCCTGTAGAAAGACCTCCGTTTCCGGTTGAAGTATTTTGTTCTGCACCAACAGAAAGTCCTACTCCACAATTGAAAACTTCATTTCTTTGTACCGTACAATTTAAAGCACCGTCTACATAAATACCCGCGCTATTGGCAACAGCACTCATACAATTAAAAACTTCATTGGAAGCAATGATACCGTTTCGCGCCTGATTATTGCTTGCTGCTCCGGTTGATAAATAATTTCCTGCGGCCACAATTCCAATATTCGCAATGTCATAAACCGTATTTCCAGAAACCGAAAATCCGTTTACGTTTCCAGTTACGGTTACAGCTTCTCCCCAGCCTGTTGCGCAATTTGCAACTTCATTAGTTTCGATTTTTACGTTTGTAATGGCATATGTTCCGTTTCCTCCGTCGACTTTTATGGCATTGGTAACAATACCGCTGTTTGCAGGAATCGCCGAAAGATTATTGCTAATCCAGCCGATATTTTTAACAATACAATTTTTGATTGTAATGTTATTCAAATTGGCTGTTGCACCAGAATTGGCTAAAATCCAGATTCCTTTGCTTCCGTTTCCAATTTTGTTCGAAATCGTTAAACCATCAATAGTAACATTGCTTGTATTCACAATTCCTAAAACATACGTATCAGTACTTGTCCATCCTGAAGCGTTTACTACTACAGCGCCAGATCCGCTTTTTTGAATCGTTAAAGGTTTTCCAACAAAAATGGGTCCTGTAACAGCATAAGTTCCGGAAAGCACTAAAACGGTTCCTCCTGATGGCGCGGCCTGAACTCCTTTTACAATGGTTTTATACGGCAGCGCGGCGGTTCCCGTACCTGTTGTATCGTTTCCTGTTGTGGAAACATAGGTTTGCGAAAAACCTTGTACAAAACACATTAAAATAAAAAATGTAATTTTCTTGACTTTCATAATTTTGATATTTTGGGTTAACAACTAAAAAAAATTATAGATAGAATATTGCAATATTTTCTATTTCAAATAAGCCGCTTCTGCCTTTCAATTTTAGAACTAAAAACATCAATTTAATGTTCTATTTTGTTCTTTTTGAATCACATAAAAAAGCTTATTTCTGACTAAAGTAAATATTGTATTGTAATTTGCAAGAAAATAATTAGAAAAAATGTGTTCGAACACAAAATTTTAATATTTTGAAAGTTTTTTAGTACAGGTTTTTGACTTATTTTGACAAAACATTAAATGTGTTTGAGCACAAATAAATATTATACTACAAATAATATTGTGTTTAAATTTTAAAACCAAAAAAGATGCCTTTAAAAACTCAATTTTAAAGGCATCTTTTTATAGTAATTTTGAAGCTTAGTTTTTCAATCTGTATTTATTGAAAATGATAAAAACGATACCCACAATTGCAAGCAAAGAGATGTTTGCTAATCCTAATAAAAACTGACTTTTTACAGCGTATATATTCACAAAACTATAGCTAAAAAGAGCACTTACCATATAAGCTCCTCCGCCGGTTAATCCGCTGGCAACTCCGGCATTTTTAGAGAATCGGCTTAAACAATAACCCAAAACAATATTGTATATAAAACCTCCGCAGATATTCAGTCCCATTGTAAAAATGACCAAAGTGTAAATATTACTTTCTAAAGAAGAAGTAAAAATCATCAACAAAGCCAAAATCAGCTGAATGGTTATGGCTGTTCCCACTTTTTTTGCCAAAGGGTTTTTGATCATCGATTTTGCCGTGATTCCGCCAATCATAACAGATAATCCAGATAATAAAGCGCTGTAACCTGTTGTTATTGCCGAATATCCAAAAATACGTTCTATGATAAACGGACTGGTTAAATTGAACATAATAACGATCGCAAAAGTGATTCCCAGAATTACGAACCCTAAAGTAAAATCAACCGATTTCAGCATGTTTGAATACGTATTGGTAATGGCTTTAAATTTAAACGGATGCAGTTCTTTTATGGTTTCTCCACTATGGCGAAGTTCTAAAAGTAACATAAGCAGTGATAATCCGCCAAGGAAATAGAAATTAGATTTCCAGCCGAAACTATGTTCCAGGTATCCGCCTAAAAATGGAGCCATAATTGGCGCGCTGGCCCAAATGATAGAAAACAAACTAATGTAACTTTTTAATTTATCACCTTTAAATAAATCGACAAAATAAGCACGTTTTGCAATTACAATAAAAGCAATCGCAATTCCCTGAATAATACGCATGGCATAGATTACATAAATATCCGGAACGAGCGCAATAACAAAACTGGCTGCTGAGAACACGGCAAGCGATGCAATGCTGATTTTAAAACGTCCAAAACTGTCTAATATACTGCCAATAAAAATTTGGCTTATGCCGAGGCTGAACATAAAAAATACTAATGTAAGCTGAATGGCCGATGCCGAAACATTCAAATCTTTTGCCATTGCGGGAAGCGAAGGCAGATAAATATCTGTTGCAAATCCTGATAACGGAATTAAGGCTAAAGCCAATATGGTACTGAATCCTTTGTGATCCTCTTTTAAATTTCTCATTCTAATTATTAATTTATTCATTACAAAATAGACCAATCGGTCTAAAATATTTTAAAAAAAATATGTTAGATCACATATCTTTCAAATTCATTTTTTAAGATTTCTAAAACAACTTCCATTTGGTTGTTGTTATCAAAAACTTTTCGGCATAAAATAGCGCCTTCTATCATCGAAAATGCCATTATAGCAAATTTTTCAGGGTTGATTTCTGCCAAAAGCTCTTTGTTTTCAACTCCCAATTCAATTATATCCGTATATCTTTTATGCGCTGAAAGAATAGCTCTTTTTACCTGCTCTTTTATAGCCGGGTTTGTATCATCTGCTTCAATTCCAAAATTTAAAATTGGACAGCCGTCGGTCATGTTATCTTTATTTTCATAAACTGCCAATAATTTATAAAGCTTTTCTTTTGCTGTTTTTCCCTGCGAAACCGCATTGTCTAATTTGGCCGCTAACTGCGATCTTAAATACAAAAATGATTCTTTACAAATTTCTTCTTTGCTTTCAAAATTTCCGTAAATACCGCCTTTTGCCAGCTTTGTGGCTTCCATAATGTCGCTTAGAGAAGTTCCGGCCATTCCTTTTTTATTGATAATCGCAGCCGATTTTTCAATAATAAACTGTTTTGTACGTTCTGCTTTACTCATAATCTTTTTCATTTTGACACTGCAAATTTAGACCGATCGGTCTAAATTTGCAAACTTTTTTTAATTTATTTTTCATAAATCATTAAAAGTCAAGCAAAATCAAGAGTTTATATTTTTATTTTAAAAGAGAAAACGAAGCAATTATTAAAGAAAATAATCTAGTTTTAATTTTTCAAAAGCAATTTTATCGGTAGGAAGAACGAGCGGACAAGCTTCTGAATTCATATCAAACCATTCTAATTTTTCAATAGTTGGAATTTGAATATTTAATTCTTCCATATTCAAAATCTTAACCTGATAATAAATCGTAAAAATTTGCCTGTTATCTTTCATTCTGGAAACTATAAAATTTTCTTGTGTATAAATGTGTTTTATAACTTCTATTTTCAGGTTTAGTTCTTCCTGAAATTCTCTGTGCAGACAGTCAATTGTTCCTTCGCCAAATTCAAGTCCGCCGCCCGGCAGTTTGCAAATATGTGATCCGGCATAGCTTTCGTGCAGCGCTAAAACTTTGTTATCATTTACACAAAACGCATAGACTCTGACATTAAATCCAATTAATTCGCTCATAAAGTTTTAATTAACAACTTGCCGTTTTACAAAAATAAGCAATTGATCGCCTGCTGTTGAATAATATCTATTTAAAAAATAAATAGTAACTTTTCATGCTTTTTATTCAAACCTCAGCTTCCATTATGACAACCGATATTATAGAATTACATGATTGTATTGTTTTAGTAGAGCAATCGAATACGACTAAAACTATAGTCCAGAAATGCGAAATTGATGGCGATGCCGTGGGTTTTGCTTTTTATGGTTCGGGCAATGTTGAGCTGGAAATCAAGCATAATAATCAGACGAAATATTTAATGAATACTACGGGTTTGGCCATTTGTTTCTTCGGAAATCAAAAAGTTGAATTCTCGCATAAAATTGAACCAGATAAACCTTTGCAGTCCATTAGTATTTTTACCAAACTCAAAAATCTAAATTCACTTCCGCAGGCAGAAAGGGAGATTTTCGAAAATTACCTGCCACAGTTATTAAACCCGAAAGAGCATTTTGTAAAAGGCCCTTCTTTTTATATGACGCTAGAAATGCAATTGGCGGTTCAGAAAATATTCAATACATCGTATACCGGAAATACACGTTTCTTGTTTTTAAAAAGTCAAATCAATGAACTTTTGGCACATTTCTATGCACTTTTAGCTTCTGATAAAAAATCGGAATTATCAGAGATTGATAAAAACAAACTTTTTCAGGCTAAGGAAATTGTAACCACGCATTATTCTACACCGCCTTCTATAACTCAATTGTCACAAATGGTGGGTTTAAACAGCAATAAATTAAAGAAAAATTTCAAAGAACTTTTCGGGATTCCGGTTTTTAAATTTGTTCAGGAAGAACGGTTGAACAAAGCGTATGAATTACTCCGCGAAAGCGAAAAAACAGTTCAGGAATCGGCTTGGGAAGTTGGGTATGAAAGTCTGAGTTCGTTTTCGAATGCTTTTCATAAAAAATTCGGAATGCGCCCAAATGATGTAAAACAGCAATTCTTTTCAAACAAATCATAATTCTTTTACGACAAATGATTCTTTTTTAATCGAAGCAACTTTGTATCAGTAATCATTTAAAAAGATATTGATATGAAAACCAAAATTTTAGTTCTGGGTTCTACCGGAAAAACAGGAAGCAGAGTTGCTGCAAGATTAGAAAATAATGCTGAAGTTGAACTTCGTTTAGGTTCACGAAATGAGAAAATCCCTTTTGATTGGGAAAAACCAGAAACCTGGGAAAATGTTGTAAAAGATATTGACACGGTTTATATCACTTTTCAACCAGATTTAGCTGTTCCTTTTGCTGCAGATGCGATAGAAAATTTCACCAATATTGCCACAAAATCTGGCGTGCAGAAAATAGTTTTACTTTCTGGAAGAGGCGAACAAGAAGCGCAGGTTTGCGAAGAAATCGTAAAGAAAAATGCTAAAAACTGGACAATAATCCGCGCCAGCTGGTTCAATCAAAACTTTAGCGAAAGTTTCTTTTTAGATCCAATTTTGTACGGAATTGTTGCTTTGCCAAGAGCCGAAGCACTTGAACCTTTTACAGATGCAGATGATATTGCCGATGTTGTGACGGCTGCACTTTTAGACGAAAGTCATAACGGAAAAACGTATGAATTAACCGGGCCAAGATTATTGACTTTTAAAGATGCGGTTAATGAAATTGCCAATGCAAGTGGCAGAAATATTAGTTTTCAAAGTTTGAGTTTGGAAGAATATACGCAAATGCTAAAAGAATATCAAATTCCTGATGATCACATTTGGCTGGTAAATTATTTATTTGAGCAGGTTTTAGACGGAAGAAATTCGAGTGTGACTTTTGATATTGAAAAAGTGCTGGGCAGAAAAGCAAAAGATTTTAACGCTTACGCGAAAGAAACAGCCAAAACCGGAATTTGGAATCCTGAAAATTAAAAAGATGAAATATATCAGAGCAATATTTTCAGGAATTTTGGTTTGGTTCGCCGTTAGTATTTCTTTTTATATTTTAGAACAAATTCCTGTTGTAAAAGATTCCTTTTTCTGGCAGTCGGTTATTGTGGCGATTTGTATTGTGTTTTTCGCCATTGGTGCAGCGAAGTTTTATTATCTGAGAAATTATAAAATGGACGGTTTAAAACTCGGAATTATAATGTCGCATACGGCTTTGTTTCTGGATATAATTATTACGGTTCCTTTTGTTGAAATTCCAAACGGACGAAATTACGAGAGCTTTTTTACGAGTCCAATTTTATGGATTTTGGCTTTTGTAAATGCGGTTTCTGTTTTTCTTTGGCGAAAGCTAAATAAAAATGTGGTTTAATTTTGCCTCGACTTTTGAGACTACCTCTTTATTATTTTACATCTTACTTTGTTCCGTAGGAACATTTCATTGGTAGAAAATTATATTGTTATAATGGTTTTACGTTCCGTAGGAACGTCTGATTGGCTTTTTTTTAATAATCTGAATTATCAAACGTTCCTACGGAACTCAAATGCGGCTGGTCATTATTTTTTTCTACCTACGAAACATTCCTATGGAATGATAAATCGAATATCAAAAAGTGACCAATTAAGTCACTAAAAAAAACAAAATAATTATAGAAAAAGAGGCCGTCTCGACTTTGAGAGCCTCTTTATTATTTTACATCTTTCCTTGTTCTGTAGGAACATTTCATTGGTAAAAAATTATATTGTTATAATGGATTACGTTTCTTAGGAACGTCTGATTGGCTTTTTTTTTTAATAATCTGAATTATCAAACGTTCCTACGGAACGCAAATGCGGCTGGTCACTATTTTTTTCTACCTACGAAACATTCCTATGGAATGATAAATCGAATATCAAAAAGTGACCAATTAAGTCACTAAAAAAAACAAAATAATTATAGAAAAAGAGGCTGTTTCGACTTTGAGACAGCCTCTTTATTATTTTACATCTTTCCTTGTTCTGTAGGAACATTTCATCGGTAGAAAAATTATATTGTTATAATGGTTTTAGGTTCCGTAGGAACGTTTGATTCACTTTTTTTTTAATAATCTGAATTATCAAACGTTCCTACGAAACGCAAATGCGGCTGATCTTTATTTTTTTCTACCTGCGAAACATTCCTATGGAATGATAAAAATTAATCTCTTTAATACCATAAAAAAACTCCTGTTAGTGGAACAGGAGTTTTTCGGATTAATATATAATAGTAGTCAGTGGAATTTATTATCCTCGTGTAAGCCAGCCTTTTTTACGAACTGTAATAATTGAGTAAGGTGCAATCCAAAATAATGAAAAGGTATAGAAAACACTATAGGAATAGGCCCAAAATGCTTCGCCTAATGAATATCTTTTCGCATAGAATAAAACTGAAAAACTTGATACCAGCAATATTCCTAAAAGTGCAGAACTGATGAACAATAACGGATGTACTGCAATAAAATAGATCATGAATATAAAAAACGGATAAGTCATTAATATTCTTATAAACTGTTCTGTATACAAAAGTCTTGCTCCCACTTTAGATTCTTTTCTAAAATCTTTCCAAACATATTTTGCCATCATAATGTTTTCACGAACATTGCTTCTTCCCCATCTTATGAACATTTTGTACAATCCTGTATAATCTTCGGGAACGTTTGTTAAAACATAGGCATTACGCTGAAACAATACATGATGTCCTTGTTTTAAAATCATATTGGTCATGGCACGGTCTTCTCCAATGTCTGACGGCTGTCCCATAAAAGTCTGGTCAATCCATTCTGGCAGGCAGGCAAAAACAGCTGTTCTTTTGTAAGCTGCCAAAGCTCCCGGAGTACAAAGTACAGAACCTAATGCACTTTCGGCAGAACGCATGAATTCAAAACTCATTACAAAACTTACGTTTAGCATTTTTGGTAAAATTGCTTTTTCGTTGTTCAAAACCTGAACGTTTCCTGCAACGGCTCCACATTTTTCATCAACTACAAACGGACTTACTAAGTTTCTTAAAGTATCTTTTTTAACGATTGAATCTGAGTCAACAGTTACAAAGATTTCTCCTTTTCCTAAATTAAATCCACGGTATAAAGCGTGACGTTTTCCTTTATTTTGCGGCTGCTGGAAAATAGAAACACGATCGCCTAATTTTAATTTTGCCTGTTGAATCCAGTACCAAGTATCGTCTTTACTTCCATCGTCGATTGCTAAAAGCTCTAATTTATGAGCCGGAAAATCACTTTCGGCCAGACTCATTAAAGTTTCATACACTAATTTCCCTTCGTTATAAGCCGGAACAATTACGGTACAAGTTGGCAGTAATTCATCTGATACTGATTCGATTGGTTTGTATTTGAAATACAGAACTACGTTGTACAAAAACATTCCGCCTTTAAAAAGAAATAATGCTACGGTAATAGCTAGAAAAATAATTCCTCCCGTTGAGTTTAATCTTTCTAAATGCAGCTGATCAAAATCCGGCTGCAATTGAACAACTAAAAGAGATCCTGCAATTAATAATAAAAATGTTGCGGCAAGAACCATGAAACCAAAAAGGCTTTTTGGTCTTTCTATATGTGTTTTGGTTGAGTTGTTGTTTATTTTAAAAATAGATGGGCTGATTACTTCGCTGCTGATATCGCCTCCTGCATAAAATTGTTTTGAAATAATTGTTTCGCTTTCCATGTCCTGTTTGTTTGTATTAATTCACTAAAATGGCTTTTATCAAATGGTCTTTCTTTGCATTTTTCTTAAGTAAACATCAAAAAAATTAAAGAGTGACATGTTCCCAATTTGCAAGCGTTGTGCCATTTAGGTTTTAAGCTGGATTTAAGCGGTTTACGAATTATTACATAAAGTAAGGTGTGTAATAATTTTACACTTTGTAGAATGTTTATACAGTTTTTTGTGTGTAAACAGCAGTAAAATAAGGGATTTTTGAAAGCGCAAAGAAGTGTCTCAGAATATAAAAACGCATCCTTAATTCAAAAATTGTATTTGGTTTTGATAGTTTTTATAATTGTAATTTTATTTTAAAAAAACGAAAACTTTTACTTACAAAAGAACTATGTATCAAATTATTAAGAGAGAATCTTTTCAGATTTTAATTTAAATGAGTTAATTTTATAGGTATATAAGTAATTTTCCTGCGAAAATTAATTTTATCTTAGCACAAAACAATTCATTTTTGTTCCTATTTTTTTAAACATTTTATACTGCATGAACCAACAGATTTACAAAATTTTACTTGCTGACGACGACGATGATGACTGCTCTTTTTTTGAAGAAGCTCTTGATGAACTGTCGCTTGCAACAACTCTTGTAACTGTAAATGACGGCGTTCAGTTAATGAATTTTTTGGATGATAATTCTGGAAAGGATCTTCCTGATGTTCTTTTTCTGGATTTAAACATGCCTAAAAAAAATGGATCTGAATGTCTTACAGAAATCAGACGGATTGAAAGATTAAAAGATTTCCCTATTATTATATTTTCAACTTCTCTTGATACCAAAATTGTAGATGTAACCTACGATATGGGCGCTACATTTTATATTCGAAAACCCGGCGATTTTTCAAAACTAAAAACCGTTATTGAAAATGCACTTATCGCAGCTTCTCAAAATAATTTTAAACAGCCTGAAAGAGCGCATTATATAATTCAACCCTAATTTATTTTGAATGAGCCAAGAACATAAGGGACATTATTTTCTAGCCGATGGCGGTGAAATGGGAGTGTTAATTCGGTCCAAAGACTGGAGCAAAACTCCTTTAGGTGACCCTGAAAACTGGCCTCAAAGTCTGCGAACCATAACTTCTGTTATGCTCAATAATCCTTTTGGAATGTACATTGCCTGGGGAAAAGATTTTACGCAGTTATACAATGATGCTTTTTTAAAAATTATTGGTTCTGAAAAGCATCCTCAGGCTCTAGGAAATTCTCCCAAAGATACATTCTCGGAAATCTGGAATATTACAGAGCCAATGTTTGAAGAGGCGATGCAGGGAAAATCAGTTTCTTTTCCTGATTTTGTTGTTCCTTTAAATAAAAACGGAGTTGTAGAAACTTGTTATTTTGATTTTTCTTATTCTCCCATCCGAATTGAAAATGGTGAAGTTGGCGGCGTTTTAGTAACTGTTATTGAAACTACTGCAAAGAAAAAAGAAGTTATAGATCAGGTTGAAGCGCGTTCCAAACTTGAGGAAAGTGAACAAAAAATAAGACAATTGGTTGAAAATGCCCCTTTTCCTATTGCAGTTTATGTGGGAGAAGAAATGCGTATTGAACTCGCTAATGAATCTATTATAAAAGTTTGGGGAAAAGGCCATGATGTAATTGGAAAATCCTATCGCGAGATTTTGCCGGAACTCAACAATCAGTCGGTTTTTGAACAGGTTCTGGGTGTTTTAAAAACCGGAAAATCTTTTCATAATAAAAACGCTCAAATTGATATTACGATAAACAATAAACTGGAAACTTTTTATTTCAATTATAGTTTTACGCCGCTTTTTGATACAAACGGAAATGTCTATGCTGTTATGAATACAGCAGCAGAAGTTACTGATTTGCATCTTGCCTCTAAAAAAATTGAAATTGCAGACAAACGTTTTCGTGATACGGTCAAACAGGCGCCCATTGGGATTACTATTTTACGGGGCCCGGATTATATTGTTGAATCTGCAAATGAGGATTATCTTAAACTGGTTGCACGAGATGAAGAAAGTTTTGTAGGCAGACCATTATTTGATTCTCTGCCTGAAGTTAAAGATACTGTTGACTCCTTATTAAAAAATGTTTTAACAACCGGTATTCCTTATCATGGTAATGAAGTTCCCATTCCTTTAAACCGATATGGAAAATTAGGGATTTGGTATTTTGATTTTCTTTATCATCCTTTAAGAGAAGAAAATGGTGAAATTACAGGCATAATTGTCACAGTAACAGAAGTAACAGAAAAAGTCGAAGCCCGTAAAAAAATAGAACAAAACGAGGAACGCTTAAATATTATTGTTGAAGCCAGCGAATTAGGAACCTGGGAATTGAATGTAAAAACAAGGGAACCGCGTTATTCACAAAGATATCTTGAAATTATAGGCGGTTATAAGGAAGAAATTATGTTGTCGCACGAACAATTGCTGCAGCATTTGCATCCGGATGATATGCATATTAGAAACAAAGGTTTCAAAGATGCACTTAGTTTAGGAGCACTTCATTATGAAGTACGTACAATATGGCTAGATAAATCGATTCACTGGATTGAAGGAAGAGGAAAAGTTTTTTACGATGAAAATGGTAATCCGGAGAAATTAATTGGAACAATTAGAGATATTACTCCCGAGAAAAAACACCAGCAGGAAGTAGAACAAAGTGAAAAAAGATTTAGAAATCTCGTGATGCAGTCTCCTGTTCCAAAAGCTATTTTGAAAGGCAGCGAAATGGTTGTTGAAATCGCTAATTTAGCTTTACTTGAAACTATTTGGAACAAAAAAGAAAGTGATGTTCAGGGGAAAAAACTATTTGAAATTTTCCCGGAACTTCTCACTCAAAAATACAGTCAATTATTGAATGAAGTTTTTGCTACGGGAAAAACACATTCTGAAATTGAATCCCCAATACTTATTAACGGAAATAATGGCGAACAGCTTTTTTATATTGATTTTGAATATGCTCCAATATATGAAACAGACAATAGTGTTTCTGGAATCAGGGCTACAATAATCGATGTAACGGAAAAAGTTGAAACCCGAAAGAAAATCGAAGAAAGTGAGAAACGTTTCCGCTCTTTAACAGAAAGTATTCCGCAGTTAATCTGGGAAACTGATGAAAAAGGAAATGCGTTATTTACTTCTGGAAAATGGGAAGAATATACCGGAATAAAACCTGCGGGAGAAACGGAATGGAAAGCGATGATTCATCCTGATGATTATGAGGAAAATATCAAAATTTGGACGCACAGTTTAGAAACCGGACATGTTTACAGAACTGATGTAAGGGTCTTAAGAAAAGACGGAAGCTACAGATGGCATGCCGTTATTGGTGAACCTGTTCTGGATGAAAATAATAAAATCATTAAATGGGTTGGTGCTTTTACGGATATTCATACCGAAAAAGCTTTTACACATGAACTTGAGCAGCAAGTTACGGCGAGAACCAAAGAGTTAAGCCAGATGTATGATTCGCTTAAAAAAAGCGAAGAACGTTATCATTTAATGGTCGAGGAAGTTCAGGATTATGCGATCTTGTATTTAAATCATAAGGGAATTGTTGAAAACTGGAATGTAGGAGCTGAAAAAATTAAAGGTTATAAAGCACAAGAAATAACCGGAAAATATTTTGGCGTTTTCTATACTCCGGAAGATCAAAAAAATAATCTTCCAAATACTTTGCTTGAATTAGCCAGAGAAAAAGGCCGTGCGGTACAGCAAGGCTGGCGCGTGCGTAAAAACGGAAATTTATTTTGGGCAAGTGTCGTTATCACGGCGGTTCATAATAAAAATAATGAAGTAATTGGTTTTTCGAAAGTTACGCACGATTTAACCGAGAAAAAAAGAGCCGACGATAAAATTAAACTGAACGCGTTAGAACTGGAACAAAAAAATGCTGAACTGGAACACATGAACAAAGAACTTCAGTCTTTTGCTTATATTTCAAGTCATGATTTGCAGGAACCGCTTCGAAAAATTCAAACTTTTGCATCACAGATCTTAGATAAGGAATTTGAAAATTTATCAGATTCCGGAAAAGATAAATTCAAAAGAATGCAAAATGCTGCGAAGCGTATGCAGACTTTAATTAATGATTTGCTTTCGTATTCGAGAACAAATATCCAGGAAAGAATATTTGAAAAAGCGAATCTTTCAAATATAATTGATGAAGTAAGAGAGGATCTTAAAGAAGAACTGGAGCAAAAAAATGCGGTGATTGAAAACAACGATATTGGCGAAATAAATATTATCCCGTTTCAATTTAGACAGCTGCTTTATAATTTAATCAGCAATTCACTTAAATTTTCAAAACCGGATATTCCGGCCGTAATAAAAATTAACAGCGAAATTGCAAAAGGTTCCCATTTTAAGGTAGATGCTTTAGCAAAAGAAACCCGCTATTGTCATATTACTGTTTCAGACAACGGAATTGGTTTTGAATCTCAATATAGTAAAAAAATCTTTGATGTTTTCCAGCGTTTACACGGAAGGGATCAGTATACCGGAACCGGAATTGGTCTTGCAATCGTAAAAAAAATCGTTGAAAACCATAACGGAATCATTACAGCAAAAGGCGAAAAAAATAAAGGCGCTTCGTTTGATATTTACATTCCGCTGGAATAATTCTTCCACTAAAATTCATAAAAAAAACGGAAATAACTTTACTAAGTCATTTCCGTTTTTATTCCTGATTCTTCGAATTAGGAATTTACCTTAAAACCAATTTCTTATCTGGTATAAACTGTAATTATACCTGTAGTTTTGTCTTTAATTTTCAGTTCTTTATTAGTAAGGTTCATAATGTCACTCGTTGAACTTACATTACCAACAGTTATTGTTAAATCATTATGAGATCTTACATAAGTTCCTGTAGTTTCTACCAAAGCACAATTCTCACCGCTATAATCACCAATCACTGCTGCGTTACTTACCCTTAGATCTAAATAATCTCTATTGGCAGTACATCCTTCTTGATTTTCCGCTGCATCCACTAATACTTCATTTCCATTTACAATTGTTCCGGTTTTACTTAGATTATATTTTCCTGCTAACGGTACAATTGTTTCTCCTTCATTATCATCGTTGCTACAAGACGTAGCAAACATTCCCAAGCTTAAGGCTAATACGAATAATATGTTTTTACTTTTCATGTTGATTTGTTTTTATATTGATTTAATTTAATAATGCTAAATTAAAAGTATAATCTTACATAAATTTCCATGATTTTACGAATATTTTACATAAATCGCATTTTTTTCAAAAAGTCTGTATTCCTCAAGAGATTTATTTTTTTACCACATATTTATGGATGATATAGGGAGTTATTGGTCTTAAAGCTCTGCCGTTTTCCGGATGCATTCCATGGGTATTAAAAAACTCAACACTATCTCCCACCTTAGCGTACCAAACAACAGCTTTTTCATTTTTAAAAAAGGTTGTTGTATCGCAAACCTTAATTCTTCGAAGATCAATAATTCTTTCATCATAAGGTTCAGGCGCGTTAAATGTTCCTATTCCTTCCATTTTCAAATCACAGCTTACTTCTTCATAATGGTCACCAGACCATTGCATGCAATCATTTTTTAGTAAGGTTAAATAAATGATAAAACCTAATCCAGCGAGAACAGCTGCAATTCCTGAATATCTCCATATTCCAATTGGTGGTTTCTTACCGCCAAAAGTTGATGCTGATTCTTGTTTTTGTCCTTCTTGTTTTAATTCTGATTCTGGTTCCTCACTTTGATTTTCTTCTGGCTCTTCAATTTTCTGATCAATAACATTTTCGTTTTTCACCTCATCTATCAAATCATCAGAAGAATTTTGTGGACTAAAAAATTTGGTATCTCTAAGATCATTTATTAATTCTAAATCATCTGGATCAATTTGTTTTCTAAACTTGTTAAAAGGTCTTAATTGAAAATCAACAAGTATAGCCGCAAGATCTACAACTTCCATTTTATCTGGATCAGTTTCTCCTTTAAGAAAAGTTTCAATTGGCCTAAATTGATTTGTATTACTTCTAAATTTATTTTTTGTGTTTAAATCAAAAGGAAATCCTAACAGAGTATTAAAAACTACTTGATCATCTTTAGAAACAGGTTTTGTTTCAAATATTTCCCAACATAATTTATTGAGTTTTCCTCTTGTTGGCGCACTCAGATAAATGTAATCTTCTCCATTTTTTACTTCTTCATACTGTTTTATAACAGCCTTTTTATATAAGTCTTCCAGAGTAATGTTATTCATAAGCTCATGTTTTTTTTTGGAATTTCAAGGAATTTTAAGGAATTCTAAGGATTACAAAAAACTAAATCGGAAATCCCGGAATTCCATATCAATACTGCTCTACAACCGCCGTTACTTTGCTTCAACAAAATTAGTTAGCGCTTTGATCTGCAGGTCAAAAACAAATGTACAAAACTAGTTTATTCAAAAAGTGTGGAAAACCGTAAGACGGAGTTTATCCGGGAAGTATAAATAAAAATCTTACTGTTCTACGCACTTCACTTCCCAAACAAAATTTGGTATTGCACTCAACCAAAAACCCGGAAAAGTTCCGGCCAGCAATGCCTATGTCTAATTTTTAAATTTTAAAAAAATGAAATCATTATATTTATTGGGAGCGTGCGCGCTATTGTCAACTACATTATTTTCTTGTACTGCTGACGAATTTGATACAACGAGTAAAAAAACTGAAATACAAAAAGATGTGGTTCGAGACAGCATACAAGCAAGCGAACCAGATGGTCCTGGTGATGATCCAATTAATCTTCCACCACCAAAAAAATAACAAATAAATTCTGTTATTTTTAATAAATGACTAATTTCGGGGAAAGTAATCTTTATGTTACGATCCCCGTTTTTTTGTTTTTTTATCTTTTTTCTTTTTCTTTCCTGTGAGGAAAAAACAAATGTATTGCTTAAACCCAATAAGAATGAAAAAGAAGCTAAAGCAATACAGCAAAAAGCCACAGAACAATTTCAAAAAAGCAATTACAATAGTGCATTTTACTACTTCAATAAATCAAAAATTACATTTGAAAATTTAAAAGACAGTACCAATGTTGTCTACAATTTAATTCAAATGGGCTATATACAACAAATAAACGGCGATTATTACGGAAGTAAAGAGACATTTACAGAAGCTTTGCCTTTTATCAAAAAAAAGGATATTTACAGTGCTGCAATCAATAATTTCTTCGGAATTGCCGATAAAGAACTTTCCATTTATGATGATGCCATATTTTATTATAATCAGGCAATAAATGACTCAAAAGATGTCGCATCCAAACAATCTCCACTTAACAATATTGCTGTTGTTTATATTAAACAGAAAAAATACGACAAGGCTGTTAAAATTCTGGAAGGAATTTTAGAAACTAAAGCATTCGATAAATTTGTAAAAAGTAAAGCAAGAGTAATTGATAATCTCGGATTTGCCTATTTTAAAAAAGGCTTAAATGAAAAAGGACTTCAACTAATGAATGAAAGTCTTGAGTTAAGAACAAAAGCAGATGATTTATACGGAAGTATTGAAAGCCATCTTCATTTAGCAGAATTTTACTCAAAAATCAACATTCAAAAATCAAATGAAAATGCTAAAAAAGCTTACGAAATTTCTACTAATCTAAATAGTGTTGACGAACGTTTGAAGGCATTATCTTTTTTAATTTCTAATGGTTCCGGTACAAAATATGCCCAGCAGTATATTTCAATAAATGACAGTATAATCAAAATTAGAAACAACTTTAAAAACAAGTTTGCTAAAATTAAATACGATTCTAAAAAAGAAAAAGACGAAAATCAAAAACTTCGATTAGAAAAAATAGAAAATGAATTATCACTTCAAAAAGTAAAATACCAAAGAATATTTTTCATAATCGGGATTGTATCGCTTTTCTTTCTATTGTTATATTTAAGGAAGTTTTATCAAAACCGAAACCGAATCGAAAAGATAAAAACCGCCTACGATACCGAAACCAGAATCGCAAAAGACATTCACGATGAATTGGCCAATGATGTTTTTAATACCATAACTTTTACCCAGACACAGCCGCTGGAAATTCAAAACACAAAAGAAACTTTACTGCAAAAACTGGATCATATTTACAGTCGTGTGCGCGGCATTTCCAGAGAAAATAATGATATTGACACTGGATCAAATTACTCTGACAATTTAAAAGAAATGCTTTCTACATATAATAGTGACAATACGAATGTTATTATTACTAATATCGAAAAGGTAAATTGGGATTCTATTGAAGATTTAAAAAAGATAGCAATTCAGCGTGTATTACATGAATTAATGGTCAATATGAAAAAGCACAGCGAGGCTCAATTAGTTGTTTTGAAGTTTGAAAATGCTCAAAATACTTTATTGATCGACTATAAAGACAATGGAAAAGGCTGTGAAAAATCAAAAATTATAAAAAATGGTTTACAAAATATGGAAAACCGTATTCTGGCCATAAAAGGAACTATTACTTTTGAAACTGAACCAGATAAAGGTTTTAAAGTAAATATAACAATGCCTAAATAAAAGCCTATGTTTAAAAAAGTAATAATAGCCGAAGATCTTGATGCAATGAACTTAGGAATTCAGCAAGTTTTAAAAGATTTAAATATTGAAGATTTTCAACACTCTAAATTTTGTGACGAAGCGTTTTTAAAAATACGCGCTGCCATTCAGCAAAATGAACCTTATGATTTGTTAATTAGTGATCTTTCGTTTAAAACAGATCATCGTAAATCGGATATTGCTACTGGAGATGAACTGGTTCAAAAAGTTCGCGAGCTGCAGCCCAATATTAAAATTATTGCTTATTCTGTAGAAGATAAAAGTTACCGCATTAAATCTCTTTTTAACAATGCCGAAATTGATGGTTTTGTCCTGAAAGGTTTAAATAGTATCGAAGAGTTAAAAAAAGCAATTAATATTATTTCGACTTCAGATCAGATATTTATTTCTCCCGAAGTTGCTTCGGCTCTTCAGGAAAAAAACAATTATGAAATTGACGATGTCGATATTAAAATTCTGAAATTTTTATCTGCCGGAACTTCGCAGGATGAAATAATAGAAATTTTTAAAAGCACCGATATCAAACCCAACAGTAAAAGCGCCGTAGAAAAAAGATTGTCTAAACTCAAAGACTTTTTTAAAGCGAATAATACCGTTCATTTAGTTTCGATTACAAAAGATATGGGTATTATTTAATTCCTTATAATTATACTTTCTTCAAGCTCCTTCGGGGGCTTTTTTTATTTCTTCAAGATAAATTTATGGATTATGGATTTCCGTAAAATACTGGTTTCAAATAGGTTTAAGTTTGAATTATTAAAATCAATTTAAATATTAATTAAAATCAAAAAGTTATGGAATTCAAAGTAATACCTTTCGCCGCTTCAATCGATTTAAAGAAAAACACATCAACGCAAATTGCCGAACAATTAGAAAGCGCAATAAAATATCATACCGAACAAGGTTGGAAATATGTCAGAGTAGAAAACATTACAACTTTTGTTAATGCTGAAATAGGATGTTTTGGATTTGGAGCAAGACCCGCCCAAACGCTTTTCACTCACTTAATTGTTTTCGAAAAATAAAATGAAATATTTCATCTTATTAATTATTCGAATGTATTGGATTTTAATTCCTCAGTCTAAAAGAAGAAAATGCATTTTTAAAAAATCCTGTTCTCATTATGTTTTTGAAACAACTCAAAACGAAGGATTAATAAAGGGATTAAAAGCATTTCAATTTCGATATAAAAACTGCAGAGGAAACTTTTCAATTTTTCAAAATCCAATTAATAACGAAATTCAGATGATTCTTCCTTCACAAATAATAATTGATAAAGAGGAAATTGCTGAAAGATTAATTACTTAAATCATAAACAAAATCAGGTATTTGTACTCTTTCTCCAAGAGTCAATTCTAATTAGATTTATCGAATATCACATATCCTAAAGCCTTGAAATTTTGCTTTCACAATATCTAAAATATTTATTGAAACAGATTGCCTTTACTAAAACAGTATTGGCCAGATTCTTTGTCATTCTTTTTAAAAAAAATAAAAATATTGAACTTTTAAAATTGAACTACGAAACAAATTGCGTGTTCAAAAACAGTTTTGTTATTATTGATTATGAGTTCAATAATGCCTTGTGGTATTCATTTAACAATAAAAAGACTTTAGAAAAGAGCATCAAAATTTTCAATCTTGAAAATATCTTTCCAAACATGGATATAGTTGTACATGGTTTTTTTAGAAAGAAGAAATACTCGTTAAAACTTGAACCATCCTTAAAAATAGAAAATCAAAGCTTCAAAACGAATTTTTCAAATCTTTCTTTAAATCTAAAAGAGAATCACATTCCTCAATTAACTCATTCTTCAATTGAGATTTCTATTTCAAAACCAGAGATAAAAACATCAAAAGTTAATATAAAAAATCAAGCTCTTAATTTAAAACATAATACTTATAACCAAAACGAATTTATATGACACGAGAATATTACAAACTACCAGAATCAAGTCCATTAATGCGCTTTTTATGGAAATGCGCAGGAGGAGATCGTTACTTACTTGAAAGAGCTACCTATTCCGACCAAATAAAATACATGTGTTTGGGAGGAATTGTTTTCGCAACTGGAGCTTTGGCTGGAATTGCAGGTGGGTATGCCTTTTATACCATATTTGAGCCGCGAGGATCTGCAATTGATAATCCTATTGATTTACAAACTATTTGTATAGCATTTTTCTTTGGAATTGTTTGGGGGTTAATGATATTCAACATTGACCGTTTCATTGTAACAAGTACTGGTAAAGGAGACGGAACTGAAGCTATTACTATAGGGGAACTAAAAAGCGCTCTTCCTAGAATTTTAATGGGAATGATTATCGCAATGACAATTTCAAAACCTGTAGAAATTAGAATGTTTAAAACAGAAATTGACATAAAACTACGAGAAAAACAACTTGAGCAACAAGCTGAATATCAAAAAAAAGTAGATAAAACTTATGCTGATCGAGAAAAACTATTAACATCTGAATTTGGAACTATAGCAAAAGAAAGAGATGCATTGAATAATCGTATTAAAGTCGCTGAACAAGCTTATACTGATAATTTAATGGGAAAAGCTAAGGGAATTGTTGGGGGCAACGGACCATTATCAAAGGCATTAAAATCACAATTGGACGATTTAACCAATCAATTAGCAACTTTTGATAAACAAAATGGAAAAGATTTGGCTGAATTAAACAATAGAAAAGATATGCTACGAATTGAAAAAGATAAAGCACGAGCTGATAATACTAAAATAGCTAATGGTCTAGATGGTTTACTTGAGCGTATAAAAATTGCTCATGAAGTAGCCGGTTTTTGGATTTCTCTTTTTATCACTTTATTATTCATGGCAATAGAACTTACTCCTATTTTCTTCAAGCTAATGTTAACCAAAACGACTTATGACTATTTAGCAGAAAACAGGGATGAATTAATCAAAGCAGAGTACGGAATTGAAGTGAAATACGATTATTACAAAGACAAACAGGGAGTTGAAAAACATTTAGTAATTAATCATGAGGCTGAAAAGTTAATTTTTGAAAAAATTAAAGTTACAGAAATTCAAAAGGAGCTTACAAAATATGCTGTTGAAAAATATAAAGAAAGAGAAATGAATAAAATAGATAACAATCTGGATGCTTATATAAATTCAATCGAAAAAAATGAACAAAGCAGTTAACGAAATTCGGCTTTTTTTATTTACCTGTTCTGGAGAAGATAATTACATTTTAAAAAGATGTAATAAACGAATCCAGACAAGATTTGCTTTACTTGGCTTTTTTGTTCTTCTAATATTTATTGGATGTTTTTTTAGTGCAACTTTTTTTATTATTTCATTATTTAATGGAGCTCACTTTTTCGGCATCTCAATTGGTCTTATTTGGGGAGCAGTAGTTGTAAATATGTATTTATTATTACTCCATACTATCTCACCAGCAATAATTCCTTTATCATCAAAAAGAAAAAAGAGCAAAAACTCCAATAACAATGTCGAAATAAATCCGATCCAAAACAGTTTTGTAAATCTTTCTATGATTTTGAGGATTGGTTTCATGACATTATTAGCTGTCATTATTGCTCAACCTCTAAATGTATATTTACTTTCATACTCCATACAAAACGATATTGAAAAACATAAAATCTCGGAAAGAATTAAGCTATATACATTAACAAATAACCAATTAATTAAAGAAGAGCTTATAAATCAAAAAGAATTTAATAACAAAGCTATTAGCCAATTAAATTATAAAGAAACAAACTCCCTTCAAAATCAAATTGGTATAATAAATTCAAAAATTAAAACAGATAGTTTGTTCGTTATAAACGCAACAAAGAAATTAGCTCAATTTAATAAAATTGATAAAAAATTTAGTTTAAGTAACAAAGAGGAATTACAGAAAACAAAAATATTAAATGACCTGGAAAATTTGTTAACCAATGAATTAACATCAGATCATAATTTTATAATAGATATAAATTCTATAGTTATAGGAGGTTCACTAAAAACAGATTTTGATAATTTCAAAAACAATTTAAACACATTAGTAACAAATAAGGTTGATAACTATAATTCTTTAAATAGCCTTTTAAATAAAAGCAATTTTTATGTAAAAACAATTCAATTATTGTTTACTGGAAATCCAATTTCATGGATTATTACAGTAATTGTTTGTTTAGTATTTCTTTTCCCGATTTATTCTAAATACAAAGCCCGTAATTTATGTTCGAGAATATTTAAAACCAATGAAAGAAATGAACGTGATATTGTTAAATTAAGAGAAGAACTTATAAAAACAACAGATTTTAATTGGCTAGAAAGTAAAATAAAATCAGTTAATATAAACAGTATTAATACATCAGATTATTATTTCCAACGAATGTTAATCGAGCATCGAATTATTCTAGAAGAGTACGAAAGTTCAAAAAAAATATTTACAAAAATCCTATCTCATAATATATCATCTTTCAATAAAGAATCCCTAAAAAGACTAAAGCCATTATTAGAAAAACTGAAGCAATTTAATAGTCAAAAGTATAATACAATCGAAAGATCAATTAATAAAGAATATACGGATGAAGAAATGCGTAAATATGAATATTGGTTAGATTCTCCTTTTAGAACTAAAATGAGATTAATCACAAAGATTTCAAATGATGAAAAAGGATTACTAGAATTTCTCTATGATCAAAAAACCGAAAACGATTAGAAAATGCTAGATAAAATAGTAAATATCATCAATGAAGAAACCTTTATAGGAGAAGATAATCTAACCTATAAAAAAATCACATATGAAATTCTAACACCAAGAAAAACATATTTGAAAGGAATTATTTCGGGGAAATATAGAGGAGTCAAAATCGATGACGATTATGAGAAAGCTGATTTATTTGATTTTGAAATTTATGAAGCAAATGTAATAACTGAAAGTCGAGATGACTTTAGAGCTAACAAATCTTTCATTTTTCCTAAAGATTTTGAAAATGTTATTAAAAGGAAAAGAATAAAAGGGGATAAATTTCCAAAAGAAAAATTACCCAAAGATCTTCCTGTTACAATAACTGCAAATGAAAAATTATTTGGAGTAAATGTGTTAGAACCTGAATTATTTGAATTTGAAATAATAAGAAAACTTCATCAAACAGAAGGTGATGAAATTTTTGGGTCATTTAATGCTTACATTACAGGATACATTATTGATGAAACAAGGGAAATTGAAGAGAAAGTTATTTTAGTTCAAGATGAAGTAACTTGTATTCCAGAATCTCCCTCAATTTGTATATGTAGCAATATAGAAACAGGCAGAACAGAAACTAGCAATAATTATATCCGAAGAGAATATAAATGCAAAAATCATAATCATAATGTTTGGGGTAATTGGGAATATTTAAAAAATAGTCAACCATTAAATTTTAAATCTCCTAATACTAATGGCAATCCAGGGTGTGCAAGTCAAAGTTTGGGAATTCTTGGTATTTTATTCGGATTTGCATTTCTCATATTTATATTACCTAACATTTTATATATTATTGCTCTTTTCGTAATTATTCTAGTTTTGGGTAATCTTGGATCATTTTTCAAACCATTATTTAGAATAATTGGAATATTATTTTTAATTGGATTTATTTCTTCTCTAATTCATTCTATTAGTACACAATCACATACCTATAATCCAAAACCGCTAATTGTTGATTCACCAAGAGAAGTAACCCCCTACATTCCTATTGACGAAACTAGACATGAAGACCAAAATATTGAAAATGATAGTATCATAACAAGATATAGATCTTGGAAAGATTATTCTGGAAACAAATATGAAGGTGAATATAAAATTAAGTTAAGCGATTATAGAAAAGCTCATTTATTCAAGGAAAGTCTTCGTTTAAGCACAAATACTGTAAATGCTTATGATAAGGTTGTTTTTGATTTAAAAGAATTTGATAAAAGCAATTTTAATAGTTTATTCCAACTTTTTGATAGTATTGGTAAAGCAAAAAAATTAAACGAGATACAATTTGCAGAAATGATTGTAACATTTGTTCAAGATATACCATATGCCTTAGTTCTTGATAAAGACTGCAATTCTAATTTATACAGTGATCGCTTTACGAGAAATTATCTTTTAAGCAATAAAGGAGATTGTAATGGAAACCAACGATTCGGAATCAATACTCCTGTAGAATTTTTAGTCAATCTAAAAGGAGACTGCGACACACGCACATTATTATTATACAGCATTTTAAGCCATTATAATTATGATGCGGCACTTATGAGTAGTGAATTTTACGGACACTCAATAATTGGAATTAATTTACCAATTAATGGCACTACTTATAATTATAACAATCAAAAATATATTCTGTGGGAAACGACAGCTCCAAATGCTAAACCTGGAAATATATCAAATGAAATTTCAAATTTAAACAACTGGAGAATCTCCTTAAAATCAAAATAATCATGGACAAACAAAGTTTATTTTTCACCTGCCTTGTGGCAATAGTTTCAACTTTATTAATGTTAATGTCACTACAATTTTTAGCAAAAAAATTAAATATCAAATCTGAAGAGCAAGAAAAAATAAAAATTTCATACACAATATGGTATGTCTCCATTCTAATTAGTTATTTCCTATTTTTAAAAGTTGCTTTAGAATTAATTGAAAATTCAATTGAAATAATCATTTATTCCAAAACAATAGAAAATACATTTTTAACATCAATGCAAAAAATTACAATTTTTATTGGCTTTACATTTTTCTTCACTTTCATATCTTATTTCACATCTGAAAAAATATTGCAATTATCATTTGGTAAAAGATTAGATAGTATTGAGATTGAAAAGGAAAATATTGGTTATTATCTTATAAAAGGTTTTTTATTGGTCCTCTTAACTTTTTCTCTAATAACTATTTTTGAACATTTCTTAAAATGGTTTATTCCAACGGTAGATACTCCATTTTATCATTAGTCATAAATAGATTGTAAAATTTTACTGCATTACGGATTTCCATAATACACTGATTTTTATTGGTTTTACATTTGAATTATTAATTTAAACTACAAACCAATGGAAATGAATATTCAACTAAAATCGTTAGCCGATAAAATAAATCAGCTGAAAAGTAAAATTGAAACAGAAGAATCTACAAAACATGCTTTTGTATTGCCTTTTATACATATTTTGGGTTACGATGCTTTTAATCCGCTAGAAGTTGTTCCTGAATTTACTGCAGACCTCGGCTTAAAAAAAGGAGAAAAAGTAGATTATGCTATTTTTCAAAATGGAGAACCAATTATAATTGTTGAATGCAAAAGCTGGAAAGAAAAACTTACGGTTCATAATTCGCAGTTATTTCGCTATTTTCACGTTACTAAAACCCGATTTGCCCTTTTAACCAACGGAATTAATTATCAGTTTTTTACAGATTTAGACGATCAGAATAAAATGGACGAAAAACCGTTTTTGGAATTCGACATCTGCAATCTCAAAGAAAATACGATAAACGAAATTGCAAAATTTCATAAAGCCAATTTCGATGTAGATAATATTGTAAGCAACGCCAGTTCATTAAAATACATTAAAGAAATCAAGAAGCTGATTAATGCTGAATTAGAAAGTCCGTCAAACGATTTTACAAAAGTATTTGCCAGTAAAATATACACGGGAAGATTAACTGAAAAAGTCGTAGATGAATTTAAAGATTTGGTTCAGAAATCTGTCAGTCAATTTATTAATGACAAAATTAATGACCGATTAAATGCTGCTTTAACTAAAGAAACGATTAAACAGCAAGACGAAGAAATTACAACAGTTGAAGACGATAATAAAGTTAATACTACCGAGGAAGAACTTGACGCTTATCGTATAGTAGTGGCTATTTTACGTCGAAAACTGCCAACCAGCCGAATCGTTCATCGTGATACGCAATCTTATTTTGGAATCTTGCTGGACGATAACAACCGTAAACCTTTGTGCAGACTGCATTTAAACGGAGGTAAAAAATACATCAGCTTATTTAATGATAATAAAACAGAAGCAAAAATTTCTATTTCTTCTATTGACGATATTTATCAATTTGAAAAAGAATTATTAGATACAGCTGCCCTTTACGAAACAGAATAAAAACCCGTATAAGTACTCATTTTAAAGACCATAATTCTAATTAGATTTATCGTTGCTTTAAAAACTATAAAATATTTAAAAATAGGATTTTAAGTCTAACCAAATACCAAAAGCCTATGTCAAAAAACTACTTCATCTTATTTTTATTGTTTACGTTTTATTCCTGCGAAAAAGCCTCTGCTCCGCCTCCACCGCAAATAAATACATTTTATAAACCGGTAATTACAGCAGACGATCGTAAAACGATTACTCCCGAAGAAGCAAAAACGTATCATGTAAATAAAACCTATCACTACGAATACAGAACCGGAAATTCTGGGAATTATGAATACAATTATGATGTAAAAGGAATAAATGCAACAGGCGATTCGGTTTTTGGAAATATTAACGTGCAGGGAAAATACGGCGCCGGAATTTTAACGGACACAGTTGCCGAAATAGAAATTAATACCGAATGGATCGCATACGGAAAATTAAAGGCTGTTGATAAAAAAGGAAACGAATACAATTTAATTGTCAAATAAAAATGCACTAATGAAATATACTTTACTCTTATTTTTTGTTTTTTTAACCTCTTTTTCTTCTCCAGATAGCAGTGTTTATATCTGCGGATCAAGCGGATCGAAAAAATATCATTATAAAGAACATTGTCGGGGTTTATCATCCTGCAGGCAGGAAGTGGTCAAAACATCACTCAAACAAGCTCAGGGCCTTGGTTTAACACTTTGTGGATGGGAAGATTGATTTATCTTCCCGTTTTTTATTTAATTATTTGATAATAATGACTTTACAATAAATTCACATTAGTTTTCGTAATTTGAATAAAACTAATCGTTATGAAATTCTTTAACCTAAATTTTCTGGTATCATTCAAAGAATGGCTTTTTTTAAGAGCTATGCAATCTTCTTTCCTTCATTAATAAGCAGTTTAAAAATAAAGGAAAGTACTATTGAATGAATAAAATTGAAAACTCATTTTTGAACAAAAACCAATTTGGTGAAGATTTCTTGTGGGGTGTTTCTACCGCCGCTTTCCAAATTGAAGGAGCACATGATTCTGACGGAAAAGGTTCTTCTATCTGGGACGTTTTTACTTCTCAAAAAGGAAAAATAAAAAACGGACATCATGCCCTAACCGCCTGCGATTTTTATAATTCTTACCAAAATGATATTGATTTAATAAAGGAATTAAATATTCCGAATTTTAGGTTCTCTATCAGCTGGCCTCGAATTATGCCAACAGGAACTCATCCTGTAAATCAAGCTGGAATAGATTATTACAATAAAATTATCGACTCCTTACTTGCATCTGGAATAGAGCCCTGGATTACGCTTTACCATTGGGATTTACCACACGAACTCGAATTAAAAGGAGGCTGGACAAACCGCGAATCGGTTTCCTGGTTTTCAGAATATGTTGAAGTTTGTGCCCAGTATTTTGGTGATCGTGTAAAAAACTGGATGGTAATTAATGAACCTTCAGTATTTACTGGAGCGGGATATTTTTTAGGTATACATGCACCTGGAAAAAAGGGAATTACCAATTATCTAAAAGCGATGCATCACGTAACGCTGGCAACGGCTGCGGGCGCTAAGATATTACGAAACAAAATTCCGAATGCGAATATCGGAACTACCTTTTCATGTACGCATATTGAACCGGCAACAGATAGTCAAAAAGATGTTGAAGCCGCAAAACGTGTCGATACTTTATTAAACCGAACTTTTATCGAGCCAATTTTAGGTTTGGGATATCCGCAGAAAGATCTTCCGGTACTTAAAAAGCTTAATAATTATATTTTAGAAGATGATTTAAACAATCTCGATTTTGATTTTGATTTCATCGGATTACAATGTTATACGCGTGAAGTTGTAAAATCTTCTATTTTAACTCCTTATATTGGCGCCGAATTAATAAGTGCCGAAAAACGAAATGTAATTTCAACTGATATGGGCTGGGAAGTTTATCCGCCTGCATTGTATCACGTTCTAAAAAAATTCAACGAATACAAAGGCATCAAAAAAATTATCATTACTGAAAATGGTGCCGCTTTCCCTGATACTGTTACAAACGGAAAAGTATTCGATATAAAACGAACACACTTTATTCAGGATAACTTAGAACAAATCTTAAAAGCAAAAGAAGAAGGTTTAAATGTAGAAGGTTATTTTGTGTGGAGTTTAACCGATAACTTTGAATGGGCAGAAGGTTATAATGCCCGATTTGGATTAATTCACGTTGATTTCGAAACACAAAAAAGAACCATCAAAAACTCAGGATTATGGTTTAAAGATTTTTTATCATAACCTGCTTAAATAATTTTAACGCAAAGATCGCAAGGAATTTTATTTAAATATTTTTAGAAACCGCAAAAGTTCGCAAAGCTTTATTTTAAATATTAGCTTTGCGAACTTTGCGATTAATGAAATCTATATTTATAAGCTTGTTTTAAAATTCCGACATGGATTTTCCCATTTGTTTTTAAATGGGCAGTTACCATAATATATCTTTCTTCAGGATACTTTATTTCATAATTAAATACTGTGTCCTTTACTTTTATCTGAAGCTGGTGTTTTCCTTCGTCAGAAACTGGCAAATCAGCTGTTTCATAAGTAGGTAATCCCTTTGCCGCTTTTAAGTTAATATCCTGAACTTTCTCTTTATCCAGAAGCACTTCCATCTTTAAATTATCTAACTTCATATCTGTAGGCTGCTCAAACGAAACAACAAATTTTTTGCATCCAAAAAGGCAAAAAACGATTAATAACAGTAGAACTTTTTTCATAAAAATAATCTTTATTATTTTATAAATATAAATATTTTTATTGATCTGACTGCTATTTTTCAGTATAACCACGAAAGCTTTTTAAATATAAAAAGCCTTTCAGAATTTCTTCTAAAAGGCTTTTCTCTTCAAAAAACAATAAAATTATAACCTTTACAGCTTATAATGTTTCCTTTAAAAGCGCAACGGCTTCTTTCCAGTTATTTACTCTTATATGATGATCTTGATTCACATTATGAAATGCAGTGAACATAATAGGTTTTCCCATACAATAATCTAAATTTTTGCAATGATCATCAATCATATAATCGGTATTGATAATTCTTTTGCTGCCGCATAAAATAATATTATCCCATTTAATAAAAGGAAAATGCTCCGCAAGCCAGGCCATTTTTTCTGAAAGTGAAATAGGAAATTCTGTTGCGGCAGACACAATAAAGATTTCAAAATCTTTATCCAATTCAAGTAAACTTTCAACAGCATCGGGCATTACAGGCAATGTCCTAAAGAAGTTTTCTGAATGCAAAAGTTTATGAATAAAATCTCTTTCTTTAAAAGCAACATCAGAAGTTAATCCTTTAATACTTTCCTTTGATAAAGTAGTTCCGTGAGCTTTATTGTAATGGTCAATTAATTGTGCGTCAATGTCGGCAAGTACACCATCCATATCTATTGCAATTGTTTTCTTTCTCATTGTAAATTTATTTTGCGGTAAAATTATGCAAAAATTGCAATATATTGCAATTTTTAACTTATTTTTGCAATATAAAACCGCAAGTAAAATGAAAAAGGAAGAACGTCAACAGGTTATATTAGAATATTTATCTAAAGAACATCGGGTAACATCTATAGAATTAAGTGAATATTTAAGCGTTTCAGAAGATACTATCCGACGTGATTTAAAAGAACTTTCAGATCAGGGACTTTTAAAAGCCGTTCGCGGAGGCGCGGTTGCTCCTTCTCCAATTCCTTTGCATTATAGAAAAAGAGAAAAACACGATGTTGAAAATAAAAAGATTATTGCCGAAAAAGCGATTTCGTATTTAAAAGACGGGCAAGTTGTTTTTATTGATGGCGGAACAACTTCTGTAGCTTTAGTTTCGAGTTTTCCTTACAATTTAAAATTAACCGTTGTTACAAACAGTTTTCCCGTTGCTTTATTAGTGGAAGATTTACCGAATATTGAATTAATTTTTGCCGGAGGATTAATGAGTAAAACCTCTTTTACAACTTCTGGAATTGATACAATAGATTTTTTACGAAATTTTAGGGCAGATGTTTGTATTCTGGGAATTTGCAGTATTCATCACGAGCGTGGTATTACAGGCGTTTTATATGATGATTCTCAAATTAAAAAGAGCATGATTCAGAATTCTAATTTTGTCATCGCACTGAGTTCTATTGAAAAAGTGGGAACTGCAGAAGCTTATTATATTTCCCCAATTACAGATATTGATGTTTTGGTTACCAACATTTCTCCTGAAGATGAAATTTTAAAAACATATAAAGAAATAGGTTTGACTATTCTTTAAATAACAAATAAAAAAGCCTTTCAGAATTTAACTTCCGAAAGGCTTTTTCTCTACAAATTAACAGGCAATATTATTTCCATCCGCCGCCCAGGTCTCTGTAAACATGAACTGCAGCATTTAATTGTTCTTTTTTAGTATCTATTAATTCTAATTTAGCTTCTAATGCATCTCTTTGCGTCATTAAAACCTCAAAATAATCTACTCTTGCTGATTTAAACAAATCGTTTGAAACATCAATTGATTTATTTAAAGCGTCAACTTGCTGTGATTTTAAATCGTAACCTTTTTGAAGATTATCAATTTTAGAAAGCTGGGTTGAAACTTCTAAATATGCATTCAGGATGGTACGATCGTAATTGTACAACGCCTGAAGCTGTCTTGCATTAGCACTAGAAAATTCTGCTTTAATCGCATTTCTGTTAATTAACGGCGCAGCAATATCTCCGGCTAATGAATATAAAATCGATTCAGGGAATGTAAACAAATAAGATGGTTTAAAAGCCTGAACTCCAAAAGCTGCTGAAATATCTAATGAAGGATAAAATTCTGCACGAGCGACTTTTACATCTAATTTTGCAGCAACCAATTCTAATTCTGCTTGTTTAACATCTGGACGATTTGTTAATAATTGAGATGGAATTCCAGAGTTTACAGCTGCCGGAAGCAAATCTGTAAAATTGGTTTTGTCTCTTTTAATATCCTGTGGATATCGTCCTAACAAAAAGTTGATTTTGTTTTCGTTCTCTTTTATTTTCTGCAAAATATCAAACTCCAGACTTTTTGAAGTTAAAACCTCAGCCTGAAATTTCTGAACTCCAAGTTCAGTTGCTCTCGCCGCTTGTTTTTGAATTTTTACAATTTCTAAAGCGTTTGTCTGTAAAGTAATCGTTTGTTTTACAATCTCTAATTGGCTGTCTAAAGCTAATAATTCATAATAATTATCAGCAATCTCAGCAATAAGGTTTGTAATCACAAAATTTTTACCTTCAACTGTAGCTAAATAACGGTTTACAGCTGCTTTTTTAGAATTACGCAGTTTTTTCCAGATATCTACTTCCCAGTTTGCATAAGCTGCAATGGTATAATCCGGTAACGGATCTGGAGTTTCGATTCCCGGTTTAATTTCTGTTGTTGCATCACCCGCACCCTGGCTTGTGTAACGTCCTACTTTTTCGATTCCTGCACCGGCACGAACGCCGACAGTTGGCAATAGCGCCCCTTTACGAACTCTGATATCATTCTTTGCAATTTCAATTTCCTGCAAAGTCATATTCAGTTCCTGATTGTTTTTTAAGGCAACATCAATCAACTCTACAAGGTTTTGATCCTTAAAGAAATCTTTCCATTTTAAAGTCGATGTATTTGTTGTGTCCTGCGATTTTACGCTTCCAAATGCTTCCGGAACCGGAGCGCTTGTACTTGCTGTTTCAGCTGCAGGGGCTTTACATCCTGCCACGGCAAGACATAAACCCAATGCAATACTGTATTGATATAATTTAACTTTATACATGATTGTTATCAATTTCTTCTGTTAATGGATTTTCTTCTTCATGTTTTACCAGTTTGTGTTTCTCAGCAATTTTGGCAAATATGTAATACAAGCCCGGAATTACAAATACTCCGCAAATAGTTCCTATAAGCATACCTCCAGCGGCCGCAGTACCAATAGTTCTGTTACCAATTTTACCCGGACCAGTTGCAAATGCAAGCGGTAATAATCCCGCAATAAACGCAAATGAAGTCATCAAAATAGGACGGAACCTTGCTTTTGCTCCTTCCATTGCAGCTTCTAAAACGGTTCTTCCGGCTGCGTGCCTTTGTATCGCAAACTCTACAATCAATACGGCATTTTTACCTAATAAACCAATAAGCATTACCATGGCAACCTGCGCATAAATATTGTTTTCTAATCCTGCAACTTTCAATAAAAGGAAAGCTCCAAAAATACCCGCAGGTAAAGAAAGAATTACAGATAATGGTAAAATAAAACTTTCATACTGAGCTGCTAATACCAAATAAACGAATCCTAAACAGATTAAGAATACCCAAATTGCCTGATTACCTTGTGCAACCTCATCGGCAGAAATACCTGCCCAGTCAATATCATAACCTCTAGGTAATTTTTTAGCTGCTATTTCCTGAATGATTTTAATAGCTGTACCAGAACTGTATCCCGGAGCAGGTCCACCACTAATCTCTGTAGAAGTGTACATGTTATGTCTCGTAATTTCCGAAAGTCCGTATACTTTTTCTAACTTCATAAAAGCAGAGAAAGGAACCATTTCATCACGATTATTTTTCACGTATAATTTCAGAATATCATCTGGCTGTGCACGATATTCCGGAGCAGCCTGAACGATTACTTTATAGTTAATACCGTATTTAATGAAACTGATCTCGTAGTTACTTCCCACAAGAGTTGACAAAGTGTTCATGGCGTTTTCAATAGAAACTCCTTTTTGCTGTGCCAAATCATTATCAACTTTCATCATATACTGAGGGAAACTCGCACTAAAGAAACTGAATACGTTAGATAACTCTGGACGTTTGTTCAATTCTTCAACAAACTCCTTATTAACTTCTTCCAGTTTTTTGAAATCTGTAGTACCTGTTTTATCTAATAAACGAAGCTCAAATCCTCCCGCAGCTCCATATCCTGGTACCGCCGGCGGTTGGAAAAACTCAATATTTGCGCCTGCAATATCTTTTGACTTTTCTTCCAGTTCCGTCATAATTTCCTGAACAGATTGTTTACGATCGTTCCAGTCTTCTAAATTGATCAAACAAGTTCCCGCATTTGATCCTGTACCTTCTGTCAAAATTTCATAACCCGCTAATGCAGATACTGATTTTACACCTTCTACAGTTTCTGATATTTTTTGAAGCTTCAAGGCAACATCATTTGTTCTTTCTAATGATGAACCCGGAGGAGTTTGAATAATAGCGTAAAACATTCCCTGATCCTCATTCGGGATAAATCCAGAAGGAACTGTGCTGCTGATTAACCATGTTCCGGCACAGAAACCAAGAAGTGCTATAATTGTAACAGCTCTTCTGTTTACGATTTTACCTAATACATTTTGGTATTTACCTTGTGCAAGGTTGAACTTGTTGTTAAAACCATCAATAAATATATTTACAGGAGTTCTCTTTTTAGGTTTACCGTGATTGTTTTTCAACATCATTGCACAAAGTGCCGGTGTCAAAGTCAATGCCACAATACCAGAAAGAATAATCGCTGTTGCCATTGTAATCGAGAACTGTCTGTAGAAAACTCCAACAGGACCAGACATAAACGCAACCGGAATAAATACAGCCGCCATCAAGAAGGTAATCGCAATAATTGCCCCTGCAATTTCGTGCATTGCTTTTTTAGTCGCTTTTAATGGCGAAAGATGTTCTTCTTCCATCTTGGCGTGAACGGCTTCGATTACCACAATCGCATCATCGACGACGACCCCAATTGCTAATACTAAAGCAAACAACGTAATTAAGTTCAATGAAATATCAAAGAATGTCATGAACACAAATGTTCCAACTAATGAAACGGGTACCGCAATTGCCGGAATTACCGTAGAACGCCAGTCTCCTAAGAAAAGGAAAACTACTATACCAACTAAAATAAAAGCTTCAACAAGAGTGTGAATTACTTTTTCAATAGAAGCATCAAGGAATTTAGAAACGTCATAAGAGATTTCATAATTCATTCCTTTTGGGAATTTTTGCTTGATTTTTTCCAGTTTCGCTTTTACATCTTCAATAACCTGATTCGCATTACTTCCAAAAGATTGTTTTAATACAATCGCTGCAGAAGGTTTTCCGTTCAGGTTAGAATAGATATCATACATCGAGCTTCCAAATTCAACAGTTGCAATATCTTTCAATCGCAAAAGTTCTCCGTTAGCATTCGATCTTACCACAATATTTCCATATTGTTCTTTTGTTGTAAAACGTCCAGAATATTTCAATACATATTCAAATGCCTGAGAACGTTTACCAGAACTTTCTCCCGTTTTACCCGGCGAAGCCTCCAAACTCTGACTTGATAATGCTTCCATTACCTCATCTGCAGAAATTTTATACGCTAACATACGATCTGGTTTTAACCAAATACGCATGGCATATTCACGTGTTCCTAAGATATCTCCTGAACCAACTCCATTTACCCTTTTTAATTCAGATAATACGTTGATATCGGCATAGTTGTACAAGAACTTCATGTCGGTGTTTTTGTCCGTACTATAAAGGTTCACGTACATCAGCATACTCGGAACTTCACGTGTAATCTTAATACCCTCTCTAATTACTAAAGGAGGAAGTTTATTAGTAACCGAAGCCACACGGTTTTGAACGTTAATCGCTGCCTGATTAGGATCTGTTCCTAAATTAAATACAACCTGAATACTCGCTTCACCATCATTTCCGGCATCAGAAGTCATATATTTCATTCCCGGAACACCGTTTAAGGCTCTTTCCAACGGAATTACAACAGATTTAATCATAAGCTCTCCATTCGATCCAGGGTAATCCGCAGTAACGTTTACCATAGGAGGAGAAATCGAAGGGAATTGGGTAATTGGTAAATTCAATACCGACAATACTCCTAAAAAGACAATAATCAACGATATTACTATCGACAATACGGGTCTTTGAATAAATTTATTAAACATTTTTATATTTTTTTAATGATTAAACTTATTTGAAGTTTAAAAAAGGGTTTCAAGTTTCAAGTTTAAGGTTTCAGGTTTTCAGTGCGTAAACTTGAAACCTGAAACCTGAAACAATTAAAACAAAAAACTTACTCCGCTTTTAAGCGCAGGTTATTAATTACCTTTTTAGGAGACTCAAATTCGTATTTGATTTTGTCATTTTCTTTTACTTTCTGAACACCTTCAAGTAAGATTTTATCATTTTCATTAAGTCCCGTTTTAATCACATACAAATCAGGAATTTCACCTGTAATCGTGATCTCTTTTGAGCTTACTTTATCATTTTTATCAACTATAAAAACATATTTTTTATCCTGAATTTCGTAAGTCGCTTTTTGCGGAATTACGATTGCATTTTTAAGAGGAACCATCATTTGAACTTGTCCTGTTTCTCCGTTTCTAAGCAATTTTGCCGAATTTGGGAATCTTGCTCTAAAAGCAATATTTCCAGTTTCATTGTCAAATTCACTTTCGATAACTTCTACATTTCCTTTTTCTTTAAAAGTATCTCCATTAGCTAAAACCAAATTCACTTTGTTTTCGGCACGATCTTTAACATTTGTCTGATACTGAAGATATTCTGGCTCAGAAACATTGAAGTAAGCAAACATTTGACTGTTGTCTGAAAGACTTGTCAATAATTCACCTTCGTCAATAAGACTTCCTAATTTCAAAGGAATTCTGTCGATTGTTCCGTCAAACGGAGCTCTGATTTCTGTGAATGATAAATGAAGTTTTGCTAATGCAACTTCTGCTTTTGCAGATTGCAGTTTCGCCTGAGCAACGCTCAATTCGTTTTTAGAAACGATATTTTTATCTGCAAGTAATTTAGCATTTTGCAGTTCAATTTCTACTGATTTTTGTTCAGCCTGTGCTTTCAATAATTCTGCCTGATACATGTTTGGCATAATTCTGAACAATAATTGTCCTGCTTTTACAAACTGTCCTTCATCAACATAAATGTTTTGTAAAAACCCTTTTTCCTGGGCGCGGATTTCGATATTTCGAACAGACTTAATCTGCGAAACGTATTGTTTTGTAAATGAAGTATCAATTCTAACCGGATTTGTAACCGTGAATTTTTCTGCTTCTTCTTTCTCTTCTTTTTTAGATGTACAGCTAGTTAGGCACACTAGGGCAAACAAGCCCGTGAACACGATAATTTTTTTCATGATTTAGTTTGGAAATTAAGCGATTGAATGCTTGGAATAATGATTTCTTAAATGATAAAATGCATCAGCCAGCCTGAAGTCAGAACTTAATTTTCATATAAGCAGAAGTAAAAAAAATATACATCAACGAGATATGGAGATCACGACTTAGGTAACCGATGTATACTGTAAAATCAAATTCTTAATACTCGTTGAGTAATGTAGATAGGATTTGAATGCCCTAAAGAAGGCGTAAAAATTTTAAAACGATTGGAATCATTCGCAGCAGACTGATCTGAAAGTGCCAGATACAAATTGTCTACTAAGCTGTACGAAGCAGCAAAAAGCTTATTCGTAAGTAAAGCATCATCATTTCCTAACAGATCTTCTTCAAGATCAACATCGGCATCTTCAATTATAGAAGTTCCACGATCCTGGCTCGTGAATTTAACTCTGTGTTTCTGTGAAAGATTATGATGATGAGAAAAAGTATTTGCATTAAGATATTGGCCTCCGCCTAGCAGAAGCAAATTCATGAATACTAAAAATACTATTAACTTTCTCATTTGGGTGCGAAAGTAGTAAAACTATCAAAACAAAAAAAGAATTTTTAACAAGGTTTAACAGTTATATAAAACGAAAACGTTTTCATTTTTTTATTACATTAAAATTACATTCAAAAACGACGTTTTTTAAAGTATTTTAAGACAATAAACATCTTACTATTAAATTGTTAGCAGAATGTAGGAATCTATTTTAAGAAATTGATTTCCATAATGGTATATTCCTGTCCGGCTTTGGTGAAAGTTTTAAAAGTATCTTTCATTCCAAATTTTTCATAAAAAGACTTTTTATTGGTTCTGGCATTGCACCAAACTTTTTCTAAATCCCTTTCTTTAGCAAATTGTAAAATATATTCTAAAAGATGAGAAGCAATTCCTTTTCCCTGAAATGCTGATAAAGTAGCTAATTTTCGAAACTGCATTTCTTTACCTTCAATAAAACAGGAAATTATAGAAACTAATTTATGATCTTCAAAAACTCCAAAATGAAATCCTGAATTGTCTTCTTCTAATTGTACAAATTCAAAAGGCTGGTCCGGCCACATTACTTCGTGTCTTATCTGCCAGGTTTGTGAAGCCTGAATTGGTTTAATTTCCATTTTATGTTTATTTCTGAAAGTTCAAAATTACATCAATTTTAAAATAAAAAGGGAACCTTAAAACAGATTCCCTTTTCAATTATATTGATTTTTTGAATTACTTCTCTCTTATAAAATAAACTTCAGAATTATTTTCGGTTATTTTCTTGACGCCTTTTTTTCCGTACTTCCCTATATTAATGGCACGCATTACTTTATTATCATCATTTAAAAGACAATCCCAAACCCTTCCATCTGATAAAATAAATGCCGAATATAAAGAATCTGATCTGTCATCATTAAAATAAAGTAAATCCTCAGTTTTAACCAGCGTTTTTACTTTTGATTTGCGATCCTGTTCATAAAATAAAATTTTATCCTGCGCTATTTCTACTAATTTATCAACTTTTTGTTTTTTAAAATCTTCATTAGCTTTAAGTGTCCAAATTGGTTTATCGCCTGTAACTAACCAGGTTCCGCTTACTTTTTCTAAAACATCTTTTCTTAAAATTTCTTTTAAGGTATCTATCTCTCTTAATGATTCCTGCCCAATTTCGCTTTCCGGTTTAATTTTAGATGCCAATGAAAACAAATCAAGAGCTTTTACATACTCTGATTTCTTTAAATAAGAAAGGGCTAATTCGTATTTATTTTTCTGAAATGTTTCCTTTGAAGCATTTTGCGCTATACCTTTTATTGAAAAAAGCAAAATGATAAGAATCAAATAATTTTTCATCTGTTTAAACTTTATTTTTATTTTGCAATATTAGAATATTTTTCTTACAAAGTGAAATAAAAAATAAGTTTAATCTGATTTAAATTTAATTTGAAAATGAAATTAAAATTTGCATTGCTTTTGTGACATCTTTTTTATTGACAAAAATATGGTCGTGATAAAATGCTGCAACAACATTACAGCTTATATTATGATCTGAAAGTGCTTTTGAAAATGCGGCTGTTAAGCCCACAGCTTCCAGCGAAGAATGTACCGTAAGCGTTATCCATGACATTACTACAAAGTAATTCAGTTTCAGTTTTATTGCTATTTCTTCTTTTAAAATAATAGTTATAGCCTCTTTTTCCCTAAATAACATTTCAACTTCATCTAAGTTGAAATTCTCTAATGTATCAACTTTACAAAAAACATAATCGCCCCGTTTGTGTTCAGGTTTCATTGTTTTAAGTAATTTTTGAAGATCTTTTTCTCCTGACATTTTCTCTGTTTTATTTTAAAAGCTTATCTAATTTCCCTTTTGTTTCAGGAAAGTTTTTATCCATTGCTAATACCTTTTCATAATTTGCAATTGCATTTTTCTTATCTCCGCTTGCTTCATAAAAGTCGCCTAATGAATCATATACATTTGGGCTTTGCGGATAATTGGCAACATTTAACCTGAATAAATATCCGGCAAATTCTAAGTCTTTTTTCCCAAGCGATTGATACGCAAAATTATTCACTACATTTTCCGGCACATATACTTTATATCCTAAATGTTTTGAAACATCATTATAATGTTTTTCAATTTTGGTAAAAACGGCTGCATTAAAATTAATCTGTTCTGGTATAGAAAGCTTTAATTGACTGAATTTAAAAATGAAACGAAACGCATCATAAGTTGCAATTAAAGGTACAGAACCATGATTATCTTCGTTATAATATTTGTAATCATAATTAAGATTGCTCTTTTTATGCTCCTTCAGGAAATCATTTAAATTTAAAATAGCCCTGATATGTCTTGTAAAAGCAGTAGTATCTTTTCTAACTTTAATTACATCCATATTATCATCCATTGTATTGGCAGTTGCTAAAAACAAGGAAATATTGGTTAAGTTTTTTGCGGCTAATTTTTTAGTGGTTTCTTTTAAAAACTGGTCATGATCCCACCACATACTTGGGTCTATCGATACGTATGAATTGAATAAAGAAGTATGATTAGTCAAAATATTCATAACAGTCAATCCGCCAAAAGAATGCCCTACTAATGTTTTGTATGGCGCAGTTGGATATCTAGCATCAATATACGGAATCAGCTCTTTTTCAAGAAAATCGGCAAATTTTTCTCCGCCTCCAGATTGTTCACTGAGATTTTTAGGAACAAACGGAAGATCAACTTCAGAATGTGTTGGTGTTAAATCCCGATTACGATTTGTATTTGTGATCCCTACAACAATCATTTCCGGACAGTTTGTATTTCCATTTACTTCACTTAGTTCTTCGATTATCCCAACAACCGAGCTAAAATGTCCATCACCATCAAGAAGATAAACTACAGGATATTTTTGTTTTGCAAATCCTGTATTTTGAGCGCTTTTGGGCAAATGAATCCATATTTTGCGATTCTCGTTTAATATTTTTGAAGAAATACTATCGATAGTTCCTATTTCGATTTTTGAGTTTTTTTGAGCAAATCCAATAGTAGACAGCATTAAAAAAACAAAAAACAAGATTAATTTATTCATTAAAATCCTAACTAAGCTGCTTTTCATAATTGGTTATTTTATTTGGTTCATTGTTAAAAGATTTTTATGACTGATAAAAAAACCGCCTTAATCATTAGAAAAAGACGGCTTTTAAGTTTTTTATTTGGCTGCCCAGATATTATTGTCAGGCGTAGCATCCATAAAGATCCCGCCATCAAGCGTAACTTTTTTAATTTGCTTTTTACTGCTTAAAGCAACCGAAACTAAATTTTGATTTTTCTCCCAAACTGCCGGAGTTTGATGAACCGTTTCTGTTGAATCATCAGCATAAACAATATTTACATCAAACGGAATGGCAAAACCTCCTTTGTTTTCTATAGCAACTGTATTTTTTGAAACATCTTTAACAGAAAGATCAATATAATTATTTGTAAAAAACCAGTTATTGAAAAACCAATTCAGGTTTTTTCCTGAACCTGTGTTCATCGAATTAAAATAATCCCACGGAATTGGATGTTTTCCGTTCCACGTATCCATATAATGGTGCAGTGCTTTTTTGAATAAATCATCTCCAAGTAAATCTTTTAAAGCTATATAAGAAAGAGAAGCTTTTCCGTATGAGTTGTTTCCATAACCCGGGCCAGAAACTTGTGTAGACATTGAAATGATTGGCTGATCTTCTTCTGTTGATTTATCGTTAATGTATTGCTCAACTCTAAATTCTTTATAAAATTTATCTGCAGCTTCTTTTCCGTGTTCTGCAATTCCAATTAAATATTCAAAAGTGGTTGCCCAGCCTTCGTCCATAAAAGCATAACGCGTTTCGTTGATTCCCATATAAAAAGGAAAATAAGTATGTGCTACTTCATGATCCTGAACTAATTGAGCAAATTTTGGATCATTCATTTGTGAATCGTTACACATCATTGGGTATTCCATATCTGCAAAACCCTGAAAAGCTGTCATTTTAGAAAACGGATACGGAACTCCAGGCCAGTTATTAGAAAACCAGTCTAAAGCATATTGATTGTTTTTAATTGAATTTACAAAATCAGTTCCTTTTACATCATAAGCTGCCTGTACACTTGCGCGGCGATTTGTTTTTTTATCTACCACAACGCTGCTCGCATCCCATAAATAATGATCGCTTAAACCAAAACATACATCTGAAATATTTTTAACTTCAAATTTCCAGATATTCCATTCGTTTTGTTTGGTTACGACACCGTTTTTTATTTCCTGTTCGTTTGCAATATGCATGATTTCATCTGTTACGTATGATTTTTTCAAACGTGCTGCAAACTCAGGCTGTAAAACCTCATCTGGATTTAAGAAATCTCCGGTTGCATAAACCACATAGTTTTTTGGTGCTTTTACAGAGTAAACATAATCGTTGAAATCATTGTAGAATTCCTGACGATCTGTATGTGATATTCTGTCCCAGCCGTTGTAATCATCAAAAACAGAAACTCTAGGATAACTATACGCTACAAAAAATGTAGTTTCGTCAATTTGTCCTTCTCTTCCGCTTTCTTTTGATAAAGGATAATTCCAGTCAATATTAATGGTGATTTTAGAATGTGGTGCAATTGCTTTTTTCAATTTCACATTCCCCACAGTTCCCCAGCTTCTGGCATCTTCTTTATAGACTACATCGGCTACTTTTAGAGACGTAATTGTTAATCCGTTACTTAAAAAATCGTCACTTACGCTTCCGCCTCTTGGTGAAGAAGGTTTATGAAGATTGTTTACAAACCGAATTGCAAGGTTTCTTAAACTATCGTTACTATTGTTTTCGTAAACGATTGTTTCTGTTCCGCTTACCAATTTTGTTTTGGCATCAACAGTAATATCCATTGTATATTTTCCGTGGTTCTGCCAGTAGTTTTTTCCAGGTTTTCCGTCTTTCGAGCGAGTCCCTTTGGCGTAAGCCTCTTTAATATTTCTTGGCATATAAAGCTCTTGCGCAAAGCCCGTTTGTGCCAAAAACAAAAAAGTTATAAATGCAAATTGAAATAATGTTTTTTTCATAAGCTGGTTTTTGGTTTTATAAAATTTAAGTGTTTTATATAAGACCGCGTTTTTAAAATAAAGTTACAAAATTGATAAAATTTATCTTCCAAGTTATAAAAAATCAAACTTAGAATCTCAGCAACTTAAAAAAAGAAAAACCGCCTAATTCAAGAAGAAAAAGACGGTATCTACAATTAATATATAACCTTGATACTACAAAATATAATCGGTATTAATAAAATTTGATTCCTTGCTGTTTAGCAATTCCTGCAAAATTTCATTGTTATAAGCGATATCTTTTGAAGCGACAAACGTACGAATTGAGAAAGAACGCAAAGCATCTGGAATACTTAAAGTACCAACTGCAGAATCTTTACGACCTGTAAATGGGAAAGCATCCGGGCCTCTTTGGCAAGAACTGTTTAAGTTCACACGGCATACTAAGTTTACCAAAGCATCGATAAGCGGTGCTAGGGTTTTAATATCTTTTCCGAACAAACTTACCTGCTGTCCGTAATTAGATTCGGCCATATCTTCTAACGGCTGCTGAATATCTTTAAAAGAAATAACCGGAACTACGGGTCCAAATTGCTCTTCGTGATACACACGCATTTTGCTGTTTACCGGATATAAAACGGCTGGGAAAATAAAATTATCGGTATGTTTTCCTCCTTTTTCATTCAGGATTTTTGCGCCTTTGCTTGTTGCATCGTCAATTAATCCCTGAATATATTTTGGCTTATCTGTTTCTGGAAGCGGTGTTAATGCTGCTCCTTTTTCCCACGGATTTCCAAATTGTAATGCGTCTACTTTTTCAGAGAATCTTTTATTAAACTCTTCTATAATTGATTCGTGAACATATAAAACTTTTAAAGCCGTACAACGCTGTCCGTTAAAAGATAAAGTTCCCGTAATACATTCCTGAATTGCCAAATCTAAATCGGCATCCGGAAGAATAATTGCAGGGTTTTTAGCTTCTAATCCTAAAATTAAACGAAGTCTGTTTTTATTTGGATGCTGATCTTGTAAAGCAATCGCCGATTTACTGTTTCCAATTAATGCCAAAACATCAATTTTACCCGATTTCATAATTGGAGAAGCTACTTCTCTTCCTCTACCGTAAACAATATTGATAACACCCTTTGGAAAACTGCTTCTAAAAGCTTCCAATAATGGCGAAATACATAATACACCATGTTTAGCCGGTTTGAAAATTACAGTATTACCCATAATCAAAGCCGGAATCAACAAAGAGAAAGTTTCGTTTAAAGGATAATTATAAGGTCCAAGACATAAAACTACTCCAAGAGGTCCACGGCGAATCATTGCGTTTACACCCTGCACTTTTTCAAAATGTGCACTGCGTCCGTTTAATTCTTTGTAGCTGGCAATTGTATCATAAATATATTCGACAGTTCTGTCAAATTCTTTTTGAGAATCGCCAAGGTTTTTTCCAATTTCCCACATCAAAAGTTTCACAACTTCTTCGCGGGTTTCTTTCATTTGGGTAACGAAATTTTCCATGCATTTAATACGGTCTGCTACTTTCATAGTTGGCCATAATCCCTGCCCTTTATTGTAGGCCGCATTTGCAGCTTCAACAACTTCGGCAGCTTCTGCTTCTGCCATAAACGGAATAGATCCTAATAATGTTGGCGTATATTTTTCTGTAGAAGAAATAGTCGAAAAAACAGGTGTGGTTTGTCCTGTCCATTGTTTTAATTCTCCATTTACAAGATAAGTGTCTTGATTTATAAGGCTTTTAATTTCAAACTCTTCTGGAATTAAACTCATAATCTGGTAATTTTTATTTGGTTATTAATAGCGGTTTAATGAAAAAAGAGGCTTTTTTATGCCTCTTTTTCATTTTATGGTTGTACGGTTTCGCCTTCCCAGTCCAGGATTCCGCCTAGCAGATTATAGGCATTTTCGATGCCTAATTCATTCATAACCTGGCAAGCTTTTGCACTTCTGGCTCCAGAACGACAATACACGTAGTAATTTTTATTTTTATCTAATTCTTCGATTTCATAAATAAAACCCTGACCTTTATTGATATCAATGTTTAAAGCATTTTCAATATAGCCATCATTAAATTCGTCTTCAGTTCTTACGTCCAGTATAACTGCATTCTCGTCAGCAGCAAGCTGATTAACCCAATCTTCTTGTGATAAATTCATAATAAATGTGTTTTTGTAAAATTACGACGTTTCTATTAATTAAAAACGTACCAAATGCGATTTCGATTATTATTCTCAGAAAACGTTTTAGAGAAAGTATTATAATCAGTGAAACACAAATTTACTTACTATTTTTAAAAATACACCCTAGAAAATCGATAGAAAATAGGATTTTTTCATTTGCTCAAAATACCTTCAAATATAGTTTTCTGACAATTAATGACAGCTGAATCTATTATCTTTGTAAAAAATTATAGTATTTAATCTCTTTTTGATAAAATGTTTTGCCACGAATTACACGAATTTTCACGAATTATTTTTTGGAATTTTGTGAAATTCGCGTCAAAAAAATAATTTTCAACATATAAAAAAGACATCCAATATTTCAAAAAAAATATTCGTCATCAATTCAAAAATAATCACTAAATGAATTCGTGAAAATTCGTGAAATTCGTGGCAAAAAAAATATAATACATGCAAAATTCATTAAAAACCATCTTTCCTAATTTCTCCAGCGAACTTATTGCGACTATTGAAGAAAACGGAAGCCATCAGGATTTTGAGGCCGGAACTATTTTAATGCGCACCGGACAATATATTAAAAACACAGTTTTAATTACAAAAGGAAAAATCAAAATTTACCGTGAAGGCGAAGATGGCGGTGAGTTTTTAATGTATTACCTGCAGCCCGGACAAGCCTGCGCCATTTCGATGATCTGTACCGCAAAAAGTGAAAAAAGCCAAATCATGGCAAAAGTAGTGGAAGATGTTTCGGTTATGATGATTCCGCTGCAAATGATGGACAAATGGATGATGGAACACCGTTCGTGGTATGAATTTGTAATTGAAACTTATAGAAGTCGTTTTGAAGAAGTTCTGGAAGTTGTCGATAATATCGCTTTCCGTTCTATGGACGAACGTTTGGAGTTTTATTTAAAAAGACATTCTGATGCCTGCGGATGTTCTGAAGTAAAACTTTCACACCAAGAAATCGCCACCGAATTAAATACTTCAAGAGAAGTAGTTTCACGCTTACTTAAAAAAATGGAACAACGAGGTTTGGTCAAACTAAACCGAAACCAGATTGAATTATTAAAGTAATATTGCCCACAGATTTTACTGATGAAACGGGTTTTCGCTGATGTTTTGTCACATTGAGCGAAGTCGAAATGCTTTGCGGGTTCTTGACTTCGCTCAATGTGACAAACTTTATCTTCAATTTTAAACACATAAAAACATAGTTTTTTTGTCGTAATAATAGATTGAAATAAATATATAGATTATTTACACATAGCTATGTATATTAATGAAAAGTGAAACGCCTTTTTTTGAGTTAGTAAAGCTATGTCACTATGTGTTAAAATTTATCTGCTCAATGCAACAAATAATCTGTGTCAACCCGTTTCATCCGTAAAACCTGTGGGCAAAAAATCCCCTATGTGATAAATGTTACTGTAGATTTATAATTAACGAAGCAACTTTGCATAAAAATAAATGCAATGGAATATTTAGGATATTTTGCTTCAATCATTATCGGGGTTTCGCTGGGTTTAATTGGCGGAGGCGGATCGATATTGACAATTCCTATTTTGGTGTATTTATTTAAAGTAAATCCTGATCAGGCTACTTCGTATTCCTTATTTATTGTTGGATTAACCGCTTTATTCGGAAGTTACAGTCATTATAAAATGGGAAATCTTAAACTGAAATCAGCTTTGTATTTTGCGATTCCTTCTGTGATTTCGATTTTGATCATTCGCGAAGTTATATTTCCTCAAATTGCTGCGACACTTTTTTCTGTGGCGTCTTATACCGTTTCAAAAGATTTTCTGATTATGATTGTCTTTTCGGTTTTAATGATAACAGCGGCGATTTCGATGATTCGGAAAAACCTTTCGGAAACAAAAAGCACCGAAACCAATTATATTCAATTAAGTATCATTGGATTTTTAGTGGGAATCGTGACCGGATTTCTTGGTGCCGGCGGCGGATTTTTAATAATTCCGGCACTTTTGTTTTTTGCAAAATTACCTATGAAACAAGCCGTTGGAACTTCATTATTGATTATTACAATCAATTCTTCAATAGGTTTTGGAGGAGATTTATATATAGGAACTCCAATAGATTATACTTTTTTATTAGGCGTTTCGGGAATGGCACTTCTTGGAATGTTAATTGGAAGCCAGCTTTCTAAAAAAATCGACGGAACTAAATTAAAACCGCTTTTTGGCTGGTTTGTTCTCGTAATGGGATTTTATATAATTGCTAAAGAGGTTTTGTTTTAATTATTTTTTTCACGCAGATTTAGCAGATAAAGCAGATTTTTTTCTTTAAATATTTTTGAATGAGTTTCACTTGTAGAATCTTTTTCGAAGTTTAAACCAAGACTTTAAATAATTTTGATAAAAACTGCGGTTTAAAGTTGGTTTTCGCATTTTTGTCATTTCGACCGAAGGGAGAAATCGCACTAGAAGCTCCGTAAAGAATGTCGTCAATCTTTGGCGAATCCCGCGTGCGATTTCTCCCTTCGGTCGAAATGACAATGATTGTGGTTATTTTTTCAAAAGCTTTTCTAAATATTCAACCTTTTCTTTTTCGGCCTGAACTAAACGTTCATAAAGTTCAACTACTTTATCTAAAGGATTAAAAGTAGCATACATGCCTTGATTAAAGCTATTTCCCTGACTTGAACTATTATCGTAAAAATTATTAAAAAAATTAAAAACAGATTCTTCTGTAAAATTTTCAATAGCTTCTACTGTCACGCCAAGTGCTTTTGCAATTTGTACCAATTTTTCAAAATCGACAGTTTCACTGGTTTCAATACTGGAAATAGTTTGCTGACTTGTGCCAATGGCATCCGCAAGTGCTCCTTGTTTCATTCCGCGAAGCTCTCTTATTCGGCTTATGTTTCTTCCTATATTTCTGGGTCTGGTTTCTGTGCTCATAATTCAAAGATATTTAAAATTTCCCGAAAAAATTATTGGTTTGGTAAAATACACATTTGTCTTATGTACGATACAATTTCGTGTCTTTTAATCCAACCAAAAATATAATTTTTCTGACAAAAAAATAATACTAAATAAAAATAGTATCTTTTTTACTTGTAGATAATCTTTGTCAAAGTTTTAAACTTTGACAAAGATGAAACTATTTAATTCAAGTTGCTAGTCTGATAATTCAATAAATAAATTGGCTCTAGAAAAGTTTAATCCCTACGGGATATTTTTTCTGGTAGATTTTATTATTCTACTACCAATATTTAACTCCTAACGGAGTAACAAAAAAATATCTCGGAGAGATTATATATTGGTAGAAACCAATTTATTCATGTCAAATTTTGTCCCGTAGGGACTACTACTACAAATATTTAACTCCTAACGAGTAACAAAAAAATATCTCGGAGAGATTACATATTGGTAGAAATCAATTTATTCATGTCAATTTTTGTCCCGTAGGGACTACACTTTATTAACTAGCAACTTGAATTATTTAAGCTATTTTCTTCTCTGTAGTTTTAGCATTTGGTTTTCTATAGAATAAATACCTCAAAACCAAAGTATAAAAAGTAAAAATTGAAGTCGTTAAAGTTCCTACAACAAATAAAAATTCGGTTTGCGAAAGAATAAAGAATTTATAAGATGCGCCTGCTCCGTGCAGTAAAATAACAAGAGCAATAAAAATCGCCCATCTTGACGAAAAAATAAAAGCTTTTTTAGCGTTTTCCTGTCTCAGCTTTCGTTCCAGACTTTCGTTTGCCTGTTCGATTTCAAATCTTTTAAGTTCTATATATTCCGAATGGCTTTTTGGATCGTAAGGTCTCATTAAATGAGCTTCTTTCTCAGCCTCTTTCGTTACATCTTTTGGAACATTAATAATATCATTTCCTAAAGCACTTTCGGGTAATTTTTCTGCTAAAGTCTTTTCCATTAACTATTCAATTTTTGCTGATAATATTCTTTAATTAAATCATTTCCAATTACAACATCATGCGATCCGTCCCAGGTTTGCCACCACGGACTTCCCTCTTCATGCGTTAATGCCGAAAGCTGTAATCCCGATAAACCTTTGTAATTATCCCAGATTTTTTTCAGGAATTCTTTATCCTCTTCTTTTAATGGAGTTTTCGCAGAAATATTTAACAAAAACGGATCAACCGGATCTTTCCCAAACATTCGTATGGCATAATACAAATCTGGAATAACTGCGCCGTATTTCCACGCCTGAATTTCATTATCAAAAAGTGGTTTTCCGGTAATTCCCAAATGCCATCCATCCGAAATATAAGTAAGCTTTAGCAATTTCATTGGGTCAAGTCCCTGTCCTTCTGCTTTTGCCAATTCTATGAAGTACTTCGCTATATCAAAACAATTATACATTTTCTAAAATTTTAATTATTTCTCTTCTAACAAAACTAAGAAAATCCCAACCAAATACAATATTTGTAAAAATTATATTAAAAAAATTTAACGAGAAGTTTTTGGGCGTTACCTTCGGCCGGGCTATCCGCTTGTATCTTTTTGTTTTTGAAGAAAAAACAAAAAGGATACCGCTTCTATCCCTAACGCAACCTCGGATAAATAACTTATAGTTTTTCAATAAATTAGCTGGAGGTAAACAAATCTATATAAAAAAGGCTTTAGCCAAACTTTACGATTTGGGCTAAAGCCTTCTCAATATCAATAAAAAACCTCCAGCTAAAACTGGAGGCAATTGATCTTAAACCAAAATTACTTAGCGTTGTCCGCCAGAAACAGCAATTGTTTCGCCAGTAATCCAATACGAATCTTCAGAAGCAAGAAATACAGCAACTTTTGCAATATCTTCTGGTTTGCCTACACGTGCTAGAGGCGTTTCAGAAACATGCCATTTTTCTGCATCTCCATTCATAACTCCAGAACTATGAGAACCTTCTGTTTCGATTAGTCCTGGATTAATAGAATTGACACGTATTTTCTTTGGACCAAATTCTTTCGCAAGAATACGCGTCATGGCATCTACAGCATATTTAGTTTGTGTGTAAACCAATGTAGTTGGCATATCAAGTGTTGATACAATCGAACCAACATTAATAATAGCACCGCCGTTATCTCCAAATAATTTTGCAGCCTGCTGAATCGTCAATATACTTCCCAAGACATTAATGTTAAACATACGATGAAAAGATTCTTCGGTAATATCATCAATACCTGCAAAACTGTAAACACCGGCATTATTTACCAAAATATCAAGCTTACCAAATGTTTTTGAAATTTCTTCAAAAATGCGTTTTACATCAGCCGCTTTTTCAACATTACCTTGTATTGCAATTGCTTTTCCGCCATTAATAGTTATTTCTTCAACAACTTTATCGGCGTCATTTTTATTACTAGAGTAATTTACAACTACTGTTGCGCCTTGATTTGCGTATGCTTTAGCGATTCCGGCGCCTATACCTTTTGATGCGCCTGTTATTAAGGCTACTTTACCTTTTAATTTTTGTGAATTTTCCATTTTAACTTTATTAATTATACGTTGTTAATTGATAAAGCAAAGTTGGGTATTAAGTGAGGCTGAAAAGTTGAAGTATCTTAGGAAAAAAGGTTGAACTAGTTCAACCTTTTTTCTTTACTTTTTCATTACGTATTTTCGATAAAAACTCTGTAGTCATATTAAGATAAGACGCGAGGGCGTATTGCGGCAGTCTTTGCGCAACTTTTGGAAACTTTTCCAGAAACTCCGTATAACGTTCTTCTGCATTTTGCGTAAGCGTTGCAATAATACGACGCGCAAAAAATGCAGCAGATTTTTCGGCCATTATTCTAAATAATGTTTCAAGATTATGAGCGGAAGATTTAAGTTTCTGTTCGGCTTCATGATTTATTTGCAGAATCACGCTGTCTTCTAACGCGACTATAAACATCGTCGCCGGAGTTTGGTATATATAACTATTATAATCAGCTATCCACCAGTCTTCGATAGCAAACTGAATGGTATGCTCGTTTCCTTTTTCATCTACAACATAAGCGCGAAAAGCTCCTTCAAGCACATAAGTTCTGTGCTTGTTTACAAATTCCGGCTGTACGATAAACTGTCTTTTCTTTATTTTTCGCACTTTAAACTCAGACAATAAAGCATCTATTTCATACGGCAACAAAACGACTTTTTGATTAATATTTTCAATAAATGATGTCAGGTCTTCCATGAAGTTTAAGTTACGATTTAGAATGGATGTAAGCAGTATTATTAATTGCCTCCAGCTTTAGCTGGAGGTAAACAAATCTAAATAAATAAAAGGCTTTAGCCAAACTTTACGATTTTGGCTAAAGCCTTTTCTGAGTATCAATAAAAAAACCTCCAGTTAAAACTGGAGGCAATTAAATATAATTCTTCTTCAAAAATATTTTTTAGTACCAATATAAATTAAAAGCACCGTAAGGATGTAATTTAAAATTCCAACTTTCTACCTTAATCAATATCAATAATCTCTCTGAAAATATTAAATGTCTTTGAGCACTTGAAACAAATACATCAATTAAAGTATGAGCCAATTTTATATTCATAATATCAAGATTATCAAATACAACAACTAAACCATTTTCTTTGATTTCTATTTCGTTTAAGCATTCATCTAATGCATCCCAATTATGTCCGTAATAAACTGGAAAATCGAATTTACTATGTAGAGAAGTATGCATTATTTCTTTATTTGACCATTCTGTACAATCAAAGTTTAAAATATTATACCCTTCGGAGATTAACCAATCTGTATCATTTTTTAAAATTTGATAATCATTATATGGTTTTACAAAACCACGAGCCATTATTGTATAATCTAATCTTTTCCAGCTGTCAGGCCCATTTGTAAATTTAATCATGTTTTTTAAATCTATTTTTGATCTTCGGTTTCAGCCAAATATAACAAACATTTTGGCTAAAGCCGATACCTATAAATTAAATAACCGTTGGTTAAAACCAACGGTTATTGATATATAATTAATTCGTGAAAATTTGTGCAATTCGTGGCAAAAAACAAAAAAATCAATGTTCCCCATACCCAATATCATCCATCTTCCCGCTAAAAACACGATACTGAATAATAAAATAAATTACCACAAGAAACAAAGCCACAAAAAACCAGCTCATTCCGGCGTTTAATCCGTATTCTCCGGCGGCAGTATTATAAATCGTTAACGACGGATTTACTTTATTTGTCGAAGGCAGAACATTCGGAAAAATAGAAACCGCTGTTGAAGCAAATCCTCCCACTAAAAAGAAAGTAGAAAACATAAATCCGTAACCGTCTTTTTGAAACGAACGCACTTTGAATAATCCCAAAATTCCAACAAAAGTCAAAAGCGGAAAAAACCAAAGAATAGGGTTTTCAACGAAATTATGAAACGGTTTTGGTTCGATAAAATGCCAAACCTGCAATGAAATACAAACTAAAACCAACAGAACAATATTCAATGCAAAAACAACTTTTTTAAGCTTCGGGTTTAAAGATGAATTCGTTTTATAAATAATCCAGTTCGCACCGTGAATTGTTAAAGCAACAGTACTCACAATTCCAAGGAAAAGCGTAAACCAGTCAATAATTCCTAATTCATTTGCCTGCGGACTAAAAGTTGGATTCCACAAAGGAAGAAAGAAATAATGTGCTTCTTGAGTAGAAACTCCATTTTGCACCATTCCGAGATTGACGCCGCGAACAATATTTCCCAAAGCAATTCCAAAAAACAACGCTAAAAGCAAACTCGCAATTCCGAAAGCTTTATCCCAAATGGTTTCCCACATTGCGTTATGAATCTGTCCGCGCATTTCCAATCCAATAGCACGAAAAATCAAAAGCCATAAAATCATAATCAAAGGCAGATAAAATCCGCTGAAAGAAGAAGCGTATAAAGTTGGAAAAGCAAAAAACAAGACACCTCCGGCAGCAATAAGCCAAACTTCATTGGCATCCCAAAACGGCCCAATGGCACTCGTAATTGCTTTTTTATCTTTTTCTGTATCGGCAAAAAATAAATGAATAATTCCTGCCCCAAAATCATAACCGTCTAAAACCAAATAAACAGCCAGGATTCCCATTAAAACTACGTACCAAAAAAATTCCATATTTATATTTTTTCTGTTGAAAGTTCCACGTGACGAGGCCCTTTATTGATAATTTTTCCAACCAAAAGTAAAAACAACATTCCCAGTAAAAGGTATAAACCAATAAACCCAAGTAATGTAAACAAGGTATTTCCAGATGAAACTGTTGGCGAGGCTCCGGCAGCAGTTCGCAGTAAATTATAAACCAGCCAAGGTTGTCTTCCTAATTCGGCCGTGTACCAGCCTGTTGTATTCGCGATATACGGAAATGGCATCATAAACATAAGAGACCATAAAATCCATTTGGTTTCAAATAATTTTCCTCTTATTAATTGAAAAAGTGAAAGCACCATTAACCCAATGAAAACCGTTCCGAGTCCCACCATAATATGATAGGCATAATATAGTCCCGAAATATTTGTTGGATGTAAATCTTCTTCAAACTGATCTAAACCCTTAATTTCCTGATCCCAGTTTCCGTAAGTCAGGAAACTCAAAATATTAGGAACAGCAATTTTATTATCGAGTTTTTTATCTTTTACATCGGGCTGACCAATTAAAACAATTTCAGAACCTCTCTCTTCGGTATGGAAAATTCCTTCCATTCCGGCGAAAGTTACGGGCTGATATTTCACCACATTTTTGGCTAATAAATCTCCAGTTGGAACTGCTACAACAATGCTGGAAATCAATCCGAAGATAACTCCCGTTTTTAGGAATAATTTTCCAAAAGAAACATTCTTATTACTTAAAATATAGAAAGCGCCAATTCCGGCCACAACAAACGAACTTGTCACCAATGAAGCCACCTGATTGTGTAAATAAGAAGGCCAAAGCCAAGGATTTAAAAATAAAGCCTGAAAATTATTCAGAACAAATTTTCCGTTTTCAAGAATTTCATAACCCACCGGATTCTGCATCCACGAATGTGTGGCGATAATTAAAAATCCGCTGGTCCAGGAACCAATCATGATTAATAATCCAGTTACAAAATGCCATTTATGTCCGAGAAGTTTTTCTCCAAATAAAAATATTCCCAGAAAAGAAGATTCGAGAAAGAAAGAAAACATTCCTTCCATTGCGAGAGTCTGCCCAATGATTCCGCCTGTTAATTCGGAGAATTTTGCCCAGTTCGTTCCAAATTGAAATTCCATTGGAATTCCGGTTACAACACCCATTGCAAAATTGAGAGCAAAGATTTTCATCCAGAAATGAGTGGCGTGATTGTATTGTTCGTCGTTAGTTTTTAAGTATTTCCATTTGAAGTAAACAATAATGAGTGAAAGACCCATTGTAAGCTGCGGAAAAAGATAATGAAAAGTAATAGTGAATGCGAATTGCATTCGATCATAAAAGAGCATTTCTTCCATAAAGTGGTATTGTTTTATGAGGTTTCACAAATTTAACCATTACAACCCGAATTAATGCCTTTTAAAAGAAGTTTATCGCTTGATATTTGTTAAACTTTTCAACAATTTAAATGTGCAAACTGCACTTATTTTTTACGCCACAGTTTGTCATTTCTCCCTTCGGTCTAAATGACAAGATTATGTATAGCTATGCGCATTTAAACATAGTCCACGGTTTCAACCGTGGGAACACGATGCATATTCCCATACGTTTCCTGCGGTTGAAACCGCAGGCTATATTTAATTACACGGATTAATGTGATTATTTTTTTAGAATTCCTTTTTCTACACTTTCATTTATCAAACCTTCGGCATAATTCCATAAAGATGTTGAACCATTTTTTATAACGCTCTTTTTTTCGTAAACTTTATTATACTTTACATCAAATTCTTTCCATGTTCCGCCGTTGTTAGAAGTATTCTGCAGTAAAGGTTCTAATCTGTCCATGGATCTTGCAAATTTAGCTTCGTTTGTTTCGCCTGCTTCAAATTCTTCCCAAATAGTTATAAAGTCTTCAGCTTGTTTTTTAGGCAGTAAACCAAAAATACGATTCGCTGCTAATCGTTCTTCATCTGTATTATCATGACTTTTCAACGTATCATACATGAAAACATCTCCAGCATCGATTTCTACAATATCATGAATCAAAACCATTTTTACTACTTTCAAAACATCGATGGGTTCATTGGAGTGTTCTGCCAAAACAATAGCCATTAAAGCCAAATGCCAGCTGTGTTCGGCATCATTTTCACATCGGTCGCTGTTGAATAATTTTGTTTTTCTCTGAATGTATTTTACTTTATCAATTTCTTTTATAAAGGCAATTTGATTCAATAAATCTTCTGTGTTCATATAACTGATTTTTAAGACGCTGCAAATTTACAAAATACAGCCACAAAGCATTCTCTTGTTTCATGGTAATTACGTTTAATTTTCAACATATTAAACTTTCCCTAAAATTCAACTTAAAGAACTTTTCCAATTTATTTTATTTTAATTTTATCGATGCTTGAAAAAACAATAAAATGGCAAAAACAATAATACAATTTGAGGAAAGTTTATTTACTGAAACAGACGGCAGTAAATTCAATAAAACAAAAGATAAACTAATAAAAAGCTTTTCTCAAACCGATAGAGAAAAAATAATCGAGATTTTGATGGAGTATTCAAGAACCGGAAGTATGCCGCACTGGAGAAATTTTCTACTAACGGACATTCTTGAACTGATACAAGAAAATGAAACTCAATATGCTGATTTCTTTCAATGGACAATTACTCAACCAGAACTAACGTATTGGGGAATAGACGGGCTTATTAAAGTATTAGGCAGAAAATCGTATGACACTGTGATTAACTTAGTTTTAAATGAAACTTTATCAACAGAAACCCGTGCAAAAGCGATTAAAAGTATTGCTGTTTACAGTAAACAACCTTTTGATCGTGATTTTCCAAAAGATCCCGGTTATTGGAAAATTGAAAATTTTAGGATTGACGAAATATTAAACTGGCAAAAACAAGGATATAAGGACGGTGTTGGTTATGAAAAACCTACTATTCACCCAAGCTTAAAAAATCCAAAAACAGAACTTGAAAAAGCGGTTTCAAAATTAGATGCCTTACTCAAAAAAGAAAGAGAAGAAGATCAGGATTTATCAAACCCTTCAAACTGGCTTGTTGTTGCCAATGAAAATCAAATAAATGAAATACAGAAAAAATGGATTTTACCAGAAAATTATCTTCTGTTTTTACAAAACTTCTCACCTGTTAATGTTTTTATCGATAAAGATGCTTTTTTTCAAGGATTAACTTTATATGGTGCAGCTGATTTAATAAAAAACCAATCTGGATATTCACTAAATGGAATTACAGGAGAAGTTTTTAAAGACTGGCCTACAAATTATATTGTCATTGCAGATTCTGGTGCCGATCCGTTTTGCATAGATATTGCAGACATTACAATTAATGACGCTCCAATTTACACCAGCACGCATGGTGCAGGCAAATGGGAATTCGAAAAATACGCTGGCTCGTTTGTTGATTTTTTAAAAAATATTACAGAATAATTTTTTTGACAGGAAATGACATTCATCATATAGAAAATTATAAGTTGAAGCTTAATTACTGCCCATTAAATTTGCTTATATCACTTATATGGTTAATTTTCTATTTTTTATACAAAAATCAAATTTCTGTAACATTAGTCACCTATTTTAAAAGAAAACAGAGTTATCTTTGTATTCCCAATATTTTTCAATTCATATCATGAAAATAGAACAAATTTACACCGGATGCCTCGCACAAGGTGCATACTATATAACTTCAAACGGAGAAGCAGCTATTATTGATCCGTTAAGAGAAATCCAGCCTTATTTAGATCGTTTAGAACGTGACAATGTGAAACTAAAATACATTTTTGAAACGCATTTTCACGCTGATTTTGTTTCCGGACACATTGATTTAAGCAAGGAAACAGAAGCTCCAATTGTTTACGGACCAAATGCGGCCTGTGAATTTGACTGCATTTCTGCAAAAGACGGACAGGAATTTAAACTTGGAAATGTGACAATAAAAGCATTGCATACTCCGGGTCATACCATGGAAAGCACTACTTATTTATTGATTGACCAGGACGGAAAAGATTATGCAATTTTTTCTGGTGATACCTTATTTATAGGCGATGTTGGTCGTCCGGATTTGGCTCAAAAAGCAGCCGGAATGACTCAGGATCAATTAGCCGGAATTTTATTTCACTCTTTAAGGGATAAAATTATGACGTTGAACGATGATGTAATTGTTTATCCTGCGCACGGTGCCGGAAGCGCCTGCGGAAAAAACATGAGCAAAGAAACAGTTTCAACTATTGGAAATCAAAAAGCTACGAATTATGCTTTACGCGCCAATATGACGGAAGCTGAATTTATTGAAGAAGTAACGGACGGATTATTACCTCCTCCAGCCTATTTCAGCATGAACGTTGCCATGAACAAGCAAGGTTACGAAAGTTTTGAAACGGTTTTGCATAACGGAATGAAAGCTATTGATGCAAAAGATTTTGAGGCTGTCGCCGAAGAAACCGGAGCTTTAATTTTAGATACCCGAAAAAGCGGCGATTTTGCAAAAGGATTTATTCCGCAGTCTATTAATATAGGAATCAACGGAGATTTTGCTCCGTGGGTTGGAACTTTAGTGGGCGATGTAAAACAACCTATTATATTAGTAACAGAATTGGGTCTTGAAGAAGAAACGGTTACACGTTTAAGTCGCGTTGGTTTTGATTCTATTATCGGACATTTAGAAGGCGGTTTTGAAGCTTGGAAAAAAGCTGGTTTTGAAATTGATAGCGTTAACCGAATTTCGGCAGAACAATTTGCTGCTAAATTTAATATCAAAGAAGATAAAGTTATTGACGTTCGTAAAGAGACTGAATACGAAGCAGAACATATAGAAGATGCTTACAGTAAACCTCTCGCTTATATTAATGACTGGGTAAAAGATATTAATCCAAATGAGCATTTTTATTTACATTGCGCAGGCGGCTACCGCAGTATGATCGCAGCTTCGATTTTACAGGCTCGCGGTTTCAGAAATTTTAGCGAAATTGACGGCGGTTTTGGAGCTATCGCAAAAACTGAAATCCCAAAATCAGATTTCGTTTGTCAGAGTAAGGTTTTAAAAGCATAAATAAAAGTTTTACCATTAAGATATTAAGTTAATTAAGTTTTTGAGCTTAATGAAACTTTTCAAAGAAGGTTAGGAAAAATTAAGCATTCCAACTTAATTAACTTAATATCTTAATGGTAAAAAAACAAAACACTTAATTTTAATTATGAGTATATTAGAAATTATTCAAGAACCTTGGCCTTGGTACGTTGCGGGCCCGTTGATTGGTTTGACTGTTCCTATTTTATTGATTATCGGAAATAAATCTTTCGGAATTAGTTCTTCCCTTCGTCATATTTGCGCGGCTTGTATTCCAGCAAATATTTCGTTTTTTAAATACGACTGGAAAAAAGAAAGCTGGAATTTATTTTTTGTTTTGGGAATATTTCTTGGCGGTGTTATTGCGGCTTACTTTCTTTCAAATCCAAATGACGTTCAAATTACTCCAGAACTTTCACAGCAATTATCATCTTACGGAATCACAGATCATTCTGGTTTAGTTCCTTCACAGTTATTTTCATGGGAAAGTTTATTAACGCTTCGCGGATTCATCATGATTGTTGTGGGCGGATTTTTAGTTGGTTTCGGAACACGTTATGCCGGCGGATGCACTAGCGGACATGCCATAATGGGATTATCAAATTTGCAATGGCCTTCATTAGTAGCTACAATATGTTTTATGATTGGTGGTTTTGCAATGTCACTTTTGATTTTACCTTATATTCTTTCACTTTAAAATTTCAAAAATGAGTAATTTAGAAAATAAAAATATAGACGGCGAAGGAATCAATGCAAGTTATCAGAAAGAATCAGGATTCGCTAATATTAAATATTTAATCGTCGGAATCTTTTTCGGGATTGTATTTGTAAAAGCCGAAATCATCAGCTGGTTTCGTATTCAGGAAATGTTTCACCTGCAGTCATTCTTTATGTATGGCGTAATTGGGAGTGCAGTTGCTGTGGGCGTTATCTCAGTTTTCATCATTAAAAAATTCAATATTAAAACACTCCAAGGCGAGAAAATCGAAATTCAGCCAAAGACTTTCAATAAAGGACAAATCTATGGCGGATTGTTATTTGGTTTTGGATGGGCAATTACCGGAGCTTGTCCGGGTCCGCTTTTTGCTCAAATTGGAACTGGCGCAACTGTAATTATTGTTACTTTATTAAGTGCCATTGCAGGAACCTGGTTTTATGGTTTAATAAAAGATAAATTACCTCATTAACTTTTTTGTTTCAGGTTTAAAGTTTCAAGTTGCTTAACGAAACTTAAAAAAAATAAGTCCAAACTCATTCCGTAGGAATGTCTGGTTGGTAGAATTAAATTTGAGTTGCGGTTATACGTTCCGTAGGAACGTTTGATTAACGAGCCAAGAGTTTATTCTGTTGAAACAAGTGTCCCTACAGGACACAATGCAAAACAATTCTATTTTTTTTCTACCGACGAAATATTCCTAACGGAATATTAAAAAATTGTCCTTAGACTAACTTAAACGAAAATATAATTTACATCAAACCCGACAGGTTTTAAAAACCTGTCGGGTTTATTTTTTTGAAGTCTAGTCAAGCAACCTGAAACCTGAAACTTGAAACAAACTTTAACAACTAAGATATTTCTTCATCTAAATCTAATTTCGTTTCGTTAAGTTTGCTTTAAACAATAAATCCCAAAATAGAACCTAATATATGAACCGTTCAGAACAGCTATTGATATTAAAGAACACTGAAAAATGGGATGTAATTGTAATTGGAGGCGGAGCCAGCGGTTTAGGAACTGCTCTCGATGCTGCAAGCAGAGGATACAAAACAATTTTACTTGAAGCGGTTGATTTTGCAAAAGGAACTTCAAGCAGAAGCACTAAACTAATTCATGGCGGTGTACGTTATCTGGAACAAGGAAATATTCATTTGGTTATAGAGGCCCTGAAAGAAAGAGGCTTAATAGCTAAAAATGCAGGTCATTTAGTCAAAAACCAATCTTTTGTGATTCCAAATTACAATTGGTGGAGCACTTTTGTTTATACTATTGGGTTAACTGTTTATGATTTATTGGCCGGACGTTTAAGTTTGGGCCGTTCCAAATATATTTCGAAGAAAAAAACAATCGAAATGCTTCCTAACGTAGAAGAAGCCGGTTTGGTAAATGGCGTAATTTATCATGACGGACAATTTGATGATTCGCGCTTAGCCATTAATATCGCTCAAACTGCTGTAGAAAAAGGAGCTTGTATTTTAAACTATACAAAAGTTGTAAATTTAATAAAAGACGATAAAAACCAAGTCATTGGTGTTGAAGTAGAAGATCAGGAAACTGGAGATACATACAACTTAAAAGGAGCTGCAATTATAAATGCTACGGGAGTTTTTACAAATGCCATAATGAAACTAAACGATACTGTTTATAAAAAATATATCGTGCCGAGTCAGGGGATTCATCTTGTGTTTGATAAATCTTTTTTACCCGGAGATCATGCTTTAATGATTCCGAAAACAAGTGACGGACGAGTTTTATTCGCTGTACCTTGGCATAACCGAATTGTAGTAGGCACAACTGATACTTTAATCAAAAAACAAAGTTTAGAACCTGTTGCTTTAGAAAGTGAAATCAAATTTGTGCTAGAAACAGCTCGGCACTTCTTAGCAAAAAAACCAACCAGAGCAGATGTTTTATCGGTTTTTGCAGGCTTGCGTCCTTTGGCAGCTCCTGAAGAAGAAGGCAAAAAAACCAAGGAAGTTTCCCGAAGCCATAAAATTATTGTATCAGAAACTGGCTTAATAACTATTACGGGAGGAAAATGGACAACGTATAGAAAAATTGCTGAAGATATTATAAACAAAGCAATTACTATTGGTAAACTGCCTAAAAAACCATGTGTTACAGAACACCTTCCCATTCATGGAAATAAAACTACGACTACTTTAGACAGAGAAAATCATTTGTATATTTATGGTTCAGACATTCCTGAAATAATCGAGTTACAACAAAACAATCCTGAATTAAACGAAAAAGTACATCCTGATCACGAATTTACGATGGCAGAAGTGCTTTGGGCGATTCGATATGAAATGGCAAGAACTGTTGATGATATTTTAGCCAGACGTGTTCGTTTATTGTTTTTAGATGCAAGAGCCGCGATTCAATCTTCAGAAAAAGTTGCAAAACTGCTTGCCAAAGAGCTTGGACATGATGAAAACTGGGTAAATAATGAAGTTTTAAATTTCAAAAAAACTACAAAGGGCTTTCTTTTGTCCGAATTTCAATAAGTCTTTTCAAAGTTTGACAACTTTGATAGAATTTATAGCTACAATTTTAATTTTTAGTTAAATATTTAAAAATCAATATTTTAAAACTAAAAAATAAACTATTTTTATTTTAACTTTTTCCTTTCAAAATTGATGTTATTTTGAATTAACAAAAAATTAACATGACATTTGTATATACAACTATTAAAACTTCTACATTTGTATATACAAATTATACACTTACGACTATGACAATTGAAGAGGTTATTAAAAGTACAGTTAAGATGGATAATGCGAAAAAAGTTATTCTGAATATCATGTACACACAAAATGTGATTCAGGATCATTTCAGCGAGTTGATGAAACCGTATGATTTATCCGGAGAGCAATATAATGTATTGCGTATATTAAGAGGACAAAAAGGAAAACCTGCTAATATGTGTGTGATACAAGAGCGTATGTTAGCTAAAACGAGTAACACAACCCGATTAGTAGATAAATTATTGCTGAAAGATTTAGTAACAAGAAATGTCTGTCCGGGAAATCGACGCAAAATTGAAGTTTTGATTACACAGAAAGGATTAGATATTTTAAAAGAATTAGACCCAAAGGTAGATGAACACGAGCGTTTGTTTGCCGAGAATATAAGCCAAGAAGAATTAGGATTATTAAACACATTATTAGAAAAATACCGAACCCAACAAAATTAAAATTATGAGTACACTATTAGATAATTTAAACTGGAGATATGCAACTAAAAAATATGATGCATCTAAAAAAGTTTCTTCAGCAGATTTAAATACTATTAAAGAAGCCGTTAGATTAAGTGCTTCTTCATACGGATTACAGCCTTACAGAGTTGTTATTGTAGAAAATCCGGAAATTAGAGAACAATTAAAAGCTGCTGCTTATGGACAAACTCAGCTTACAGATGCATCGCAAATATTTGTATTTGCAAATGATGTAAATCTTGGAGCACATTCTGTAGACAGTTATATCAATAACATTAGCGAAACAAGAGGCATTCCTGCTGATGCTTTGGCCGGATTTAGCGATATGATGAAAGGTACAGTGGCAAACTTATCTGACGATGCTAAAAATACATGGACAGCAAAACAAACTTATATTGCTTTAGGAACATTATTAGCTGCAGCTTCTGAATTAAAAATTGATGCTACTCCTATGGAAGGTTTCAATGCTGCAGAATTCAACAAAATCTTAGGTTTTGACAAACTTGGCCTAAGTGCTACAGTAATTGCTGCTGTAGGTTACAGACATGATGAGGATGATACTCAGCATTTCAAAAAAGTTAGAAAATCTCACGAGGAATTATTTATCACTATATAATTATTATTAATCAAATTCAATTTTACAACATGAAAAATTTAAAGACAATTGCAATTGCATTATTCGTAGCAGCAGCTGGTATCTCAGTAAACGCACAAACTAAAAAAATCGACGAAAAAGCGTCTACTATCAAATGGGTAGGTAAAAAAGTAACTGGAGAGCACTCTGGAACAGTAAACTTTAAAGAAGGTGCTGTAGTTTTCAAAGGAAAAAAATTAGTTGGAGGAAGCTTTACAGTTGATATGACTTCATTAACTTCTACAGATTTAACTGGAGAATACCAAGGTAAATTAAACGGTCACTTAAAAGCTGACGATTTCTTTGGAACTGAAAAATTCCCAACTTCAAAATTAGTTTTCAAAACTATTGGTGCTAAATCTGCTGACGTTTACACTGTAACTGCTGATTTAACTATTAAAGGAATCACTAAACCAGTAACTTTTGATATTACTGTAAGCGGAAACACTGCTACAACTGCATTTAAAGTTGACAGAACTAAATATGATATTAAATACGGTTCAGGAAGTTTCTTCGAAGGTTTAGGAGACAAAACTATCAGCGATGATTTCGAATTAACAGTAGCTTTAAAATTCTAATTTCAGGCTTACCTAATTCATAAGAAAAACCCCAATAGTTGATTCTATTGGGGTTTTTCTTTTTTATTTATTTCTTTTAATATTTATTGGATTTTGTCTCGTATCAAATACATCTAAAATTTCAATTGAATTTCTTTCAGAATTAATCCAATAAATAATTTTGTAATTTTTAAAGATCAAATAACGAATTTCTTTAGAATAATTTTCTAAAAGTTCTTCTTTTTGTCCAATTTCAGATTGTCCTTGTAGCTTAATTGTTTCCTTCGTAATTCCTATAACAAGTTTTCTTGCAACGTTTAAGCTGGCTTCTTTTTTATAATAGTCAAAAATATTCTTAAGTTCTTTTTTAGCAAAATCAGTCCAATAAATCTTTAACTCCATTTCTCAATTTCAGAAATTAACTTATCAGATTCCGTTAAACGACCATTTGCAGAATCATCCATAGAATTATCAATTCTTTTTTGAAAATCAGCAATTGACATTGGCTTTAACTCAGAATCTGCCTTAGTTTCTTTTTTTAATAATTTTTCAAACTGAGATATAGCTTTCTCACTTTCAAGCTTAAGAAAGTCTCTAATAAAAATCACTTTTCGAGTATCTAAATCCATTTCTTTTATTTTTATCAAAGTTACAAATTATCTTTAAATGAAAATTTAATTGCAAACAATTTTCAAGTAACGTCTTCTAAGGCTTAAACACCTTATTTCTTTTCAAAAGCATAACATTCTTAACGATAAAATAACGCTTTCATAATAACTATCCCCGTATTGATTAACATTCGGGGTCTAATTTTGAGCAAATTAAAAATCCAAAACTAGAAATTAAAATTATAGTTATGAAAACAAAAATACGTGTTATAATAATTACACTTCTAAGCACTTTTTTACTTCAAGCTCAACAACAAACAAAAGGAATAATCGGTACTAATAACTGGATGAACAATTGGACCAATTTTAATCCGGCAAAAATGGAATATAGCGAAGCGACCAACATAATTGCAGGAACAATTGATAAAGATACCAGATTAGTAAAACGAAATACATATCAATTAGTAGGTATTGTTTACGTGACAAACAATGCCACTTTAACTATCGAACCCGGAACTGTAATACGAGGCGATGACAAAACCTGCGGAACTCTTGTTGTTTCAAATGGTGCAAAAATTGTAGCCGAAGGTTTAGAAACAGATCCAATCATTTTTACTTCAAACAAAGAAATTGCAGACAGACGTCCGGGTGACTGGGGCGGAATAATCATTTTGGGAAAAGCTCCAATTAATTTTCTTGGCGGACTTCATACACTTCCTTTTACTTTAGATCCAATAATAAATCATTATGGAGGTCAGGATGCCGAAGATAATTCAGGTATTTTAAAATATGTTAGAATAGAATTTGCAGGAAGAAAATTGAGCTCTGAAAAAGAACTTAACGGGCTTTCATTGGCTGGAGTTGGAAGAAAAACAATATTAAGCAATATCCAGATCAGTTTTTCAAATGACGATTCTTTTGAATGTTATGGCGGCGATTTAAATATGAACAACTTAATTTCATACCGAACAACTGATGATGATTTCGATTTTACGCAAGGCGCACAAATCAGCATCAGCAACAGTATTGCTATTCGTCATCCTTTTTCATCAGATATCTCTGGTTCAAGATGTTTTGAAGTCGATTCGTACGACAAGATTCAAAATACGGATATGAGTAAAAAAATGACAAAAATCACTGCAACCAATATCACTTTAGTTAATCTTGAAGAAAATAATCAAGGTTTGGTTAGAGAATCTGTTCATATTAGAGAAAATACTTTTTTTAGTTTAACCAACAGTATTGTTTCTGGTTTTTCTCCTTTTGTTTTATTAGAAAGTAATATTGGAGATGGAAATGATAACTTATCAAAAATGAGTTTTAAAAACATAATTGTAAACAATTGCAACGGCGGAATTACAAGTGAATCATCTAGTTCTGATGCCACAATTCAAAATTATTACAACCCAAATTTTGGGATAGAATACTCAAAATACAAGAACAGCGAGTTGTTTACAATGCCAAATATCAAAGGAAATCCAGATTTTAGAGCAAATGTAAACAATACGATTGCGATTGGAAATTAAGACCTTAAGCAGGTTTTAGATTTTAAAATTTAACAAATTTAGAAAATTAGAAAAGTTTTTTTTGAAATTTTATGTATTCTAATTCAAATTACATTTATATCTTTGTCACATCAAAATAAAGAAATGAAAACATTAATGAACAATACTTGGTGGTGGAACAATTTACGTCAAACGTCGTGAACTAAGCTTCCTATGGTATTTTCAAAACTATAAACAAAAAGGGCTTGTCATCACGACAAGCCCTTTTTTTTGGTCGAAACTTTAGCAGAAAAATATTAAAAACTAAAAACAACATACTTTGAAACCTTTTATACTCAACACACATTACAAACAAATTCTGGCAGACACCATTACGCCGGTTAGTATATATTTTAAAATAAGAGATAAATTTCCAAATAGTTTATTATTGGAAAGTAGTGATTATCACGGAAATGACAACAGTTTCTCTTACGTTTGCTGCAACCCGATTGCAACGATTAAAATCGAAAACGAAACAATTTCAAAAACTTTCCCTGACGGAACTTCAGAGCAAACTAAAATTGATGCTTCAACAAATATTCCCGAAGTAATTCAGGAATTCTCAAGCAAATTTCAATCGGAGAAAAACGATTTTAAATTTATCAATAATGGATTATTCGGATACATTTCTTACGATGCTGTTCGTTATTTTGAAAAAGTTTCAATTGCTAAAAAAGACAATGCAACTTCAATTCCAGATGTTTTTTATGCCGTTTATCAAAACATCATCGCCATCAATCACTTTAAAAACGAAGCCTATATTTTCTGCCACAGCGTTGATGGAACAAACAACATTGCTGTAATCGAACAATTACTGCAATCCAGAAATATTGCTTCATATAAATTTTCAAAAGAAGGCGAAGGTTTCTCTAATTTAACTGATGAAGAATTCAAGCACAATGTGGCTTTAGCTAAAAAACACTGTTTCCGTGGAGACGTTTTTCAGTTAGTTTTATCTCGTCGTTTTACACAAGGTTTTAAAGGTGACGAATTCAATGTTTACAGAGCCTTAAGAAGCATCAACCCATCTCCTTACCTATTCTTTTTTGATTATGGAGATTTCAAAATATTTGGGTCTTCGCCCGAAGCACAAATTATCGTAAAAAACAGAAAAGCCGAAATTCACCCCATCGCAGGAACTTTCAAAAGAACCGGAAATGATGAACGTGATGCACTTTTAGCCAAAGAACTTTCGGAAGATAAAAAAGAAAACAGCGAACACGTAATGCTGGTCGATTTGGCAAGAAACGATTTAAGCAGAAACGGTCACGATGTAAATGTGGAGAAATACAGAGAAGTTCAGTTTTTCTCGCACGTAATTCACTTGGTTTCTAAAGTGACCGGACATTTACACGAAAAAGCTACAACGATGCAGGTTGTTGCCGATACTTTCCCAGCAGGAACTTTAAGCGGCGCACCGAAACACAGAGCGATGCAATTAATTGAAGATTACGAAAAAACAAATCGTAATTTCTACGGAGGCGCAATTGGTTTCATGGATTTTAACGGAAACTTTAACCATGCCATTATGATTCGAACTTTCCTTAGTAAAAATCATCAGTTACATTGCCAGGCTGGAGCCGGAATCGTAGCAAGTTCTGACGAAGAAAGCGAAATGCAGGAAGTTTATAATAAATTAAGAGCCTTGAATACAGCGCTTGAAATGGCAGAAAAAATATAGTTTTCAGTCGCAGTTTTCTGTCACAGTAACACAGAATGATCAGCAATGTCTCCCGAGGTTGAAACCTCGGGCAATGTTTGAAAAGCAAACTATAAAAGGAATACTATATAAACATAGCCAACGGTTTCAACCGTTGGAGACAAAGATTGGTAAAACCTAAAACAATTAACAAACAAAGAATAAAACCATAAAAACCATGAAAAAAGCATTATCAATTCTAGTTTTAATCATTACTATAACCTCTTGTAATTCGGAAAAAAAAGAGAATCCAATTAAAGGAACCTGGCGTCTTATATCAGCAGAAACGACTGAAAAAGATTCAACGTTCTCGACTTTCAATCCAAAAACAAAAATGATTAAAATTATAAACGATACACATTTTGCTTTTTTCAATCATGATTTAAATAATGGTAAAGATTCAACAAATGCAGTATTCTTTGGCGGAGGCGGAAAATACACTTTAAAAGATAGTATTTATACTGAGAATTTGGAGTACTTCAACAACCGTCAATGGGAAAATGGAAAATTTGAATTTGTAGTAAAAATCAAAAACGATACTTTAACTCAAAAAGGAGTTGAAAAAGTAGAAAAATTAGGAATCGATAGAATTATTACTGAGAAGTACGTTCGAGAGTAAAAAATAGTTTCAGGTTTAAAGTTTCAAGTTTCACGTTCCAACAACTTGAAACCTGAAACAAAGAAAACTTGAAACAAAACAAAAAAGCCATGAAAAAAATATTAGTTATAGACAATTACGATAGTTTCACTTATAATTTAGTACACTATCTCGAAGATTTAAACTGCGAAGTAACGGTTTACAGAAACGACGAATTCGAAATTGACGAAATCGCTTCTTTCGATAAAATATTACTTTCTCCTGGCCCCGGAATTCCTGATGAAGCCGGTTTATTAAAAGCGGTTATCGAAAAATATGCGCCAACAAAAAGTATTTTGGGCGTTTGCTTAGGACAACAGGCAATTGGAGAAGTTTTTGGAGGAACGCTTTCTAACCTTGATAAAGTTTATCACGGCGTTTCGACAAATGTAAAAACTGTAGTTTCAGACGAAACTTTATTTGAAGGTTTAGGAAACGAATTTGAAGTAGGAAGGTATCATTCATGGGTTGTAGACAGCAATTTACCAGAAGTTTTGGAAGCAACTTCAATCGATGAAAACGGACAGATCATGTCATTAAGACACAAAAAATATGATGTAAGAGGCGTTCAGTTTCACCCTGAAAGTGTTTTAACGCCAAAAGGAAAAAGGATTTTAGAGAATTGGATTAAAAGCTAGTTTACAGTATTCAGCCCCAGTTTAAAGTCACAGTAAAAAAACTTAGCATCTCAGCATCTTAGAACCTTAGCAACTTAAAAAAAATGAAAACTATATTAAACAAATTAATCAATCACGAAGTGCTTTCTAAAGAAGAAGCAAAAGACGTTTTGATTAATATATCAACAGGTCAATACAATCCGAGTCAGATTTCGGCATTTTTGACTGTATTTATGATGCGAAGCATTACGATTGATGAGCTTTCTGGATTTCGTGAAGCTTTATTAGAATTATGTGTTCGCGTTGATTTATCAGCTTACAATACCATCGATTTATGCGGAACAGGCGGCGATGGAAAAGACACTTTCAACATTTCAACTTTAGCTTCTTTCGTATCGGCTGGTGCGGGAATTAAAGTTGCCAAACATGGAAATTACGGAGTTTCATCTATTTCAGGATCGAGCAATGTGATGGAAAAAATGGGAATTAAATTCAGCAATGATCCTTCGTTTTTAGAAAAATGTATCGATCAAGCAGGAATTTGTGTTTTACACGCTCCCCTATTTCATCCGGCAATGAAAAATGTTGGACCAATTCGTAAAGAATTAGCGGTAAAAACCTTCTTTAATATGTTAGGGCCAATGGTAAATCCATCATTTCCTCAAAATCAATTAGTTGGGGTTTTCAATCTTGAATTAGCCAGAATGTATGCTTATTTATATCAAAATACCGATATCAATTTTACCATTTTACATTCGCTTGACGGATATGATGAAATCTCTTTAACAGGTCCAACCAAAACGATAACATCGCATATGGAAGGAATGCTAAAACCGGAAGATTTTGGCGTTAGGCTTTTATCTCAAACTGAAATTGAAGGCGGAAAAACCATCGAAGAATCAGCAGAAATATTTACAAATATCATTTCTGGAAAAGGAACTGAAGCACAGAACAATGTAGTTTTAGCAAATGCTGCAATGGCGATTGCAACCGTTACAAAATGTTCTCCGCTTCAAGGTTTTGAATTAGCAAAAGAAAGTTTATTGTCTGGAAAAGGATTGAAAGCATTGCAAACATTACAGGAATTAAGTAAATAAAAAACAAACACAAATTTCACGAATTAGCACTAATTTTTGCTTCTTTGTGACTTTGTGGCAAAACAACGATCATGAATATTTTAGATAAAATAATATTTGATAAAAAACGAGAAGTCGTTCTCAAAAAATCAATCATTGCAGTTTCTCAGTTGGAAGCTTCGGTATTTTTTGGAAAAGAAACGATTTCATTAAGCCAGAAACTAAAAGCAAGTTCGACTGGAATTATTGCTGAACACAAACGTCGTTCTCCTTCAAAATCAGTTATTAATCACAATTTCACAGTTGAAGAAGTTGTAAAAGGTTATGAAAGTGCGGGAGCTTGCGGAATTTCGGTTTTAACAGACGGGAAATATTTTGGAGGTTCTTTAGACGATTTACTTTTGGCAAGAGCAAGTGTAAATATTCCGCTTTTGCGAAAAGAATTTATTGTTGATGAATACCAAATTTTAGAAGCAAAAGCACACGGAGCCGATTTGATTTTACTAATCGCAGCTGTTTTAACTCGTGAAGAAATCAAATCATTATCAGAAATTGCTAAAAATCTAGGTTTAGAAGTTCTGTTAGAAGTTCATAACCAAGAAGAACTGGAAAAATCAATTATGCCAACTTTAGACATGATTGGTGTAAACAACAGAAACCTAAAAACTTTCGAAGTCAGTTTAGATTTCAGTAAACAATTGGCATCGCAAATTCCAGATGATTTTGTAAAAGTTTCCGAAAGCGGAATTTCATCCATCGAAGCTATTCAGGAACTAAAACCTTACGGCTACAAAGGTTTCCTAATTGGAGAAAACTTCATGAAAACCGACAACGCCGGACAAGCCGCAACAGAGTTCATCAGCAAGCTTGGCCTGTAAAGGTTTGCCACAAAGTCACAAAGGCGCAAATTTAATTTGTGCTCGTTTATAAAAAATAAACTTAGTGTCTTAGCTCCTTAGTGGCAAAAAAACAAAAAAACTTAGTGTCTTAGCGCCTTCGTGGCAAAAACAAATATAAAATGAAACTCAAAATATGCGGCATGAAATATCCTGAAAACATTCTCGAAGTAGGCGCACTCCTACCCGATTATATGGGATTTATTTTCTGGGAAAAATCCGCGCGATATTTTAACGGAACCATTCCTGAACTTATAAAAACAATCAAAAAAGTGGGAGTTTTTGTAAATCAAACACAGGAAGAAATTCTGGAAAAAGTAACAAAATACAATTTACAAGCCGTTCAGTTACACGGAAATGAAACGGTTGAATTTTGTTCGGAACTAAAAAGTAAACTATCAAAAAAAATCGAAATCATAAAAGCATTTTCCGCAGATGAAAACTTTGATTTTGAAGTGATAAAACCTTTCGAACCAGTCTGTGATTATTTCCTATTTGACACCAAAGGAAAACTACCGGGCGGCAACGGAACAACATTCGACTGGACGATATTAAAAAAATACAATTCAGATAAACCCTTCTTTTTGAGCGGCGGAATCGGAATTAACGAATTAAAAGCCATTGAAGAAATTTCAAAAAGCAATTTACCTATTTATGCTATCGATGTAAATAGTAAATTTGAAATCGAACCAGGGCTGAAAAACAGAAATTTATTTAGCAATTTCAAACGAAAATTTGATGTTGCCAACTTTTAAACTTTAAACAAAATGAGTTTTAACGTCAACGAAAAAGGATATTACGGAGAATTTGGAGGAGCTTACATTCCTGAAATGCTTTATCCAAACGTAGAAGAATTACGCCAAAAATACCTAAGCATAATGGATGAACCAGATTTTAAAGCTGACTTCAACCAACTGCTGAAAGATTATGTAGGACGCCCAAGTCCGTTGTATTTTGCGAAACGATTATCTGAAAAATACAATACCAAAGTCTATCTAAAAAGAGAAGATTTAAATCATACCGGAGCGCACAAAGTCAACAACACAATCGGGCAGATTCTATTAGCAAAACGTTTGGGTAAAAAAAGAATTATTGCCGAAACCGGAGCGGGTCAACACGGCGTAGCAACAGCAACAGTTTGCGCTTTAATGGGAATTGAATGTATCGTTTATATGGGTGAAATTGACATTGCGCGTCAGGCACCAAACGTGGCTCGTATGAAAATGTTAGGCGCAGAAGTTCGTCCGGCACTTTCGGGTTCACGAACTTTAAAAGATGCTACAAACGAAGCCATTCGCGATTGGATTAATAATCCGGTTGATACACATTATATTATCGGATCGGCGATTGGACCTCATCCTTATCCGGATATGGTAACGCGTTTTCAGAGTATTATTTCAGAAGAAATAAAATGGCAGTTAAAAGAAAAAGAAGGACGTGAAAATCCTGATTATGTGGTTGCTTGTATTGGTGGCGGAAGTAACGCTGCAGGAACGTATTATCACTTTTTACATGAACCGGAAGTTGGAATTATTGCTGTTGAAGCTGCCGGAAAAGGTGTTGACAGCGGCCATAGTGCTGCAACAAGTAAATTAGGAAAAGTAGGCGTCATTCACGGTTGTAAAACGCTTTTAATGCAAACACCAGACGGACAAATTACAGAACCATATTCAATTTCTGCAGGATTAGATTATCCTGGAGTTGGGCCTTTACATGCGCATTTGGCACAAACGGGACGTGGCGAATTTTTCTCTGTTACCGATGATGATGCAATGAATGCAGGTTTGCAATTAACAAAATTAGAAGGAATTATTCCGGCGATTGAAAGTGCACACGCATTTGCAGTTTTAGATCAAAAGAAATTTAAGCCAACAGATGTTGTTGTTATTAGTCTTTCTGGCCGCGGTGACAAAGATTTAGATAATTATATTGACTATTTTAAATTGTAATAAAAATCGTAATTTGGGCGTTCCCTACGGTCGGGCTGTCCGCTATATCTTTTTATTTTTAAAGAAAAAATAAAAAGGATGCCGCTCCCATCCCTAACGCAAATAAATAACTAGAAAAAAGTAGATATGGAAAAGTTATTCTCTTACGGAACATTACGATCAAAACAAATTCAAATGCAGGTTTTCAATAAAGTATTAACGGGAACTGCAGACCAGCTTCTTGGATACAAACTAAAAAGCCTTCAAATAGAAGAAGAATTTGGAATGGCTGATTATGTAGTAGCGGTTCCAAGCGATGATCTTTCAGATATTATATATGGGGTTGTTTATACAATTTCAAATACAGATCTGGCTAAAGTAGATATATTCGAATCGAACTCATATAAAAGAGTTCAGGTAAGATTAAAGTCTGGAATACAGGCTTGGATTTATACAGAAAATTAATAATTGATATGATTCTAGCAGCCGCGCAAACAAAACCAACCCGAGGAGATATCGATGCTAATTTATCAGATCATTATCGTCTTATTGAATTGGCTATAAAAAATAAAGCGCAATTAATTGTATTTCCTGAAATGTCTATTACAGGCTATGAAAGAGAACATGCACAAAAATTAGCTTTCCAAAAAAACGATTCGCGTTTGGAGTATTTGCAAAAATTAGCTGTAGAAAATAATATTATAATTATCGCCGGAGCCCCTATTGAAATTGACTCCAATTTGTTTATTGGTGAATTTGTAATTTCTCCGGATAATTCGGTTTCCATTTATACGAAGCAGTTTTTACACGAAGGCGAAGATGACTATTTTAAATCTTCTTTTGATAATAATCCAATTATTTCAATTGAAAATCAAAAGATTTCATTTGCCATTTGTGCTGATATTGATAATCCGCTGCATCCGGAAAATGCAAAAAAGAGAGAAACTGATATTTATATTGCCAGCATTTTCTTTTCACCAAACGGAATTCCGAATGCGTATCGAGACTTGCAAAATTATGCCGAGAAACATCAAATGAATGTTTTGATGTCAAATTTCAGCGGTGAATCCTGGGGCTCTCCTTCGGCAGGTCAAAGTGCATTTTGGAATAATAAAGGAGAATTAATTAGCCAGATGAATGATTCAGATTCCGGATTATTATTAGTCGAAAACCATAATAATAATTGGACAACTCAAATCATTATTGACTAGCAAAGACTCCTGCAAGGTTTTCAAAACCTTGTAGGTATAAATAAATTACTTAAAATAAAACACCTACAAGGTTTTGAAAACCTTGCAGGAGAAAAAAGATATTAAAAATGAACAGAATAACTCAAAAATTACAAGAAGATAAAAAGATACTTTCGATCTATTTTTCTGCAGGATATCCTAACTTAAATGATACGGTGCAGATTATTCAGGATTTAGAAAAAAACGGTGTTGATTTAATCGAAATTGGACTTCCTTTCAGCGATCCTTTGGCAGACGGACCAACAATCCAGGCGAGTTCAACACAGGCGCTTCATAACGGAATGACAACTCAAATTCTTTTCGATCAGCTGAAAAACATCCGCGAAAGCGTAAAAATTCCGTTAATTATTATGGGTTATTTTAATCCGATGTTGCAATATGGAGTTGAAGCTTTTTGTCAAAAATGTGCTGAAATTGGAATCGACGGATTAATTATTCCAGATCTTCCAGTTGATGTTTATGCAGAAGAATACAAAGCAATTTTCGAAAAATATGGTTTAATAAATGTGTTCCTGATTACGCCTCAAACTTCAGATGAACGTATTCGTTTTATCGACAGTGTTTCAAACGGATTTATTTATATGGTAAGTTCTGCAAGTGTTACGGGATCTCAATTTGGTTTTGGAGATGTTCAGGAAAGCTATTTCGAAAGAATCTCAAATTTGAATTTAAAAAATCCTCAAATTGTTGGTTTCGGAATTTCAAATAAAGAAACTTTCAATCAGGCTACTAAATATGCAAAAGGTGCTATTATTGGAAGTGCTTTTATTAAACATTTGAGCGAAAGCGGAAGTGGGAAAATTGAGGAATTTGTTGGAGAGATTCGATAGAATTTAGTCTGTATAATTACTTATCTTTGAATAAAATAAAACAAAATGGATTTAGAAGCTCGTAAAATATCATTTGTTCAGGAATTCCTGAGACTTGAAAATGAAGAGATTGTTACTGGATTAGAAAATTTACTTCATGAAAAAAAAGTAGAATTATTAGATTCTGAAATGAAACCAATGAATATTGATCAATTTAACAATGAAATTGATCAATCAATTAATGACGCTTTTCAAGGAAGAATTGTTTCTGCTAAAGATCTAAAATCCAGAATTCAAAAATGGGATTAACGGTTTATTGGACTCAATTTGCAGAAAATAAACTTGAAGATATTTTTGAATACTACAAATTTAAAGCTGGTATTAGAATTGCTCAAGTACTTATAAATGGTATAATTGATTCTTCACTAACTTTAGAATTCAATGCATTTGGCGGGCAAAAAGAAGAACTTTTATCAGATAGAATTCAAGACTTCAGGTATTTAATTTTTAAAAATTACAAAATAATATATTGGATTGATGAAACTCGAAACACCGTTTTCATCTCAAACATTTTCGACACAAGACAAAATCCTGATAAACTTAAATTAGGAAAATAATTTCATAATCATTTTTCAAAAAGCTGAAATACTAAGTGTTTCAGCTTTTTTTTGCTCAAAAAACGAAACCGTTTTATGTTAATATTATGTTAAAAAAAAATTAAACAAGTGTTTAAATTAAACAAGTGTTTAATTTTGTATCCGATTAGAAACAATACCATGTCACACATCGAACTAAACGATAAAAAAATTCAGATTCTTACTGTTGCTGAAAAGCTATTTTCTGAGAAAGGATTTGAGGGGACTTCTATACGGGACATTTCGAAACATGCAAAAATTAATATTGCTATGGTTTCGTATTATTTCGGTTCAAAAGATAAATTACTGGAATCTTTAATCATTCACAAAACAGCCGATTTAAAACTGCAAATCGAAAGTTTACAACACGAAGATCTTCATCCTCTTGATAAAGTCAATAAATTAGTCGAAATTTATATCAATCGAATTAATTGTAACAGAGGGATTTTCAGAGTTTTACATTTCGAACTTAATTCTAAAAAAAGAGAAGAAAGTCTTGCGGCTTTTACAGAGCTGAAAAAGGGGAATCTAAAATCTCTTGAAACGATTATTAAAGAAGGCCAGTCAAAAGGAATTTTTAGAAAAGATGTCATAATTCCGTTGATTACACCAACGATTATGGGAACTTTTTTTCATTTCCACATGAACAAATCTTTTTTTGAAGAACTCTTAAATCTAAAAACAGAAACGTTATACAACGATTACATTAAAAACAGTCTTACAAAGCACATTCAACAAACTATAAAAGCGCTACTTGTTTATGAAAATTAGTCAATTAATGCTCTTTGGAGTTTTCTTTATAGGAATCTCTTCAATAGAAGCACAAGAAAAAACAAGTTTAACTTTAGATGAAGCCGTAAAAATGGCCTGGGAAAAGAGTAACGAAGTTACGCTTGCCAACACTAAGGTAAACTCAAAGAAATATGAATTACAAACGGTTAAGAATAACCAATATCCAGATTTAAAAATTTCAGGGCAATATCAGCGATTAACAAAAGCTTCGATCGATATGCCAAATCAGGGAGAAAGCGCTTCTTTAGCTTCTCCGGATCGTGCAATGCTTGGAATGGCTAATTTAAGCTTACCACTTTTTGCAGGATTTAAAATCCAAAATAGTATTGACGCTTATGAAAGCTTATACGAAGCGGAAAGCGTTACTGCGGCTAAAACAAAAGAAGATGTTGCTTTAAGAGTAATTACTTATTACACAGCTCTGTACAAAGCACAAAAAACTTTAGATGTTTTAACAGAAAATCAAAAAAGTGCTAAACAGCGTGTTACTGATTTTATTGAATTAGAGAAAAACGGAATCATTCCAAGAAATGATTTATTGAAAGCACAATTACTGGTTTCAAAAACGCAATTATCTATTGATGAAGCGAATAACAACATCAACAATATCAACTTTTATTTAACGACATTACTTAAATTAGAGCCATCTGTAAAAATTCAGGTTAATGAAGATGATTTCTTTAACTTAAAAACAACTGGTGCTCCAACATCTGATGCTTTGGCACTTGAAAGCAGAAAAGATTTAGAGGCAATTCGTTTACAACAAAAAGCTTCAGAGGCTAATGTTAAGATTGCAAAAGCTGGATACTACCCAACAATTTCATTACTTGGAGGTTATACTGCTTTAGATCTTAAAGACATTATTACGGTAAAATATGCTATGAATTTTGGTTTAGGTTTATCTTATGATTTATCTGGAATTCTTAAAAACAGCGCACACGTAAAAGAAGCAGAAAGTAAAGCTCTTGAAGTAAAAAATACTGAGGCTATTATGACTGACCGTATTAAAGTAGAAGTTCAAAAATCTATTGAAGATTATGACTTAGCGATCAATCAAAGTGTGGTTTATGAAGAAGCTTTTCAACAAGCTACTGAAAACTATAGACTTGTAAAAGATAAATTCGACAATGGTCTTGCAGATACCAATGATCTTGTTGAAGCGGATGTTGAGCAGTTAAGCGCAAAAATTAATACTGCTGTAGCAAAAGCAACCATCATCCAAAAATATTACGAATTACTTTCAGTATCAGGACAATTATCACAATCATTCAATCTTTCTAAAATATAATCGAAGCTCTCATGGAAAAGAAAAAGACAAATAAAAAATTCATCATCATACTAACCGTTTTGGTTTTAGTGGGAGGAACTTACGGAATATCAAAATACTTACACTCATTGGCACACGAAGAAACGGATGATGCTCAAATTGAGAAAAAAATGAACCCAATTATTCCGAGAGTATCAGGATATATCAGCAAAGTGTATGTGAAAGATAATGACTATGTAAAAAAAGGAGATACTTTATTTACTATCGATAAAAGAGATTATCAGTTAAAAATCGATGAAGCAAATGCTGCATTATTAGGAGCTGAAGGTCAATACGAAGCTGCAAAAGCTGATATTGGAAGTGCTTATGCAAGCATCTCTGTTTCAGACGCTCAAATGAGATCTGCAGGTGGTTCTATCGAAAGTGCTAAAATTAGATTGAGACAGCTTACAAACGATTTTAACCGTTACAGCAATTTATATAAAACACATACTATTACAAAACAACAATTTGAACAAGCTCAAACTGCAAAAGATGAAGCTGAAAATCAAGTACGTGTTTTAGAACAACAACAAAGAGCGACTTCTTATCAAAAATCGGTTATTCAGTCAAAATCTAAAGTTTCTGACAAACAAACAGAAGTTGCTGCAGCAAACATCAAAAAAGCAAAAACTATGTTAGATGTTGCTCACTTAAATTTAAGCTATACAGTAGTTACAGCGGCTATTGATGGTCAGGTTTCTAAAGTTGATATTCAGCCGGGACAATTAGTTCAGCCAGGACAATCTTTATTTTACATCATCAATAACAATGAAGCTTGGGTTGTAGCGAATTTTAAAGAAACACAATTAAACAAAATGGTTGTGGGGCAAAAAGTAAGTTTAAAAGTTGATGCTTATCCTAACTATGAGTTTAAAGGTACTGTAACTTCATTTTCTCCAGCAACAGGATCACGTTTTTCATTGTTACCTCCTGATAATGCTACAGGAAACTTCGTAAAAACAATTCAGAGATTACCAGTAAAAATTAGTTTAGATCAAGCAAACGATCCTGAAAAAGTAAAACTTTTAAGACCAGGAATGAATGTTGACGTAGACGTACATTTAAAATAAATAAATGGCAGCAGCAGTACAAGCAGACGACGATTTAGTAGAATACGGTTACCGACGCGTTATTATTACCATTACGGCAGTACTTTGTGCATTGCTGGAAATTGTTGATACGACGATTGTAAACGTAGCTCTAACAGACATGCGCGGAAGTCTTGGTGCTACCTTGACCGATGTGGCGTGGGTTATTACAGCATACGCAATTGCGAATGTTATTGTAATTCCGATGACGAGCTGGTTATCTCAGCAATTTGGAAGACGTAATTATTTTGTGGCTTCTATCATTATATTTACCGTTTGTTCCTTTTTGTGTGGAAATGCCAGTAATATTTGGGAACTTGTAGCCTTCCGATTCGTACAAGGTATGGGTGGTGGAGCGTTACTTGTAACAGCCCAAACGATTATTACAGAAAGTTATCCGGTTGCAAAACGCGGAATGGCGCAGGCAATTTACGGAATGGGTGTAATTGTTGGTCCAACTTTAGGTCCGCCTTTGGGAGGATATTTAGTAGATAATTATTCTTGGCCTTATATCTTTTACATCAATATTCCGCTTGGAATTATCGCTACTATTTTGGCTTTAACTTTCGTAAGAAGCCCGAAATATGGAGAAAAATTAAAAGCAAATCAGGTTGACTGGTGGGGAATTTTCTTGTTGAGCGCCTTTATTGGTTCTTTACAATTCGTTCTTGAACACGGACAACAGGATGACTGGTTTAACGATTCTCTTATTGTAACTTTAAGTGTTGTGACTGTTTTAGGATTGGTTCTTTTTATTTGGAGAGAGCTGACTTACAAACATCCAATTGTAAACTTAAGCGTTTTAAAAGATGGAAATTTAAGAATTGGAACTGTAATGTGTTTCATTCTTGGTTTCGGATTATATGGTTCAACTTTAATTATCCCTATTTATACGCAGTCAATTTTAGGATGGACGGCAACTGATGCCGGATTATTATTAATTCCGGGATCTATTACAACGGCGATTATGATGCCTTTTGTTGGAAATATGATTCAAAAAGGTGTTCCGCAAGGTTATATGGTTGGAGTTGGATTTTTAGTTTTCTTCTTCTTTACCTTCATGATGCAGACTCGTATGACCCCAGATACTGGTGTAGAACATATGTATTGGCCATTGATTTTGAGAGGAATTGGTCTTGGGTTACTTTTCGTTCCAATTACAACCCTTTCGCTTTCAACTTTAAAAGGAAAACAAATTGGTGAAGGAGCGGCTTTTACCGGAATGATGCGTCAGTTAGGAGGTTCATTTGGTATTGCAATTATTACCACTTTCATCACACGTTTTAGTCAGGAACACAGAGTTGATTTGATTAACAATTTAGATCCTGCACGATATGATGTTCAGCAGCGTATCGCAGGAATGCAAAGAGCGTTTATGTCTAAAGGATATAGCGCTGATGTTGCACTTAAAAAAGCTTATCAGGGAATAGAATATTCAGTATTAAAACAAAGTACTGTTTTAGCTTACATGGATATTTTTATGTATCTGGGAATTATGTTTTTATGCTGTATACCGATTATTCTCTTCATCAAAAAAGGGAAGAACAAGATTAGCGCAGCCGACGCAATGCACTAATAATAATAATTTTATAATACGCAGAAACGCCGAATTCTAAATTGAATTCGGCGTTTATTTTTTTAATTTAACCGCAAAGTGCGCAAAGAGTATATATTTATAAGAGGTTTAAAAAAACAAAGTTCGCAAAGGTTTGTGTAAAAACTTTGCGAACCTTGCGCAAATCTTTGCGCTCTTTGCAGTAAAAATCTTAGAATCTTAGCAACTCAGAACCTTAGCATCTTAAAAATCATCTTGTAAAAACCAAATGATTTCCTTTTGAAAGATTCGCGTCAAAATGATAACCTTCATAATTGAAACCTTTTAAGTCATCAATAGTTTCAGCATTTGTATCAATAATATAACGAACCATCATACCTCTCGCCTTTTTTGCAAAGAAACTGATCATTTTTAATTTTCCGTCTTTATAATCTTTAAAATCCGGAGTAATTACAGGAACTTTTAAAGCTTTTACATCAACTGCCGAAAAGTATTCGTTACTGGCTAAATTAACGAATAATTCTCCTTTCGTCAATTCTTTATTTAAAGCTTTTGTAACAACAGGTTTCCAAAATTCATGCAGGTTTTTATAATCGCCAACAGGTAATTTTGTTCCCATTTCTAAGCGGTATGCCTGCATTAAATCAAGCGGTTTTAAAACGCCGTAAAGTCCGGATAAAATTCTAAGTTTATCTTGTAAAACATCTAATTTTTCTAACGGAATTGAATAGGCGTCTAAACCTGTATAAACATCACCGTCAAAAGTATAAACTGCGGGACGGGCATTTTCAACCGTAAATGGAGTTTTCCAGTCTTGGTTTCGTTTCCAGTTTAAATCGGCAAGTTTGTCTGAAATTGACATTAAATGAGATAATTCAGCAGGCTTTTTTCCTTTTAGTATTTTATGAACCTGACGCGCTTCTTTTAAAAATAAAGGTTCAGTATGTTGAGCAGTAGGTAATTCTTTTTCGAAATTCAGTGATTTCGCCGGCGATATAACAATTTTCATTTGTGCATTTTTATATGACTCAAAAATACAAATTGAATTTTTAAAAATATGTTATTGCAATTGATTTGTTTTATTGTTGTATAATTTTTTCTGCCACGAATTACACTAATTTTCACGAATTATTCTTTCACATAGATTGCGAAGATTTTTGCCACAGATTAAAAAGATTTCCACAGATTTTTTAATCTTTTTAATCCTTTTAATCTGTGGCTATATTTTTCTGCCACGAATTTTCACGAATTATTTTTTCATGCAGATTGCGAAGATTTTTAGCCACAGATTAAAGGATTTCCACAGATTTTTTTTAATCCTTTTAATTCTTTTAATCTGTGGCAGAAAAAAAATAATTCGTGAAAATTAGTGTAATTCGTGGCAGCACTTTCTCAATTCATAAAAATCAACGCATCAAAATATGAAATTGTTCAAAAAAGTGAGCTATAGATTATAATAGGGATTTTCTATGTTGTAAATTTGCATGCATTTCATTTCTTCGAAAATTGAAATCATCTTTATTCAAAAATTAGTGAATTCGTGGCTATACAAACAAATTATAAAACTGCTTTACAAAACAAAATCTTCGATATTATTTCGAAAGCTTCTCAGGAATTAAATGTAGACTCTTATGTGATAGGAGGTTTCGTTCGTGATTTGCTTTTAAACCGAGGTTCTAAAAAAGACATCGACGTTGTAGCAGTTGGAAGCGGCATCGAATTAGCGCTTAAAGTTTCTGACTTACTTCCGAATAAACCAAAAGTTCAGGTTTTTAAAACTTACGGAACAGCAATGCTTCGTTTTGAAGATACTGATATTGAATTTGTTGGTGCCCGAAAAGAATCTTATAATTTCGACAGCCGAAATCCGATTGTAGAAAATGGAACGCTTCAGGATGATCAAAACCGTCGTGATTTTACGATCAACGCTTTGGCTTTATCTTTAAATAAAAACAACTTCGGAGATCTTTTAGATCCGTTTAATGGATTGGCGCATTTAGAAAGTAAAACCATCAAAACGCCTTTAGATCCGGATATTACTTATTCTGATGATCCGCTGAGAATGCTTCGTGCTATTCGTTTTGCCACGCAGTTGAATTTCGAAATTGAAGAAAATTCTTTGAATGCGATTACCAAAAATGCAGATCGTATCAAGATTATTTCAGGTGAAAGAATTGTAGACGAATTAAACAAAATCCTTTCTACACCAAAACCGTCAACCGGATTTTTACTTTTATATAAAACCGGACTTTTAGATTTAATCTTACCTGAATTAACAGCTTTAAATCAGGTGGAAGAAATTGAAGGTCATACACATAAAAACAACTTTTACCATACACTTGAAGTCGTTGATAACATTTGCCCAAATACAGATGATGTTTGGTTACGATGGTCAGCTTTATTACACGATATTGGAAAAGCTCCAACAAAACGTTTCAATAAAAAACAGGGCTGGACTTTTCACGGACATGAGTTTTTGGGTGGAAAAATGGCTAAAAAGATATTCGAACGTTTACATATGCCGTTGAATCACAAAATGAAATTTGTACAAAAAATGGTTATTATGAGTTCACGTCCAATTGTTTTGGCGCAAGATATTGTAACCGACAGCGCAGTTCGTCGTTTGGTTTTTGATGCGGGTGAAGATGTAGAGGATTTAATGACTTTATGTGAAGCTGATATTACAACCAAAAACCCAGCGAAGTTTAAGAAATATCATAAAAACTTTGAAATTGTTCGCAAGAAAATTGTTGAAGTTGAAGAACGCGATCACGTTCGTAATTTTCAGCCGCCAATTTCAGGTGAAGAAATTATGGAAATGTTCGATTTGAAACCTTCTCGTGAAATTGGAGTTTTAAAGGAAGCCGTAAAAGAAGCTATTTTAGAAGGTGATATTCCAAATGAATATCAGGCTGCGTATGATTTTGTGATTAAAAGAGCTGCGAAGTTAAATTTAACTCTTAAAAAATAAATGAGTCTTGCAGTTATAATTTTAAGAATTTTAATTTTAATGATAGTTGTATTACCTAACTATCTATTTTATAAAAAACTTAGAAATATTAAAACAAAGCGTTTCAAACATACATTATTTTTTTTCTTAATCAGTATAATTTTATCATTTACAGTCTTCTGTATTTTGGCTGTTTTAAGAGAATTAATATCTGATTTAGTAAATATAAGAATTAAGAACAACAACACTTTTATGATTTTGTTTGTTACGGCAACACTATTTTTTAGCGTTTTAGCAAACTTATTTTTCTTAAATTTTTATCTAAGAAAAATAAATCATAGAAAAGAAATCGAATTAATCGGAAAAGAATGAAAAAAGAGAATAAATCAGTAATCATTTGGTTACTATCAGGTTGTGTTTTATTATTTTTAATGGTTGTCGTGGGCGGCATCACGCGTTTAACCAATTCAGGTTTATCAATGACGGACTGGCATTTAGTTACCGACACATTTCCGCCATTAACTGATGCAAAATGGCAGGCTGCTTTTGATGAATATAAAAAATTTCCAGAGTACCAAAAAATCAATATTCACAACGATTTTCAATTAGCAGATTATAAATTCATTTATTTCTGGGAATGGTTTCACCGTTTCATCGGTCGTATAATTGGATTGGTTTTCTTTGTTCCTTTTGTTTATTTCTTAATCAGAAAAAAATTAGATACACCAACAATTAAAAAATGTATTGTTCTTTTGGCAATGGGTGCTTTTCAAGGTTTTCTTGGATGGTTTATGGTTCGAAGCGGATTAATTGATAATCCGGATGTGAGTCATTTTAGACTTTCCTTACACTTAACTTTTGCTTTTATAACTTTTGCATATACGCTTTGGGTGGCGCTGGATTTGATTTATCCTGAAAGAAACATCAATAAAATATTACCGCTTCGAAAAATCGCCAGATATGCTTTGGTCGCTTTATTGATCCAGATTATTTATGGTGGATTTGTTGCGGGATTAAACGCCGGATTAATTCACAATCACTGGCCTTTAATGAGCGATGGAGAATTTATTCATGAATCGGTTTTTATTGAGCAATCTAGTTTGATTAAAAATTTAATTGAAGGGAAAAGCGGTGTTCAGTTTGTACACAGAACTTTTGCTTATTTTGTAGTTGGGATTATTCTTTTTCTTTTCTTCAAAAGCAAAAAATATACACTTACTAATACACAGGCAAACGGAATCAACACTTTGGTAGTTTTTGTTTTTATACAATTCCTTCTTGGTGTTTTTACTTTATTATACAGCGTGCCTTTGGCTTTAGGATTAATTCACCAAATTATGGCTTTTTTCCTTTTGAGCGCAATGACATATACATTGCACCGATTGAGCAAATAATGTTTTGAATTAAAATAAAAAATTTACGTTTCGTTAACCGGATTGAAATCCGGCCCTACAATATAAATCGAGCCTCTGGCTCTTTATTGGGATAATTTAAAAAATTCCGATAAAATGACAATCATAGATCATAAAAGTTCCGAAGGAACGATTCATATTGTAGAGACGGATTTCAATCCGTCAGAAATGATAATGATGAACACATACGTTCCGTAGAAACATATGTGTTCATCATTTAAACAAATTCATTTTACCCCAGCCAGGTTTTAAAATCCTGCACCTTTTCACGGCTTACAATAACCTCATCTTCTTTGTAAGTTGGTAAAATTACTTTTAAACGTGAATTCGTATATACCTGAATTTCTTTAATGGCCTGAAGCGGGACAATAAATTTTCTGCTTACGCGAAAGAAATCCTTTTTGTCTAATTCCTGCTCCAGAATCTCTAAAGTCGAATCGATTAAATAATTTCGATTGTCATAAGTATGAATGTATGTTCCTTTGTTTTCACTAAAAAAACATTCAATTTCTTCAGTAGTAATTACTTTTAAATGCTGACCAATTTTAACTGTGAATCTCTTTTTGTATGTTTTTTCAAAAGGATTTGACAGCATTTGGCGAATCTGTTCAAAATCAAGCTGCACGTTTGAAGTTTCAGAAGCTGTTTTTGGAAGTCGGGATTTAAATTTTGAAACCGCTGCTTCGAGATCATCTTCGTCAATTGGTTTTAGAAGATAATCTATGCTATTTAGTTTAAACGCTTTTAATGCATATTCATCATAAGCTGTAGTAAAAATGATAGCGCTTTTAATATCTATTTTTTCAAAAATTTCAAACGACAATCCATCTGATAATTGTATATCCAGAAAAATTAAATCCGGATGCTGGTTATTGCTAAACCAATGAACTGATTCTTCAACGGAATGAAGCATCGTTTCTACGGTAACGTCTAACTTTTCAAGTTTTCTTTGCAGCAATCTTGCCGCTGGTTTTTCGTCTTCTATAATTAATGTGATCATTTACTATATACAAAATTTAGAAAAAATAGTATTTCAAAGTTACTCCCATTTATTTGTATTCGCGGCTTCTTTCTCCATATATTTTTGGATTTTCTTTTGCTCCCAATCGTCACTAAAGAAAAGATCACGTCCAAAAACAGACATTGCGTGCGCCAATAAACCAATTCCCCAGAAAAATGCTGTTGAATAAGTCTGCCAGTCCATTAATCCGCTTTCATGAATATTTTCGCTAAAAATATCCCGGTTTAAATTTGCGATTATAATGATTACATTCACAATAAGATAAACTCTTATATGCGAGTAAAAACCTTTTAACCTTTTAACTTTTCTATAAGCATTATTATAATTTTCGTCTGTGCTGAATTCGTGTGCATATTCTTCGTACATGCGTCTTCTAAAACGTCCCATAATATTTATTTCTTTAAAATTATTTCCATTTATTTTTATTCTCTTTTTCCTTTTCCATAAACTCTTTGATTTTTCTTTCTTCCCAGTCTTTTCCTAAAACCGGAAATACTTCAAAAACCTTTAATCCATGAAAAACAACTCCAATTCCCCACCACATTAACGGCCAGAAAAACCACAAATATTTTGGTGAAGTATATAGATTAATGAAAATCAAAATTGCGTTTACTAAAATATAAGCAACAAGATTTCCGTAAAATCCTTTAATACTTTCTACTTTCTTTTTTGCTAAAAAGTATTTATCATCTTCATTAAAATTCATTTCCATGATTACTCCCATTTTTGTGTTCTATTTTTCTTTTCTAAAAGGCTTCTCAATTTTCTTTCTTCCCATTCCTTGCCGAATATTTTGAAAGAAACAAACATATCAATTGCGGAACCTACATATACAGCAGACCAAATAATTACTACAACTCCGTTTAAAAAATGTATCGGAAAGAAGTTTAATGGCAATTCTGTATATTCTTTCAATACATAAAGAATCATTGCAGCGGCATACAGAAAAGTGTGTTTGTAAAATGATTTTAGTTTCAGCACTTTTTTACTTGCCAGCTCTTTCAAAACATTTTCTTCTGAACTATTATTAGAATTTGTTTCCATTATTCCCAAGTTTTTTGATTGCGTTCTTTCTCTAAAATTTCCCTGATTTTTCTTTCCTCCCATTTTTTATTAAAAAAAGGCGGAAGGTTAAAAACCTTTAATCCGTGTAAAACAACTCCTATTCCCCATCCCATTAAACACCATATAAACCATAAATATCCGGGAGAAGTCATAATATTAACCCCAATTACAATTGGGTTTACAAGTACATATACTGTGAGATGTTCATAAAATTCTCTTAGTTCTTTTACTCTTTTTTGAGCCTGATAATATCTTTCACCTTCGGCATAATTCTTTTCCGTCATTATTTCCAGGTTTTTTGATTATTTTCTTTCTCTAAAATCTCTCTGATTTTTCGTTCTTCCCAATCAGAGCTGTAACCAAAAACTTTAAAAGCATGCATCGCAACTCCAAATCCCCATCCTAAAGCCGAGAACCAAAACCATTGAAATCCTGGTGAAAATTTTAAATTGATGAAAACTAAAAACGGAATGACACATAAATATGAAATTACATTTCCGTAAAATCCTTTCAACTCTTCTACTCTCTTTTTAGCTCTGTAATACGCTTTTGCTTCGTCATTATATTCTGTACTAATGTCCATAACTGCAATTTGTTTAGTTAAAATTGGAATCTTAACCGAGAAGTTCTTTTCATCCTGCTCAATCAGCACTTTTCTGTCGGTTATAATTCCGTAACGATTTACAATATTCTGCAATCCAACGCCTTGCCTATCCTGCAGAACTTCTTTTTTCTGAAGATCATTTTGAATAACCAAATAATCTTTGTCAATAAAAATTCTAATATGTAATGGTTTCTGTTCGCTTACCACATTGTGTTTTACTGTATTTTCCAGTAAAAGCTGTAAAGAAAGCGGAACCACTTTGGCATCCGGATTTATATTTCCTGCTGGCAATTCATAAAACAAACTGTTTTCGAAACGCATTTTCAGCAGGTTCATATAAGTTTTTGCAAATGATAATTCATCTTCTACAGAAACCAGTTCTTTATCTTTTTGTTCTAAAACATATCTGTAAATTTTAGATAAAGAAGTGGTGAACCGCTGTGCATTATCCGGATTTTCTTCAATTAAAGAACTAAGAACATTTAAACTGTTAAAAAGAAAATGCGGGTCGATTTGATTTTTTAAACTTTCGAATTTGGCGTTTGCCGTTCCCGCAATTATCTTTTGCTGTATAACCTTATTTTCCTGATATAATTTGTAAAAATGTAATGCGTGAAATATCAGCAAAACGATAAAAGTAATGACCGAAGATTCTATGTAATTTGCCGGATCTTCATTTGCCAAAAAGCTTAATAACGGGCGTCTTTCTATAACAACCTGCGTGAAAATGCGTAGTATAAAAATGACGAAAAGCGAAATGAAAAATGAACTTATAAACCCTATAAAAATTCTTCTGGCAGAAAATCTGTTTGCTCCTTCAAAAACCTTATCTAAATACACAAATAGAGAAGCATTTACCACGTACAAAACAACGCTGTACAACATGCAGTACAAAAAATAGATGTACAAATCTTTGGTAAAAACTGCAGTTCCAAATGATGCAAAGCGAATCAGGAAGGAAAATAAAAATACTACTCCGCCAATTAAAAACGCTTTTAATAGATTTGGTTTTAAGGTCATTCTTTTATTTTTTTATAAAATTATTTACAATTTTTTTGAGTTTCCAAAGCTCTGTCTAATCCCCATTTAGGAGAAAAAGGAGTTTCTGGTTTAAAAGTAGCAAAAAGTTCTACAGCTTTATCAACCTGAGCACAAAGTGGTTTTGTATCAACACCTGTCCATTTTGCACCACCTATTTGGTAATCAGCTTCACCAAAAACAATTCTTGGGTTGTTTGGGTCAATCGCTTTTCCTTTTGCGTAAGCTTCCATTACTTTAGCCGAATATTTCATTCCGTTTGTCATTGGGTCAGCCACAACATATCCTGTATAAATTAAAGCTTGCAAAGCATAAAGTTCAGCATTGTTTTGATCTTTTATAAATTCTACATCTAATGCATCTTGCGCTTTAGTTAAAAGAAGATCGATTTTTGTTTTATCTTTTTCAGTAAAAACCGCTGTTGCATTCATCAAAGCAATATAATAATTTGGCAGATAACTGGTTTTATCAGCAGAAGCAATTCTTTCAAATAATGCCGAAGCTTCTGTAGTTTTTCCTTCTTTCCAAAGTGCGAAAGCTTTAGTCATTCCTTGCTCAAATTGAGTTTGAGCAGAGCTTATTACTACAACAAATAATGCGATTAAAGTGATGATTTTTTTCATTTTATAAGTATTTAAATGGTTATTTTGATTTGTTAGTTACTAATTTATAATACAATTTCAATTTTTGAATCTTTTGCTATAACAAATTTAGCATCTTTATAGGCAGGCGGCCCCATAAATCCTTTTGCATTGTTTGAAGCTGCATAATCTTCAGACGGAATTCCCATAGCGTTTCTATCCAGTTTCCCGTTATTATTTTCATCGTGATACGTTGAAATTGCGTATTCTCCTGCCGGAAGATTGTTAAATGTCACAACCGCTTCATTATTTTTAATTTCAGAAGAAAGGCTTTTGTACGTCGTTTTTAGAAATGTACCGTCTGAGTTGTACAAACCTACTTTTACAATTCCTGTATTGTTTTTTATACCTGAAACAGCAACAGTTAATTTTACATTTTGAGCAGACATTAAGCTGCAGATAAATAACGTGATTAGTGTAATAATTTTGGTCATGATTTCTTTTTTTTAAGTTTCTAAGATTCTAAGTGACTGAGATTCTAAGTTTTTTTGTTGATGATTAAAACTCTTTTTTCTAGGCTCAAAGGTTCTGAGTTACAAAGGGACAAAGGTTTGACTTTCTTATTATTAACATTCTAAAAAACTTTGAACCTTTGTCGCTTTGTTTCTGTGTCCCTTTTAATTTATACTTCAAAAGTATATCTGATTTTACTGTTTTAAAATTAAATGATACTGAGTTGTTGATTTTTGCTGCTGAATTGTTTCTTTTTAAGATGCAAAGGTTCAGAGGTGCAAAGCGACAAAGGTTTTTCTTTTAGGTTCAAAGTCTCAAAGTCTCAGAGGAACAAAGATTTATATCTTTTTTTTAAAAAAATTTAACGCTCAAAAAAACTCTGAACCTTTGTCACTTTGAACCTCTGTACCTCAAACTAAAGATTCTTCAACTGATTCTCGCTCTTATTCTGGCTGATGGTCCAGAAGAAACCTACGAAGAAAAATCTATCTGCGGTTGGTGTAATCGCTTGTCTGTTATACACTCCGTTTGGATCTGGTAATTTTGCGTAATCGTATCCAAAGATATTCTGTGTTCCTAAAAGGTTTGAAACTGAGAAATAAAGGATTTTTTGTGTCGTTAATAAATACGCCCAGTTAAAACTCAAACTATTATATGATTTCGTTTTTCCATTCATGAATTGTGTTTGGTTTGGATCGTTGTACGGACGTCCTGAACTGTAACTATTTGTAAATCCAATTTGTGATTTCCAATCGGTAATAAAATATTTAGTTACGACAGATAAAGTGTGATTTGCAATAAAACTTGGCGTTGCCATTGTTGGAAAATTCTTGTATTGTCTTTCAGAATCGATATAAGAATAGGAAATCCAATATTCTAAGTTTTTATACAAATTGCTGTCTCTCCAAAATAAATCTAATCCTTTTGCATACCCTTTTCCATTATTATTGAAAACCGAATTGTACTGAATATCTCTTGTATCGTATTGTACTAAATTGGTGTAATCTTTATAATAAGCTTCTGCTCTAAAAGTTTGTCCCGGCTGTGTAAACTGATAATTTAAAATATAATGCTGTGCTTTTTCACTTTCAAACTGATGGTATTTTGAATACTTAATATAATCTACAACAGGCGTTTGAGAAAAATCTCCATAAGCAAATGAAAACTGGCTGTTTTTTGAAACTTTATAAGCCAATGAAGCTCTTGGTGCAATATTATTTTCATTTAATAAACTATTGTTTGAATATCTTAAACCAACTTTCATTGCCAGCTTTTTAGAGAATAAAATATCTGCTTCGGTATAAGCTGCAAAAATGTTAGAATCATATCCGTTTTTAACATCAATAGAAATATTGTCATCAAAATTTTCATTGAATTTGGTAATGAAATAATCGGCTCCAAAAGACAATTTGAAATAGTTCGAAACTTTCTTTCCTAATTTTAATTTCAACTGTGCTGCATTTTCATCTGTATTAATATCGTTGATATCGTATTTCGTTTTGTTTTTGCTGTAACCGTAACTAATTCCAGAAGTTAACTGCCATCCTGTTCCAAAAGTTCCTTTATAAGAAGAGTTTAAATAAAAGTTATTGTTGTTTAAATCTGTTCTGATAGGATTTTCGAAATTGATGTTTTTCTGGTTCAAATCGAATTTTTCAGAATCAAAAGCAGCATATAATTTAAAGATTCCGTTTGTGAAATTGTATCGATAAACTGTTTCACCTCCAAGAGATTGATAAGGATTATTCCAGTCCACATTTTGTGGAATTACAGCTTGATAAGGTGCTAAATTAATATAAGCCATATTTACGCTTAACGAACTTTTTGTCCATTTTTGAGTATTTCCTAAACTCAAACCAACCGTCATTAAACCAATATCTGTTTTATTATGATCTGGTTCATCCTGTGTATTCAAAAGCAAAACACTTGATAAAGCTTCACCATATTCTGCCGAGTAACCTCCGGTAGAAAAAGCAATTCCGCTGAATAAAAAAGGAGAAAAACGGCTTCTTGTTGGTAAATTATTAGTTGTTGCTCCGTACGGCTGTGCCACGCGAATTCCGTCAACAAAAGTCTGAGTTTCGCTGGCTTCACCTCCACGTACAAACAAACGTCCGTCCTCGCCCACACTTTGTGTTCCCGGCAAAGTCTGCAAAGCGGCAACAATATTTCCTGCCGAACCTGCTGTTGTTACAATATCTAAAGGCTTTAAAACCGAAACTCTTGCTTTATCGCCAGATTCTAAAGTTCCGGCTGTAATCACAACAGCATCCAGAGCATTTACATTTTCTCTTAGTTTTACAATTTGATCTTTGTAGTTGGCAACATCAATTTCTTTTTTGAAAGTTTCGAAAAGTAAAAAGCTTACTACTAAAAACTGGTTTCCTGCTGCAGAAGTTTCAAAAGAGAAATCTCCAGTTTCAGAACTTGTTGCTCCGTCGTAAGTTCCGTCTATATAAATATTGGCTCCTGCAACTGGTTTTCCTTTTTGATCCAAAACTTTTCCTGAGATAACATTTTGTGCAAAAGTAAAAGTGCTTAGTAATAATAAAATAAAAGTAATTCTGGTTTTCATGATATTGGTTTTTTTTGATGAGGCAAATGTATTTTAACATTTCCTGTTAAAAAATATATAATAACCCAATTGTAGAATTTTAAGGATGAGTTGTAAAATACTAATTTGTATCTTAGCTAGAAATTGAAAAACATCGTTAATCATGTCAGAAAGTAAAAGAGTTTCGAATTTGTATCAATCCATTTATAATGGAAATCCGTGGCTTGAAGTTACATTAGCAGATACTCTAAAAGATGTAACTGCAGCTCAGGCTTATAAAAAAATCAACCCTAATTTAAACACGATTTGGGAAATTGTCAATCACCTAATTCAATGGAGAAGAAACATATTAAAACGTGTTCAGGGAGAAATAATCACAACTCCAGATCATAATTATTTTGTACCCATTTTAGATTCATCAGAGCCGGCCTGGGAACAATCACTGCAAAGTCTGGCAAAATCTCAGGAAATGTGGAATGATTGTTTGAGTAATTTTAATGATGCGGATTTTGAGAAAATAGATCAAAATAATAATCATAATTTTTATGAAGACATTCACGGAATCATTCAGCATGACGTTTATCATTTAGGTCAAATTGTTATTTTGAAAAAACTACTATAGCAGACAACAAAATTTTGTTTTTGGGCAATCTTGTCATTCCGAGGAACGAGGAATCTTCGTAAGAAACTCCATACTCAAAATCGCCAATCCTTGTCGAGCTACTTGTGAAGATTCCTCGTTCCTCGGAATGACAAAATTGAGAGCCATTTTAAATAAATATCATATGAAAAACTCACTTTTTATCATCGCATTTTTATTGATGAATGCAATTGGATTTTCACAAGAAACCGAAGTTAAATTCGATGAAAACCTTGCAAAATCTCTGAATGCCGATGAATATGGAATGAAGAAATATGTTTTCTGTCTTTTAAAATCGGGAACCAATACAACGGCTTCAAAAGAAGAAACCAAAAAATTGTTTGAAGGACATATGGCAAACATTAATAAACTCGCAAAAGAAGGAAAACTAGTTGTTGCCGGACCTTTTATGAAAAACGATAGAAATTATAGAGGTATTTATATTTTTAACGTAGAAACTGTTGACGAAGCAAAAGCACTCGTAGCAACAGATCCTGCCATAAAAGCCAATTTACTCGAAGCCGAATTAACGCCTTGGTATTGTACCGCAGCTTTACAGGAAACGGTAAAAATTCATGAGAAAATCGTTAAGACGAAAATGTAATCTTTGATGAACAAAATAAATTTAAAATCTACTCTATTTTTTTCTTTTGTAATTCTTCTTTTATCTGTTAACTGTTACGCAAAAACCGATTATGATGAATCCAAAATATCAGGTAAAACAAACCGAATTGTAAAAAAAATAGCAAAAGTTAATTTTTTAATGGGTTCGGCTGTGGGGCCTAACGGAATGATGCCAAAACAATTTGAGAATTTTTTAGAGTTAAAAAAGAATGCTTCAATAAACGAATTAGTCACATTAACCAACTACCCAAACGGAGTTGTAAGATGTTACTCTTTTTGGGCTTTACTAGATCTAAAAAATGTTGATTTATTTTCAATAGCAAAAAACCATTTAAGTGACGACACTATAGTTTACACTCAATTTGGATGTCTTGGCAGCGACGAAAAAGTGGGCGATTTTTACATAAGGCTGCTTACCACTAATTATGAAGATGAAGATGGAAATGAGGGTAAAAAATTATTAAGTGAAAAACAAGTCAAAGAATTAGATAGTCTTTTAATATATACTGAGAATAATCTGGATTCGAAATATCTTGCCATTGAAAATGCTGAACCAAATGAGATTTTATATCCAACAGTTAGAGAATTAGTAATAAAACAACATAATCAAAATGCTTTAGTCGCTCTGGCAAAGTATAGAAAAGAAAGCGACATAGAACTTATTCTAAAAAACAAAGATGAAAATACCGGGAATTTTTATACATACAAAGCAATTCAAAATTTTCCTGATGCAAAATTCTTCCCTTTCTTAGAAAAAAACTTAGATCTGACTTTAAAAGAAGGTTTTTATCAGAATGAGTGGATAGAATTTTACAAGGCAATAGCTGCATATAAAAATCAAAAAGCTTTGGAATTACTAAGTATTCCGTTTGCAAAAGCCGAAGACCAAAATATTAAACTATATCATGCAATCTATATTTATGATGCAATCTGGCTTAATAAATGCAGTCTTTATGATGCTTTATTTTGGAAAATATGGCAGGAAGAAAATCACATTACTACAGATGGCTTTATGTATCTTGTACAATTAGATCCTGCTAAAGCATACGAATTGAGTAAAAGAGAACTTATACCTAATTATCAGATTAAGAATACAATAGCTATACCTAATGTAAGTCAGGGTATCTTTACTGAAAATTTAAAAGAATCAATTCTAAATTTTATTCTTCTTAATGATAAACCTTTAGCTTATAATATAATTATCGGAAAAATTGATAATGCCGATTTTTTTGATTTTGAAATTTATTGCAAAAAAATCTCGGAATTAAAAGATGACATTTTTATTGAACCTCTTTTTAAAAGATTAAAAAATGAACAAAGTCCATATGTATATTTGAGAATTGTAGAAACATTAGTTTCTTTTAAAAATGATGCTATCAACAAGCGAATTCTCGAAACAAGAAAGGGAAACATCTATATGACAGATGGCTGGGGAAGTGACAATCTTGATGAAATCCTAAAAAAGAATAACATTCAATAAAATATGAAAACTGAAAAAGAAAAAATGATTTCGGGTGAATATTACAACGCTTTTGACCCGGAATTAGTAAAAGGCCGCAGAACTGCAAAAAATCTCTTACATAGTTTAAATGTAAAAGAATACAGAGTTACCAAAAAAGCAAAAGAAATTTTAAAAGAATTGATTCCCAATACTGGAGCTGGTTTTTACATCGAGCCTCCTTTTCATTGTGATTACGGTTATAATATTTTTTGCGGTGAAAACGTTTATTTTAATGTGAATTGCGTTGTTCTGGATTGTGCGCCAGTAAATATTGGTTCAAATGTTTTTATTGCACCAAATGTTCAAATTTATACAGCATCGCATCCACTTGACGCTGAATTACGAAAATCACTGGAAAATGCTTATCCGGTTACCATTGGCGACGATTGCTGGATTGGTGGAAATTCTGTTATTTGTCCGGGTGTGACAATTGGAAAAGGCTGTGTTATCGGCGCCGGATCTGTTGTAACAAAAGACATTCCAGACAATTCATTAGCCGTAGGGAATCCGGCAAAAGTAATCCGAAAATTAAATCAAGAACCTGAATCTAAATCATAATGCTTACCCTAAATAAAGTTCATCATATTGCCATTTTATGCTCTGATTATCAAAAATCAAAAACCTTTTATACTGAAATTTTAGGTTTAACAATTATCAGAGAAATCTACAGAGAAGAACGCCAGTCATATAAATTAGATTTGGCTTTAAATGGAATTTATGTAATTGAATTATTTTCATTTCCAGATCCGCCAAAAAGACCTTCAAGACCAGAAGCTGTTGGATTGCGTCATTTAGCATTTGAAGTAATTAATTTAAATGAAACCGTTGCTTTTTTAACTTCAAAAAACATAGAATCTGAGCCTATCAGAATTGATGAAACGACAGAAAAACGTTTTACTTTTATTGCAGATCCTGATTTATTGCCGATAGAGTTTTATGAAAGGTAAGTTTTTGCCACGAAGGCACTAAGGCGCGAAGTTTTCTTTTAAAAACAAGTACTGTTTGTCATTTCGAGGAACGAGAAATCGCACTAGTGAATCGATAAAGATTGGCAACATTCTGTGCGGAGTTTCTAGTGCGATTTCTCGTTCCTCGAAATGACAAAACTGTGTGTTTAGTCGTTGGCTTAAGAAAAAACTTTGAACCTTTGTTTCTTTGTTTCTTTGTTCCTAAATAACCGATATGCAGAGAAAAACACACTGAAAGAATTTTCTTATTTTAATAATTTTAACATATAATAAGGAGCGATTATTATTAAAAAACAGATTTGATTGCCTAATTTTGTGAAATCGCAAATAAAATCCTGCGACTACAAAATCACTTCTGATGAATAAAACGGCGCAAATCAAAAAAAATCATCAATTTATTAAATTCCGAAAATTAGTTATTGTTTCTATTTTAATTGGCTTCCTTTCTGCCTTCCTCGGAATTTCACTTAAAAAAATAACAGAGTATTACGAAGAAATCTTCTTTCATCAAGTTTCGGTAAACCCATTATTTTATATCCTTTTTCCGGTTTTCGGATTGTCTGTAATTTATTTTTTGAGGCAATATCTTTTTAAGAAAAAAGAAAACAAGGGAATCAAAGAAGTATTTGAAAGTACACAAACCACAAAAAATCTTCCTTCTTATAAAATCCCATCACACTTTATCAACGGATTATTGACTGTAGTTTTTGGAGGTTCAACCGGAATCGAAGTTTCTACCGTAGTTGCCACAGCGACAATTGGTTCTGTTGCACACGAAAAAGAAAATGTTTTCCGTCAATACAAAACAGAATTAATTTGCGCCGGAGTTGCTGCGGGAGTAACCGCACTTTTCAGCAGTCCAATTGCGGGAATTTTATTTGCTCTTGAAGTTATTTCAAGAAAAGTGACACGCGCTTTTATCATTTCAAATGTAATCGCAGTTTCCATTGCTTTTGGTTTGCTTTCTATTTTAAAAGAAGAACCTTTGTTTGCGGTTTCTATTGAAACCTGGCATTTAAAAGCGATTCCGTATTTTATTCTTTTAGGAATTTTAGCCGGAATGAACTCGGTTTATTTAACCAAATGTGTCTTGTTTTTTAAATCTCAATTTGGGAAAATCGGAACGCATTATTATAAAATCATTATAGGCTCTGCAGTTTTAAGTATTTCGTTATTTATTTTTCCTCAATTATATGGTGAAGGTTATCACGCTATAAAAGGCATTTTTGGAAATACTGCACAAATTCCATTAACGATAACATTAGCTTTAACATTCATCGGAATTTTAATTCTAAAACCAATTGTAACTTCTATAACATTAGCTTCTGGCGGCGATGGCGGCGTTTTTGCTCCGAGTCTGTTTATTGGGGCCTTCTTAGGATTATTATTGGCATCGGTTTTAAATAGTTTTTTCCATGTAAATGTAATTCCGGTTAACTTTATGATTATCGGAATGGCGGCTGTTTTAAGTGCCAGTATTCATGCTCCTTTTACAGCAATATTTTTAGTATGCGGATTAACGAACGATTATACTTTGTTTTTGCCAATTCTTGTTGTTTGTTTAATTTCAAAATACACAGCAAAAACACTTTATCCTTATACTGTATATAGTTACGCCCCAAGCTTAACGAAATAAATATTTTTTTTAGGCCACAGATTTCACAGATTAAAAGGATTATAAATCTGTGGCAAAAAATACCACAAATTATATTATTATGCCCACTCCTAAAATTAAAAGAAGCTATCGCAAAACACGTTACATTCTTTATAAAGAAACTTTAATTGATTACAAGGAACATTTTTGGTCGTTTTTAGGATCGTTTGTTGGAATTGGAATTCTGGCTTACGTACAATCGATTCACTTTTCCGGTAGCGATGCTGTTTATTTAATTGGTTCTTTTGGAGCTTCGAGCGTTTTGGTTTACGGAATTATTCAAAGTCCGTTTTCTCAGCCTCGAAATTTGGTTGGCGGACATGTAATCTCTGCTCTAGTTGGAGTAACCGTTCACAAACTGGTTCCGGATATTATGTATATCGCTGCTCCATTGGCAGTTTCAATTGCCATAATTTTAATGCAGATTACCAAAACACTTCATCCGCCGGGAGGCGCAACAGCTTTAATCGCTGTTATTGGAACAGAAAAAGTAAAAGCTTTGGGATATATGTATGTGCTTTCTCCGGTTTTAAGCGGTGTACTTATTTTACTTTTAACGGCTTTGATTTTTAATAATATGACTTCTAGCAGAAGTTATCCTAACCATAGTACGTACCACAAACATTATCATAAAATTAGAAAGAGATTTACTGGGAAGTAATACTCTTGTCTGCTCCTGCAAGGTTTTCAAAACCTTGTAGGTATAACTTGAGCAATACCTGAAACCTACAAGGTTTTGAAAACCTTGCAGGAATGTGAAATATACGATTGTCGCCCTGAGCGAAGTCGAAGGGCGCTCCTAATTAGATCGAGGCTTCGACTTCGCTCAGCCTGACAATCGACGCCACATAATCAGAAAGCTGAAAAAATCTTTTCAACAAATCGTAATTCACAATTCGTATTTCATCTTTTATATTTTACCTTTGACCTCTCAATAAAAACAAAGATTATGGTTTATAAATTTAGAGTAATTCTAGACGCCGAAGAAGATATTTTTAGAGACATTGCTATTCTTGAAGACGATACGCTTGAGGATTTACACAATGCAATCTTCAACGCTTTTGGTTTTGACGGATCAGAAGTTGCTTCATTTTATACTTGTGATGAGACTTGGAATCAGGAAGATGAAATTCCTCTTTTTGATACTGGCGATGTTCCGGGTGAACAAAGAACCATGAACGATTATCCGCTATCTAGTATTTTAGATAAAGAAAATACTAAGATTATCTACGTTTATGATTTCATCAGTATGTGGACTTTCTTAGTTGAACTAGCTGCAGTTGAAGATGAAGCAGTTGGAGCAACGTATCCTGAAACTTTATTCTCTCACGGAGAAATGCCAGACGAAGCTCTTGAAAAAAATTTCGAAGCAGATGATATGCACAACGACATCTACGGAGAATTTGAAGATGATTTAGACGAAGATGATCTTGATATGTTCGAAGGTGATGACAGCTTTGAAGATTATGGATTTGAGGAAAATTGGAATTGATCTTTTAAGGGACAGAGGTTCAGAGAGGCAAAGGTTCAGAGGTTTTCTTAGAGTCTTCGATTCTTTATTGTAGGAATATTTTTATTTTTATGTTTTATTTTTAAATACAAAATATGAATACTTTTAGAGACCTTCTGATTTGGCAAAAATCAATGAACTTAGTTACCGAAATTTACCAATTAACAAATTCATTCCCGAAAGAAGAAATTTATGGACTATCTTCACAAATTAGGAGATGTTCTATATCAATACCGAGTAATATTGCTGAGGGATATGGAAGAGATGGAAATAATGATTATTTGAGATTCTTAAATATTTCAATTTCATCATTGTTTGAAATGCAGACTCAGCTTGAAATTTCATTCAATTTAAAATATATAACCGAGTATCAATTCAATAAAATAAATGGAGAAAGCAGAGAAATAGAACGAATGTTAAGCTCTTTTATCAGAAAAATAAAAGGCAGAAAATAACCTTTGTCCCTTTGAACCTCTGTAACTCTGAACCTAAATAACACATGATAAATTTATTCAACACCCACATCGAGACGCTTGCGATACACCGCGTAGGGAACAAAAGCCGTAACGAAGCTATTTTTTTATCAGAGCAGCCATTTAATCTAAATGATGAAATTGTGCCTTTGATAAAAGAGTACTTCTTTAAACCTTTTAGAGAGAAAGAAGAAAACTATTATCAGTTTGCGCACGAAGTGGACTTGGATTACAACGACATGTTTAAATATGCAACGGAGATTTTTGCTAATCCATCTAATTTACAGGAGATTTCAAAAAAAATCACGACGCATTTATTTGAGCAGTCCAATCATCCGCATATTAAAAACGGAGAGGTTTATGTAACTTACTTAACAAACTTAAGTATTGATAATAATGTAGTTGACGCAATCGGGATTTTTAAAAGCGAGCTGCAAGCTGACTTTTTACAATTTGAAGAAAAAAACAGCAATCTGGAAATGATTTTGCAGCAAGGAATCAACCTGAGCAAATTAGACAAAGGATGTTTGATTTTTAACTATAAAAAAGAAGAAGGATATAAAATTCTAACTGTAGACAGCAACCGTTACGACGCGCGTTATTGGTTAGAGCACTTTTTATCTGTAGATGCTTTTGAAGACGAAAACTTCATCACTAAGAAATATTTAAAATTCTGCCAAAACTTCGCAAAAGATGTGGTTTTACCAGCAGAAGACAAAAAAGAAGAAGTTATGTTTATGAACCGATCTGTGAATTATTTCGCTAAAAATGATCAGTTTGAAGAGCAAAATTTCCTGAATGAAGTATTAGACAATCCAGACTTGATTCCTGAATTCAAAAATTATAAAGTTGATAAAGGAGAAAAATACAGCATCGAAGATGTAACCTCATTCCCAATTGCTAACGCAGCAGTTTCTGACGCCAGAAAATCGATTAAAAACGTAATTAACCTGGATACACACATTCAGATTAAAATGGATTTTATCAATCCTGAAAGTGCAGAAAAATTTGTTGAAAAAGGCTGGGATGAAGAAAAACAAATGTATTACTACTTAGTGTATTTCAATAAAGAAGAAAAAAGCTAAGAAGTTTTCATTTTCTATTACTTACTTAAAACAAAAAATGGCAGTTACAAAATGTAATTGCCATTTTTTTATTGTTCTTATTTTCGATATTATAAAAGGGAAAAAACTGCTTTTACAATATCATCATAAACTTGTTTATCTCTTTCTCCGGCACGGGCCAAAACCCTAATTCCGGAATAATTATTAAAGATGAATCGGGCTAAAATTTTCGCATCTAACTGTTTGGAAATATGTCCTGCCTCCTGCCCTTTTTTCACTGCATTTGTAAAAACTTCTTCCATTGTCTGGCTGTTGTTTTTTACAATCTTTGCAATGTCTTCATCGTGCATGGCTAATTCTACAGAAGAATTTACCATAAAACAACCTTTTGTAATTCTGTCTTCGAGGCTTTCTATAACTGCTTGTTTAAAAATAGCATGCAATGTTTCTTTGACATTTTCAGATTTATCCAAAAGCTCTTTTACAGCATCTTGATTCTGCTGTTGATAGCGCTGCAAAGATTTTGAAAATAACTTTTGTTTGTCGCCAAAAGTATCATACAAACTAGAGCGGCTTAAACCTAAATGTGTTACCAAATCCTGAGCAGATGTTCCGTTGTAACCTTTGTGCCAAAAAATTTCAATTGCTTTATCTAAAGCCTGATCTTCATTAAATTCCTTCGTTCTAGCCATGACATCAAAATTAAATTTCTTTACAAATATAAGAATTAAACGGAACAATCGTTCCTGAATAAGTCAAAAAAATTATAATACTGTGTTTACAGTAAGTCCGCCGTCAACCACAATTTCTGTTCCTGTAATGAAAGAAGAATCATCAGAAGCAAGGAAACTAATTGTTTTTGCAACCTCAGAAGCTTGTCCAAAACGTTTCAATAAGATTTTTTGACCTAAAGCAGCTCCTAAACCTTCCACTTCTTCTTTTTCTAAACCAACTTTACCATACAAAGGTGTTTCGATTGGACCAGGAGAAACCGCATTTACTCTGATTTTTCTTGGTGCTAATTCTGCTGCAAATATTCTGTTTAAAGATAGAACCGCTGCTTTACTTGCTCCGTATACGCTTGAGCCCGGCATTCCTAATTGAGCATTTACCGAAGTATTAAAAATAATAGATCCGCCATCGTTTAAAATTGGCAATACTTTTTGAACTGTAAAATAAACTCCTTTTACATTCACGTTCATAATACTGTCATAATGATCTTCTGAAGCTGAATCTACCGGAGCAAAAGCTGCGATTCCGGCATTTAAAAATAGAATATCTACTTTTCCAAATTGTGCTTTTACTTGTTCTACTAAACTGTCAATAGATTTTAAATCAGATTGATCTGCAACGATTCCGGTAACGTTCAATTCTGTTTCGGCTTTTGCTAAAGCTTCTTTGTTTCTTCCTGTCACAATTACTTTTGCCCCTTTTGATACTAAATCAGCTGCTGCTGCGTATCCAATTCCACTATTTCCACCTGTTACAATAGCTACTTTGTTTTCTAAATTTTTCATTTTATTTGTTATTTAAGTTATTGATTATTCAATTATTATGGTACAAAGATATAATAACGGAACGATCGTTCCGTTATTATTAAAGTTAATTTTTTGTTAAAATAATTATTCACTTCTGAAAGTGCCATTTTATAAGGGTTTATATCTATGTAACCATAAAGGAAACAAATCGTAAAATGTCGCCAATTCTTAATTTATGCTTAATTTTGTATTTCTAAAAACAAAAAAACAGATGGATCGTCTTTTACCAGCCGAAAGTCCTTTCGAAACGATAATCTCATTTCATAAACTAATTGAATCTTTTGAGCAGATTGCTTTATCTAATGTTGATTACCGATCTAACTACGCCAAAGCGATTTTAAAAGAAATTGAAGCGTACCCGGAATTCAGAACAGGAATTCGCGATTACAGTACTATTAAGGATAATGAAGCATTAATTAAAAACATTGCTGCTGACTTATTCCCTACGGCTTTAACAAACAATGAAATAAAAGCCATAACAATACCTTTTCAAAATATATCATTTAATTATACAGAACGTTTCAAGAAAATATTGCGTAATGCCGGTGATGAATTTTACATGGAAATTCGTGATTTTGATGATCACCAATTCTATATTAATAATTGCTGTTTGATTTTAAGCGCTTATTATCATCAAAATATTGATTTTAATAAACCTTTTTTCTATGATATTCCAGATGAAGAAGGTGTAGAAAAACATTATCGTATTCTCTATAATGCGGATTTCATGGAAATCACTCCAACAGAAAATGCACCGCAGCTTACACAGGACGATATTGACATTTTGATTGATAATTATAATGATATTGATTTATGGAAATCTAAATTCCCGCCAAGAAGCTGGATTTTAAAAGGTTTCGGGATTGTTTCTTTATTTGATGCAACTACAGAAAGTGCAATTTCCAATTTAAAAAGTAATCTTTTAAAACCGGAAACTTCAAGAGTTGCTTCTACAGATATTATAGAAAACATCTTCAGGTCTATTTTTAAAATTCCAAGTTTAAAAGTTGGTTTTATTATCTATAATCCTGAAGAAGAAAAATTTGTACGACCAATAAAGTTTGACAACCAAATGCAGAGTTTTTTACTTTCATCTACACAGGAAGTAGATTGTAAAAATGCTTTTTTTGGATGTTCATTTGAAAATCTTTTAGATAAAAAGGAACCGTTTGTAATTTCAAATGTGAAAAAGTTTATCGAAGAATCTTCAAACCCAAAACTTGGTGAGCATTTATTAAGTCAGGGAATTCAAAGCTGTGTTTTTGCACCGGTTATAAAAGACGATCATTTATTAGGCGTTGTTGAATTGGTTTCTGATAATATTCGTGAGTTAAACAGCGTAAATGCAACAAAACTAGAATTGGTTTTACCGTATTTAACAGATACTATTGATCGTTATAATACAGATATGCAACATCAGGTTGAAGCTATTATTCAACGTGAATATACTACGATTCACCCAAGCGTTTACTGGAAATTCAGAAAAGAATCTCAAAACTATTTCCAAAATATCAATCATACTAAAGATTATATTTTTAAGGAAATTGTATTTAAAAATGTATTCCCGTTATACGGACAAATTGATATTAAAGGTTCCTCTGAACACCGAAATGAAACGGTTAAAATTGACTTGAAAAATCAGCTTACGTCTCTTTTGGAAATTTTCGATAATCAAAAACCAAATTCAAACCTGGTACTTTTAGAGCAAAGAAAATTCGAATTGGAATCACTTCGAAGTGAATTGGACTTTCCGCTAAAAGCAGATATGGAACAGCATATTCAGCGTTATATTGAAGACGAAATTCATCCAATACTGAGAAACACTAAAGACAACGCTAAAAATAAACAGTTAGAAGAATTGTACTTTCAAAGTCTGGACGAAAAAACCGGAATGTTTTATCAGGAAAGAAAGAAGTTTGACAATGCGATGTCGATTATCAATAAAAGACTGGCTTCTGTATTAGACAAAAAACAGGTTGAAGCACAGCAAATTTATCCGCATTATTACGAACGTTTTAAAACGGATGGTGTTGAACATAATTTATATATTGGAGCTTCGATTTCGCCAACAAAACCGTTTGATATTATGTACCTGCACAATTTACGTTTGTGGCAGTTACAGACTTTATGCGAAATGGAATTAGAACATCATCAGCTTAAGGAATCGCTTCCGTATGAATTAGATGTTACTTCACTGATTTTGGTTTTCAGTTCGCCGCTTTCTATTCGTTTTAGAATGGATGAAAAACGTTTTGACGTTGACGGAACTTATAATGCAAGATATGAGGTCGTTAAAAAACGTATCGACAAATCGAACATTAAAGGAACAAACGAAAGAATTACCGAAAAAGAGAAAATTACAATTGTATATTCTCAAAACAGTGAAGAAGCAGAATATTTAAAATACATTAAATATTTGCAGCACAAAAAAGTTTTAGAACCGTCAATAGAACAATTTGAAGTCGAAGATCTTCAGGGAGTTTCTGGTTTAAAAGCGATTCGTGTAAAAGTGATTAATAACGTAAATAATTCAAAAATAAAGAAAATTACCTATCAGGATTTATTAGATGAGCTAAACTAAAAGTTGCGCTTTTTCTTTGAATTTATAATTTAACACATAGAAACATAGACTTTTGAAACTTAAAAAAGGCGTTTCACTTGTCTAAACAAACATAGATATGTGTTAGAAAACTTGTTTTCTTTTTATATCTTTTTCATTCCCCATAAAAACCTATGTTTCTATGTGTTTAAATTTTATAGACAAAGAACGCGGATGAAACGGATTCGCTTCGCAAAGACGCAGATTATACGGATAAATATTTAACGCGGATAATAACAGAAAAAAATCTGTTTTTATCCGCGTTTTCGCGAAGCGAATCCGTATCATCCGCGTCTAATTTTTATGCATTTTATAATTTAAATCGATTTAAAAGCAATTACAAACGCAATTACAGTAACAATAATTCCAAACATAAATAGGTTGTAAGCAATACGAAGTAGATTATATTTTCGCTGTAAAACCAATCCCAGATAATATAAATCTTTGATCATGTTCGAATAAAGATAATCACGGTCTTTCATCATTTCGTTCATTGCCCAGTCGTATTCTTCTAAAGGCATTTTGTAGAAATTTCCAAAAAACAATAAATTAATCTTTTTATTCTCGATATCTTCTCTTGTAAAAACACCCGAAGTTACTTTTGGTCTTGTAGAAAGAATCGCAAAAATAATAGTGATTACGCTCGACATCAGCATAATAAATGTTGGGATAACTAAATGTGCATTTTTCGGACTGTCTAATTTTGGAATAATAGACGAAAGTGCAATCGAAATAATAATCGCATTTACAGATAATAAAATATTGGCCTTACTATCTGCAATTCCGCTTAAACGGGTATGATTTCCAAGCGTAACGCGAAATAAGGTATCAACGCCGCGATCTGGTTTTTCTACTTTTTCGCTTTTTTTGGTTTCTTTTTCAAGTTCTTCCGCCGCTTTCAATTCCTGTTTATTTATTTTTTTCTGAATCAAAATTAGGTTTTTCTCTTTTAAAGGCTGCCATTTTTTTAAAGCATAATCCGTGTAGAATCTATGTTTATTTAGTAAAAAATTCAGGTTTTCCTTTGTCCATTCAGCATTTGAAAAATTCACAATTCCTGTATTTTTCAATTCTAAACGTAGTAATTCGCAGGTTGTAACATATTCAGTTCCCATTAAATGGGCATAATCAGCATCTTTAATTATTTTTTCCAAATGCGTTTTTGGATAGTAATCTTTGGCTGTAGCCAAAATCAAACTGGAAACCAATTCGATAAACTTTTCAGATTTTCCTTTTTCTTTTAAAAAATCAACAGCAATCTTTACGCTCTTAGCTTCATGATCTTCATAACCTTGAATATATCCTGTATCATGAAACCATGCTGCAACTAAAAGTGCCTCTTTGTCATCACTTTCTACATCTTCCTTTTTGCAAAGCTCTTTTACGGCTGAAACTACTGTGAAAGTATGGTTAAAATTATGGTAAGAATATAAATTAGAAAGTTTATCTTTGAGTAAATTACCGACGAAATCCTCGGATTGTTCTATTAGGTTCATAAAAGAATATTTTTATACCACTAAATTATGAAATTGTTTTTGGATAATCATTTTATTGCTAAGGTTAAAAAATTTTCATTAGCAATTATAACTTTAACATTTATTTATTCTTGTGCCACACATAAGGCGCAGTACGGAAAAGATGTTAGTGCTAACGAAACAGAAAACGCAACAGATACTATAAAAATTGCCCACACTTTTTATCTTGTTGGAGATGCCGGAAATGCTGATCAAGAGCAGGCACAGCAAACACTTGAGCTTTTACACCAAAAGCTTAAAAAAGCGAGTAAAAAATCGACTTTACTTTTTTTAGGAGACAATATTTATCCTAAAGGTTTTCCTACTGATAATACTGATAACAAAGCTTTGGCACAAACAAAATTGACGAACCAGTTAAAATTAGCTAAGGGATTTAAAGGAAAAACAATTTTTATTCCCGGAAACCACGATTGGTACAGCGGTATAAAAGGTTTAGAATTACAGGCCGATTTTGTGACAAAAAATTTAAATGATAAAAAAGCGTTTCTGCCAAGAAAATCATGCCCAATCGAGGATGTAAAAATTGACAGCATTACAACGTTAGTAACTATTGACAGTGAATGGTTTCTGGAAGATTGGGATAATCACCCTACAATAAATGATAATTGCGACATCAAAACGAGAGAAGACTTTTTTAAGGAACTGGAAAGTATCTTAAACAAAAATCAGGAAAAAACAGTTGTTTTAGCCATTCACCATCCTTTATTAAGTAACGGAAGTCACGGCGGTCAATATTCCTGGGAAAAACAATTATTTCCGTTAGAGAAAAAAATCCCGCTTCCGATAATTGGATCTTTCATTAATTTATTGAGAAAAACATCCGGAGTAAGTCCGCAGGATCTTCAAAATAAACAATATACCATTTATGCAAAACGAATAAAAACACTTTTGCAAAAACAGCGAAATGTAATTGTAGTTTCCGGACATGATCATAACCTTCAGTATATCAGCAAAGAAAATATTCAGCAGATTATCAGCGGCGCCGGATCAAAATCGGAAGCTGCAAGAGCCATAAATCCATTTGATTTTTCGTATGGCGGAAACGGTTATGCAGCTTTAACATTATATAAAAGCGGCGATGCCAAAGTTTCGTTTTACGGAAATGAAAACAATAAGGAAAAATTGCTTTTTGAAAAAGAAATTATAAAAGCAAAAGAAATTAACTGGGCATCAGATATCTCTAATAATTTTCCTTCAAGAATTACAACTTCTATCTATTCAGCAAAAATGACAGATAAAAGTATGTTTCACAGATTTTTATTCGGGCAGCATTACAGAAAATATTACAGCATGCCTATTGATATAAAAGTAGCCACTTTAGATACTTTAAAAGGCGGCTTAAAACCTATTCGCGAAGGCGGCGGACATCAATCTGTTTCTTTAAGAATGTCTGATTCAAAAAACCGTGAATATGTAATGCGCGGTATGAAAAAAAGTGCATCGGTATTTTTACAATCTGTAGCTTTTAAAGATCAATATATTGTAAATGATTTTGAAGATACTTATACAGAAAGTTTCTTATTTGATTTTTATACGACCTCACATCCATATGCTCCATTTGTAACTGGCAGTATGTCAGACAAAATTGGTCTTTTGCATACCAATCCGGTTTTATATTATATTCCCAAACAAAAAGGTTTAGGCGAATTTAACGCAGGTTATGGAGATCAATTGTATATGATTGAGGAAAGACCTGCTGATAATCATTTAGACGCTAAAAACTTTGGAAATCCGAGTAATATTATCAGTACAGATGATATGATGATGAATCTTCATAAAGATGAAAAATATTCGGTTGACGAAAAAGAATATATTAAAGCCCGTTTGTTTGATATGCTTATTGGCGATTGGGATCGTCACGCTGATCAATGGCGCTGGGCAGAGTTTAAAAAAGACGGTAAAGTTATTTACAGACCAATTCCCAGAGACAGGGATCAGGCTTTTGCAAAATATGACGGTGCGCTGCTTTCTATTTTAATGAACATTCCGGCATTGCGTCACATGCGTACTTTTAAAGACAAAATTGGCAATGTAAAATGGCTGAGCAGGGAACCTTATCCTATGGATTTGGCTTTTTTAAAAACCGCAGAAGAAAAAGACTGGATTGAACAGGCTAAATTTATTCAGGATAATTTATCTGACAGCGATATAGAAAATGCTTTTAAAGCTATGCCAAAAGAGGTTCAGGATGGAACGGTTGATGAAATCATTCGAAAATTGAAAAACAGAAAAAGAGAGCTTCAGGAATATGCTGTAAAATATTCTGATGTTTTGAGCAAAACGGTTATGATTGCCGGAACAGATAAAAAAGACAAGTTTGTTTTGAATCATAATGCCCGAAAAAGTATTGAAATTCAGGTTTTCAGAGTAAAAAAAGAAGGCGATGAATTAGTTTACAGTAAAACAGTAAATGATGCTAAAACTAAAAATTTATGGATTTATGGTTTAGATGACAATGATGTTTTTGAAGTAAAAGGCGATCAAAAATCGAGAATTAAAGTCCGTTTAATTGGCGGTCAAAACAATGATACTTACAATATTGAAAACGGAAGAAAGGTTATTGTTTACGATTTCAAATCAAAAGAAAACACGTATAACCTTGATTCTAAAACCCAAACGCAGTTAACAGATGATTACGATGTTAACTTGTACAATTTTCAAAAACCTAAATATAATGTTGTTTCCGGTTTACCAAATATTGGTTTTAATCCGGATGATGGTGTAAAATTAGGTATTAACTTAAATTACACAGTAAATAACTTTAAGCAAAATCCGTACACGCAGAGACATGTTTTAAATGCCTTTTATTATTTCGCAACCGGAGGTTTAGAGTTTAATTATGTGGCACATTTCCCCGGATTATTAGGTAAATGGGTTATAGATGTTGAATCTCTTTATACAACACCAAATTTTGCGATGAATTATTTTGGTTACGGAAATGAATCTCAATATGATGATAATCTTAGTATGGATTATAATCGTGTTCGTATTCGTAAATTTAATGCCTCAACTGCCATTCGCCACGTAGGAAGATATGGAAGTGAGTTCAGCATTCAGCCTATTTTCCAGAGAATGACGGTTGAAGAAACAGAAAACAGATTTATCGATACTCCAAATATTGTAAACCCTGATTTATTTAACAGTCAGAATTACGGAAGTTTAAAAGTGAAATATCTTTTCAAAAATTCTGATTTTGCTGCTAAACCAACTCTGGGAATGGCTTTCATGATTGCTGCAACCTGGACAACAGATTTTGATGACACGAAGAAAAATTTCCCAACGCTGGAAAGTTTTTTAGGATTTACACATAAATTGGATCATAACGGAAAATTGGTTTTAGCAACTTATGTAAAAGGAAAAGCCATTTTTAACAATAACTACGAATTTTATCAGGGAGCTGCTTTGGGCGGTGATACTGATTTAAGAGGTTTTAGAAATGAGCGCTTTTTAGGAAGTTCTTATTTCTCTCAAAGCTCTGATTTGCGTTTGAGTCTGGGTAAAATCCGTAAAACGATTGCTCCGTTTACGTACGGAATTTTAGGTGGTTTTGACTACGGAAGAGTTTGGCTTGACGGTGAAGATTCTAAAAAATGGCATCAGGATTACGGCGGCGGACTTTGGCTGAATGCTATTAATGTTTTAACGGCCAGAATTTCTTATTTCAAATCTCCCGATGAAGTTGGAAGGGTTATTTTTGGAGCAGCGTACAGTTTCTAGGTTCAGAGGGACAAAGTAACAAAGGTTCAAAGGTTTTTGCCACGAATTACACTAATTCTCACTAATTTTTATTTAAATATAATTCGTGGAAATTTGTGTAATTCGTGGCAAACTTTTTTCTTAGCATCTTAGAATCTCAGTCCCGAAGCTTCGGGATAGTAACTTAGAGTCTAAATTCATAAACGTTTCCTCCTATTTTGTTTGTTTTTTCGTCGGCTACGAGTAAGGTGTTGTTATCTTTAAAAACAATGGCTTCTTTTTGAGAGAAGTGGTTTAGGCTTATTTCGGTTTGGGTTCCTTTGTGGAATAAATCTCCTTTGAAACCTTTAAATAAAACTATTTTATCGTGGCTTAATAAAACCACTTTCTTACCGTCGGGACTTATCGTGGCGCTTGTTAAAACACAATGATTATAATTACTGCAGGTTTTAAACTCTCCTATTTTAACGGCTTTTTGAGTTCCTTTTGCATTTTTAATTTTATAGATAAAAGCAGTTCCGTCAAAACCTTTGCTTCGGTTTTTGGTGAAAAGATAAAAATAACCGTTGTGCTCAAAGAAACCTTCAACATCATAAAACATTTCTTTTTTCTTTGGAGGAAATTCGGTTTGTTCCGGATACGAAAATGAGATTTTATATTCGGCGGAAGCCACCTCTTTATTCAATTGATTTTTGGCCACTTTATAAATACACAAATCTCTGCGTTCGTTATCGTTGTTTCCGAAATCGCCAATATAAATATTTCCTGTTTTATCTTTGGTAATATCTTCCCAATCCACATTTTCGGCATTTGAGATCATAATTGTCTTTTCTAATTTTCCTTTAGAATTAATGGCATAAATGGCATTTTTATTTCCGCTGTCTTCCAAAGTATAAATCAAATTTGTTTCCGGGAAATAAGCAATTCCCGAAACTTCTTTTAATTTCTTCGGAAGCGAATAAAGCGTTTTCAAATCATCACCAGATTGCTGCTGACAAGCTAATAAAACAATAGAAACGACTATTAAAAAAGATTTTTTCATAAGATTTGTTTTTTTTTGAACCATATAAGTTATATAAGAAAATTTAAGTTTTTGCTTATGGACTTGTATTGACTTTTTTAAATCATATAAGTAATAAGAAATACAAGAAATTCAGGTTTTGCTTTAATGAACTTATATAACTTATATGGTTTAATCCTTTAAACTAAGTTTGTGTTTTTAAAATTACGGATGATGAATTCAAAAGCGGCCTGCATGATGTGTCCCATTGATCTGGCGTTTTTAAATTTCATATCGTTTGTGTATCGGTACAATTCCATTTTTAACTGACTCAAATGTTCCTCTGTCGAAATGGTATCGTGACACATTATATTTAATAATTTCTTGATTCTGTTTTCGGCAGAATGGATTCGTTTGGCCAAAATAGCTCTTTCTTCATCTTTATATTGAATGATCGAACGTTCTTCTAACTTTTCCTTAATCAACTGAATCATCGGATAGTTTTCCTTGAAAAACTGCGGACGATATACTTTGAAATTTCCTTCGTAACATTGCTGGTCAAAATCGATAGGCCGAATTTTATAAACGACCTGATCAAAATCGTGAATTGGCACAATTACATAATTATACGCTCTCATATCGCCCAAAAGCCTGATCATACAGCGTTCGTTAAACTTAACGAATTCTTTGGCGATTTGTGCTTTCTCCATTTCGGTACATTTATCAAGCAGCGTATCCATAAAAACATCGCCCGGAATCCCAATAATATGCTCTTCGATTAAAGTGTCGTTATAAACCAAAAAGTTGATTTTATCCGGCGAAAGAATATCTTCTAACTCTAATCCGTAAATTCTTGAAGCATCGGCTTTTTTAATATAAAAGTGAACGTAATTATCGTTGAGAATATTACGGACCTTAATTCTAAAAGGTTTTGAATTTCCGAATGTACAATAGTCAATGGCATCAATATTTAGAAACTGAATAATCTCGCTGTTTCCATCAGAATGCAAAAGTGAATAGATTTTCTTTAAATTGAGGTCAATTTCATTTCGTTCAAATTCATTGTAATAAACCCGAATCCATAATGTATCGGTTTCGTTTTTATCATAAACGTTAACCGAACCTGAAAATCGCAATAAGTCATCATAAAACACAGAAACTTTCGATATACGCTCGTATCTGTCTAAATAACTTAATAGTGGCTGTGTTAAAGGAAAAGAAGGTTTCTTTAACACCATCAACGGTTCGCTCATTTTGAATATCTTTATTACAAATTTACATCAATAAGATGATAAAAATAAATTTGGCGTAACAATATAGAATTTGAATCGTCATACTAAAAACTAAAACCGAAATAAATTTGGAAACCATCCTTACTATTCAGAATCTCAGTAAAAGATACGGGCGCATTCAGGCGCTTAAAAATGTATCTTTTAGCATACAAAAAGGCCACGTCTACGGAATCCTGGGCCCTAACGGAAGTGGAAAATCAACCACTTTAGGAATTGTTTTAAATGTTGTCAACAAAACATCAGGCGATTATAAATGGTTTGACGGAAATGTACAAACGCATGAAGCTTTGAAAAAAGTAGGCGCTATTATCGAGCGTCCGAACTTTTATCCGTATATGACCGCCGAAGAAAACCTAAAATTAGTCTGCAAAATTAAAAGCATCAATTATTCTAAAATTGGAGAAAAGCTTGATCTTGTTGGTTTATCTGAAAGAAAAAACAGCAAATTCAGTACTTTCTCTTTGGGAATGAAACAGCGTCTGGCAATTGCATCGGCACTTTTAAACGATCCTGAAATTTTGATTTTAGATGAACCAACGAATGGGTTAGATCCACAGGGAATTCATCAAATTAGAGATATTATTAAAGAAATTGCATCGCAGGGAACTACCATTTTACTGGCTTCACATTTATTAGACGAAGTCGAAAAAGTTTGTTCGCACGTTGTTGTTTTAAGAAAAGGCGAAGTTTTATATTCTGGTTCTGTAGATGGAATGTCTGCAAATGAAGGTTTCTTTGAAATTTCTTCAGATGATAATCTGGCGCTGAAATCTGCTTTACACAGCCATCAGGCCGTTGCAGAAGTTAAGGACGAAGATGGAAAAGTTTTGGTTTACTTAAAAGCCGATTTATCTGCTCAGGAATTGAATCAGTTTTTATTCTCAAAAAATATTATTTTAAGTCATTTGGTCAAACGTAAAAATAGTTTGGAAGCCCAATTTTTAGAATTAACCAAAAATACAAATCCAAAAATCTAACTAAGCCATGAAAAGAATTATCTCTATAGAATTACAAAAAATCTGGATGAATAAAGCCAGTCGTATTCTTACTTTAACTTATTTTATTCTGCTCTCCTTTATAGCCTTAATTGCTTCAATAAAGTTTAATCTTGGCCCGCTTAAATTTCACTTGGCCGAAATGGGAATTTTTAACTTTCCGTTTATATGGCATTTTAATACTTATGTTGCCGCTATCTTGAAATTATTTCTTGCGATCGTAATTGTTTCCATGATGGCTAACGAATACAGCTATGGAACACTTAAACAAAATTTAATTGATGGCTTGAGTAAAAAAGAATTTATTCTCTCGAAATTTCTAACTGTAGTTTTATTTTCAGTTGCTTCAACTGTCTTTATATTTGTGATGAGTTTGATATTAGGTTTAATTTTTTCCTCCTATACTGAACTTGATATTATTTTTAGTGATTTAGACTATCTTCTGGCTTTTTTTGTAAAGTTAACCGGATTCTTTTCATTCTGTTTATTTCTTGGAATTTTGGTAAAAAGATCGGCTTTTGCATTAGGTTTTCTTTTAGTTTGGAATATAATCGAAGCCATAATTAGAGGTTACCTTGCCTTTACTGTTTTTCCAGACAGCGATACCGATGAAAAAATCACGCAGTTTCTTCCGTTAGAATCAATGGCTAATTTAATTGTTAATCCTGGTCCAAGATTATCTATCGTTAAGAATATTGGAACACAAATGGGAATTAATACTGATATCGATTATAGTGTAAGCTACTTTGCAATTCTAATTGTATTAATCTGGACATTTTTATTTGTATATTTTTCTTACAAATTATTAAAAAATCGGGATTTATAGTATATTTGTTATACTATGAATCAGGCAAAAAGTTTTTTAATTATTTTATTTTTATGCTGTCTATCTGTAAAGGTAAATGCGCAGTTTATCACTATTGATGATCAAAAAACATCGCAGCAGCTTATTGAAGATATTCTGGTGAATAATTCATGTGCTGCTGCTACAAATTCAACAGGTAACGGAGATACTTTCAGGCCTGGAAAACAGAGTTTTGGTTATTTTAACAGCAACGGAAGTAATTTCCCTTTTGCCGAAGGAATAGTTTTGGCGACATCAACTGCTGAAAGTGCCGTTGGGCCTTTTGTTAGTGACTTAACAAGCAGTGACAGTCCTAACTGGCTTGGAGATAGTGATCTTGATCAAATATTAGGTATTCATTCTATAAATTCAACAGTATTAGAATTTGATTTCATTGCCTATACAAGTGCATTGAGCTTTAATTATATTTTTGCTTCAAATGAATATCAGTACGATTATCCTTGTGAGTTTTCAGATGGATTTGCTTTTTTAATTAAAGAAGCCGGAACATCTGACCCTTATAAAAATTTAGCTGTACTGCCTAATACAACTACGCCTGTTTCGTCCATAAATATTCGACCGAAAATTGAGCCCGGAACTAGACCCGGCGGAATTAACTATCAAGGCTGTGCGGCTTCAAATGAAAATTATTTTCATGGTTTAAATAACAATACAAGTCCGGTAAATTATGCCGGACAAACAACTGTTATGACCGCGCAGACTACCGTAACAACAGGAAAAACATATCATGTAAAATTAGTAGTGGCAGATGATACATATCGATATCTGGAATCTGCCATTTTCCTTGAAGCCGGAAGTTTTGCTTCAAAAATTTTACTTGGGCAAGATCGTACAACTGCCACAAATAATCCGGCTTGTTTTGGAGAAGAAATCGATCTAAACAGCAATCTTGATCCTGCCACTTATACTTTTAAATGGTTCAGAAAAAATGACCCGACTAATATTCTTGGTACAAACTCAACTTATAAGGTTACAAGTGCCGGAAATTATAGAGTTGAAGCTACTGTAATTGGTACAACGTGTGTACTTTCAGGTGAAATAAAAATTGATTACGCACCGGAAATTCTTTCCTCAAATACTTCTTTATTTCAATGCGACGATAATACAGATGGAATTTCAATTTTCAATTTAGATAAAGCCAACAACATTGTTAAAAATAATGCTGCTTATATTATTAATGAAGGCTATTATGAAACATTAGCACAGGCACAGGCTAAAACAAGTAAAATTGTAAAACCTGAAATGTATATCAATAAATATGCAGATCAAATTGTGTATGCGAGATTAGAAAATGAATTTGGCTGTTTTAAAATTGCCGAAGTAACCTTAAAAATTGCTCCAACCTCAATTCCAGATCCGAGTCCGATAGCTACTTGTGACCGAGACGAAATTCAGGATGGACTTTATCAATTTGATTTAAATGCAGAAGTTACGCCAGTACTAACTGCCGGGCTTCCAAGCGGATTGATTGCTACTTATTATTTAAATGCAAATGATGCTTTGGTTGAAATAAATCCATTACCAAATATCTTTAAAAATACAACGGCTTTTAATCAAAGAATATATGCAAGAGTCGTAAATGGCCCAGATTGTTATGATGTTGTACCAGTCAATCTTGTTGTTAATACTTTCAATCCGCCAAATTTTGAAGAAGAATCAAAATTTTTATGCCAAAATGGAGATACAACTTTGTCTGTAGCGGCTGGTTTTAGCGACTATTCATGGAATACTGCACCAACAAATAATGCGAATACTTTGGTAGTTACTGCTCCCGGCGATTACTCTGTAACGGTAACAGATGCAAATGGCTGCGAAAAAACGAAAAATTTCAAGGTTATTTTATCTGAACCTGCAATCATAACGAATGCAGTTGTAAAAGATTTTTCAGGAAATGAAAACTCTGTTTCTATCGAATATACCGGAGTTGGGAATTATGAATTTTCATTAGACGGAACAACTTTTCAAAACGAACCGTTATTTACAAACGTACCTGCAGGAACTTACACGGCAGTGGCAAGAGATAAAAACGGCTGCGGATTATCAAATGCATTTGTGGTTTATGTTTTAGATTATCCTAGATTTTTTACGCCAAACGGTGACACTTTCAATGACTTATGGCTTATTGGAGATTCTAATTTGTTACCTAATTACACTTTAAATATTTTTGACCGCTACGGAAAACTCCTGAAACAAATGAACCAAAACAGTCCGGGATGGAACGGTATTTTTAACGGACAACCACTTCCTTCTGATGATTATTGGTTTACTTTAATTTTTGCAGACGGCAAAAATGTGAAAGGGCATTTTAGTTTGAAAAGATAAAGTTTTTTTAAATTCCAATATTTAAATTTTAAATTCCAATAATATCGGTTTTAAAAATTCCAATACTTAAATTCCAAATTCCAATTTATAAAAGATTCGAATTTGAATCATAAAAAAAATCCCAAACTCCTAATTGGAATTTGGGATTTTTATATTGAAATTTAAATCTAATTAGATTTTAAATCTTTTTCTATCAGTTTCTGTCAAATAGATTTTTCTCAAACGAATAGATTTTGGTGTAACCTCTACGTATTCATCTTTTTGAATGTACTCTAAAGCTTCTTCAAGAGAGAAAATAATTGGCGGGATGATTCTCGCTTTTTCATCATTTCCAGAAGAACGAACGTTAGATTGTTTTTTCTCTTTCGTTACGTTTACACACATATCATCTCCACGAGAGTTTTCTCCAATTACCTGACCTTCGTAGATTTCAGCATTTGGTTCAACGAAAAACTTACCACGATCTTGTAATTTATCGATAGAATAAGGAATTGCTTTTCCTTTTTCCATAGAAATTAATGAACCTTTGTTACGTCCTGAAATTTCTCCTTTGAAAGGCTCATATCCAATGAAACGGTGTGACATAATAGCCTCACCAGCAGTAGCAGTAAGTAATTGATTTCTTAAACCAATAATTCCACGAGATGGAATATTAAATTTAATAATCATACGCTCACCTTTAGTTTCCATACTTAACATTTCACCTTTACGAACTGTTACGAATTCAACTGCTCTACCTGAAAGGTTTTCTGGTAAATCGATTGTTAATTCCTCAATTGGCTCACATTTTTTACCATCTATTTCTTTGATAATAACTTGCGGCTGACCAATTTGTAACTCATAACCTTCTCTTCTCATTGTTTCAATAAGAACAGATAAGTGAAGTACTCCACGGCCAAAAACCATGAATTTATCTGCAGAATCAGTTTCTCCTAACTTCATAGCTAAGTTTTTCTCTAATTCTTTTGTCAATCTTTCTCTAATATGACGAGAAGTTACAAATTTACCTTCTTTACCAAAGAAAGGTGAGTCATTGATTGTAAACAACATACTCATTGTAGGCTCATCAATAGCGATAGAAGCTAAACCTTCAGGGTTTTCATTATCTGCAATAGTGTCTCCAATTTCAAAACCTTCAATACCAACTACAGCACAAATATCACCTGCAATAACTTCTGTAACTTTTTTACGTCCAAGACCTTCAAAAGTGTGTAATTCTTTGATTCTTGATTTCGTTACAGTACCGTCTCTTTTTACTAAAGATATTGCCATACCTTCTTTCAAAATACCTCTTTCTAAACGACCAATAGCGATACGTCCGGTAAAAGCAGAGAAATCCAAAGATGTAATTAACATTTGTGGTGTTCCTTCAGAAACTTTAGGAGCAGGCACATTAGCAATAACCATGTCTAATAAAGGCTCAATATTTTCTGTTTGGTTTCTCCAATCATCAGACATCCAGTTGTTTTTAGCAGAACCATAAACAGTTGGGAAATCTAATTGCTCTTCTGTAGCACCTAATTCAAACATTAAATCAAAAACTTTCTCATGAACTTCTTCCGGAGTACAGTTTTCTTTATCTACTTTATTGATAACTACACAAGGCTTCAAACCTAAGTCAATAGCTTTTTGTAATACAAAACGAGTTTGCGGCATAGGACCTTCAAAGGCATCCACTAGTAAACATACACCATCGGCCATGTTCAATACACGTTCTACTTCACCTCCAAAATCCGCGTGGCCAGGAGTATCGATAATATTGATTTTTGTTCCTTTGTATTGAACAGAAACGTTTTTAGAAGTAATAGTAATACCTCTCTCACGCTCTAAATCGTTATTATCAAGAATTAAATCACCTGTATTTTCGTTGTCACGAAATAATTGACAGTGATACATAATTTTATCAACCAAAGTGGTTTTACCGTGATCGACGTGGGCAATAATTGCAATATTTCTAATAGATTCCATTTGTGATTTTTAATGGGTGCAAAAGTACACTTTATTTTGATAAAAAAAACGTTTCTGCGATAGTTTGCGTATATACAAGTAATTAGTTCATTAATCTAGTGTTAATTTGCACCCTAAAATGAACTTTAGTTATTGTTTAATTATAGTTAATTTAACTATATTTGAGTAATGAAAAGTAAAACTCTCCAAATTACTCTCGTTTACGTTATCATATCGCTAATTATGGCAATAGTCTGTCATAATTTACTCATAGACTACTTTTTTGAAGCAAAATACTCTTACTTCTTTTTTGCAAAGGACGTCTTTTTTATAATATCTACCGCATTCATTTTCAAATATATACTCTCAACAAATGAGACTAAAAATATTTCTGTTTTTCAGAAATTAAAAAGCACAAACGAGGAAATTAAAGAGTCAAACGAAAAATATGATATTGTTGCAAAAGCGACAAGTGACACTATTTGGGACTGGAAAATTCAGGAAGATACCATAAATTGGAACAAGGGAATTGAGAGCGTTTTTGGCTATAATCCGGAAGAAGTTGGAAAGACTTCAAAATGGTGGTTTGATAAAATTCATCCTGAAGACAGTATTAGAATGTCGATCAAATTATATTCTTTTATCGAACAAAAAACAGAAAAATGGCAGGATCAATACCGATTTAGATGTGCCGATGGTACTTATAAATATGTTTTAGACCGAGGTTTTTTACTAAAAGATGAAAACGGAAGAGCCATTAGAATGATTGGGGCCATCCAGGATATTACCAAACAGAAAGAAGAAGAACAGCGATTAAAACTTTTAGAAACCGTAATTACACAATCTAAAGATTCAATTTTAATTACCGAAGCCAACTCACAAGATCGCAAAATACCGAAAATTGTTTACGTAAATCCGGCATTTTCACAAATGTCCGGCTATCAGTCTAATGAAATTATCGGGAAATCAACCAATATATTCAAAGGTCCAAAATCTGATTCGGAAGAATTAAAAAAACTTTTGCGAGCTATAAAAGATGAGGAAGAATGTGTAATTGAGACCATAACATATACCAAAACTCAAGAAGAATATTGGGTACGTTTTGCAATGATTCCTATTTTCAATAATGAAGGAGCAATCACACACTGGATTTCAATCCAGAGAGATATTACAGATGAAAAGAAACTGGAAACAGAAAAAGAGCATCTTATTAGAGAACTTACACAAAATAATAAAGACTTAAAACAATTCTCTTATATAACATCACATAACCTTCGTGCGCCATTATCTAATTTAATCGGACTTTTAAATCTTATTGAAGATATTCCAATCGAAAATGAAGAACTGGAAGAAATTTTGGCTGGTTTTACAAAATCAACTCATTTATTAAATGAAACCATAAATGATTTAGTAAAAGTGATTATCATAAAAGACAACCCTTCCATGCAAAAAGAAGAGGTTTCTTTAAAAGAAGTTTTTGAGAATGTTTTTAGTCAGCTGTCTTTCCAAATAGAATTACACAAGCCTATTATCAAATTAAAATTTGACAGAGTTCCGCTTTTAATTACCAATAAAGCTTATATTGAGAGCATTTTATTGAATCTGCTTACCAATTCTATAAAATACAAATCTGAAAACAGAAAATTAAAAATATCAATTACAGCAGATCAAATAGATCATCATGCCATTTTAACCTTTAAAGATAACGGAATTGGAATTGATCTGGAAAGAAATCGTGACAAGGTTTTTGGACTTTATCAAAGATTTCATAATTATCCTGACAGTAAAGGATTAGGTTTGTATCTTGTAAAATCTCAGGTAGAAACTATGGGAGGAACAATTAGTATTGATAGTGAAGTCAATAAAGGCACCACGTTTACTATAACATTTAAAAATTAATACATTATGCTTGAGCAAATTTTATGCATTGACGACGATCCAATTACGTTGATGTTATGCAAAAAAGTAATTTCAAAATCTTCATTTTCGCATGAAATTATTACTGCTCAAAATGGCGAAGAAGCATTACACCATTTTAACACATTAAAATACACGAACAACAAGAATAAAGTAAACAAAAAACCTGAACTGATTTTTTTGGATTTAAATATGCCTGTAATGGGAGGATGGGAGTTTCTGGATCATTTTACTTCTGCTGATTATGCCGAATTCAACACTGCAAAAGTCATTGTATTATCTTCTACAATTGATCCCGATGATTTAGCGAAAGCAAAAAAATATCCTATTATAATAGACTTTCTTTCAAAACCTATTACTCAGGCTATGCTTGAATATCTTAAAAAGAAAATCACATAGATTAGTAAATTCCAATATTTGAAATTCCAAATTCCAAACAAAATAAACCTAGTATATAAAAAATCCAAATTTCAACTTTAAAAAAGTATTGAAATTTGGATTTTTCTTATTTAAAAATTAAACTCCAGATTGGAATTTGGATTTTTTTCATTGGAATTTCTCAATATGGTGTAAACAAAAAAAGTCCTCTAAAAGAGGACTTTTTGTATATTTAGGAAATTGTAATTAATTACAATTTAGCAACATGCTTAGTTAATTTAGACTTCAAGTTAGAAGCTTTATTATCATGAATGATGTTCTTTTTAGCTAATTTATCAATCATAGAGATTACAGTTGATAATTTTGCAGCTGCATCAGCTTTATCAGTAGCTATTCTTAATGCTTTAATAGCATTACGAGTAGTTTTGTGTTGATATCTGTTAAGAACTCTTCTTTTTTCGTTACTTCTGATTCTTTTTAATGCTGACTTATGATTTGCCATTTTCTTTTAATTTTAGATGTAATAATAATTATAAATACTAGTTAAAAAAGAAAAACCTCCCACAATTGTAAAACAATCACTTTGGTTTTAACTAATAAAACAAAAACCGAGACACCAATTTTTATTTTACAAAACTTATTTACAACTAATTTTGTAGTCTGTAAGGGAATCGAACCCCTGTTACCAGGACGAAAGCCTGGAGTCCTAACCCCTAGACGAACAGACCAGTTTCATTCTAAGTTTTCTTCAATTTAAATAAAATTGAAATTGTAGTCCGTGGGGGAATCGAACCCCCCTTACCAGGATGAAAACCTGGCGTCCTAACCGATAGACGAACGGACCATTAACATCAAGTATAATAACTTATTTTGCAGAAAAAAAAGTAGTCCGTGGGGGAATCGAACCCCCCTTACCAGGATGAAAACCTGGCGTCCTAACCGATAGACGAACGGACCGTGTTTCTCTAATGCGGATGCAAAAATACAACTATTTTTAAGATGTACAATACCTGATGTAAAAAAAATTAAAAATTTTTAATAAGCCTTAGCAAAAAGCACTCTTTTTGAAGAAGGATTCCCAGTAAACACACAGGTTCCCGCCTCTTCTACAGCATCTAAAGGGATGCAGCGAATCGTTGCTTTTGTCAAATCTTTTATTTTTTCTTCGGTTGCCGCAGTTCCGTCCCAATGAGCCGAAACAAAGCCGCCTTTACCTTCTAAAATTTCTTTAAATTCCTCAAAACTATTTACTTCTGTAATATGTGTATTACGATAGTCTAATGCTTTATTAAATAAATCCGTTTGAATTTGCTCTAACAAGTCATTAATATAATTTACGATTCCGTCTCCAGAAACAACTTCTTTTGTTAATGTATCGCGTCTTGCCACCTCAAAAGTTCCGTTTTCCAGATCTTTTGGTCCAACAGCAATTCTAACAGGAACACCTTTTAATTCCCATTCAGCAAATTTGAATCCTGGTTTTTGCGTCGTTCTGTCATCATATTTAACCGAAATTTTCAGTTTTCTCAATTTCGCAGTCAATTCATTAACCGCTGTCGTAATTTCAGCCAGCTGCTCATCTGTTTTATGAATAGGAACAATCACAACTTGTATTGGTGCTAAGTTTGGAGGAAGCACTAATCCCTGATCATCAGAATGTGTCATTACTAAAGCTCCCATCAAACGGGTAGAAACTCCCCAAGAAGTTCCCCAAACATATTCTTGTTTTCCTTCTGAGTTAGCAAATTTTACATCAAAAGCTTTTGCAAAGTTCTGACCTAAAAAGTGAGAAGTTCCAGCCTGTAACGCCTTCCCGTCCTGCATTAAAGCTTCGATACAATACGTTTCATCTGCACCGGCAAAACGTTCTGTTTCGGTTTTAAAACCTTTTATAACCGGAATCGCCATGAAGTTTTCTGCAAAATCAGCATATACATTCATCATTTTTTCAGATTCTTCTATTGCTTCTGCTTTTGTAGCATGAGCCGTATGTCCTTCCTGCCATAAAAATTCAGCAGTTCTTAAAAACAAACGCGTACGCATTTCCCAACGAACCACATTTGCCCATTGGTTAATTAATAAAGGTAAATCTCTATAAGACTGAACCCATCCTTTATATGTAGACCAGATAATTGCTTCACTCGTAGGGCGAACAATAAGTTCTTCTTCTAATTTTGCATTAGGATCAACTATTAATTTCCCTGGTTTATCCGGATCATTCTTTAATCTATAATGTGTTACAACAGCACACTCTTTTGCAAATCCTTCTGCATTCTTCTCCTCAGCTTCAAACATGCTTTTAGGAACAAATAAAGGAAAGTAAGCATTTTGATGTCCTGTTTCTTTAAACATTCTATCTAACTCTGCCTGCATTTTTTCCCAAATTGCATATCCGTATGGTTTGATCACCATACACCCTCTAACTCCTGAATTTTCAGCTAAATCTGCTTTGACAACCAGCTCATTATACCATTTAGAATAATCTTCTGATCGCGTAGTAAGGTTCTTACTCATATTATATAGTTTGGCACAAATTTTGTTTTAATAATTTTAACTAAATAGTTTGACAAAACTAACTATTTTTGTAATGTGCAACAATAAAAAACACCACAGATATGAAAACTTATATTACTCTCCGCCAAAACTCAAGTTCTTTTTACTTAATTGGATTACTGAGTTTTCTAGCAGTATCCTGTGGTTCTTACCAAAACACTTCATATAATGATAATGATGGAGTATATGGTAATTCTACCAACAGATATGCTCAAACAAATACCACAAACACAAACAATCAATATAAAGACTACTTCAAGTCTCTGCAAGACGACAACCAGCCTACAGAAATTTTTACAGATGTAGACAATTATGGTAATTATTCTGAAAGCGACAGTACACAAACAGCTGCTGTAGCTTCTTACCCAGCTTGGGGAAGCAGTAATTCAGATGTTTCTGTAAACGTTTATTCTGACCCAACATGGTCATTCGGATTCGGATGGGGATACCCTTATTACGGATACGGATGGGGATATGGCGGTTATTGGGGCGGCTACTGGGGATATCCTGGTTACGCTTGGGGATACCCTGGATATTGGGGACCTGGATGGGGCTATCCTGGATACTGGGGCGGCGGTTACTACGGTAACTACTCATATAGCTATGGAAGAAGAGGATCTGCAGCTTACTACGGAGGCAGAAACTATGCTTCAAACAGAAGTTATGCTACAAACAGAAACTTTGTAAACAGCAGAAACTATACTAACAGAGGAAGCTATACAACAAACAGAAACTACACTAACAGATCTAACGGTTATTCTGATTACAGAAGAAGCTCTGCTGTAAACGGAAGAACTTACAATTCTGGCAGTCCAACATTTACAAACAGAAGAAGTTATTCTCAAGGTCAAAGTAACAGCTACGATTATTCTAACAGAAGATCTGGCACAACTACTAACACAAGAAGTTACAGCAATGGCAACAATGGCAGTACTTCAAGAACCTACTCTCCTAGCCCATCACGCTCAATGAACAGTGGCGGAGGCGGAAGCATGAGATCATCTGGCGGCGGTGGCGGCGGTGGAAGAAGGTAACATTTTCCTTCTTTTCCACATCTAGTTTATATATTTAAAAATCTACCCAAATGAAAAAAATATTATTCCTTTTAATTACAGGACTAACTGTCAGCGTCTCACACTCTCAGGATGTTTCTGATGCTTTAAGATATTCACAAGATAACATAACCGGAACTGCAAGATTTAGAGCAATGAGTGGTGCTTTTGGAGCTGTGGGCGGTGATTTATCTGCTACAACAGTGAATCCGGCGGGATCTGCAATTTTCAACAACAATCAAGTTGGAATCACTTTGAGCAATCAAAACATTAATAATGGCTCGAAATATTTTAACGATGGGGAAACCCAAGACAAAGACAATTCTTTCATACTAAATCAGGCTGGCGGAGTTTTTGTTTTCAAAGACAGAAATCCCAACAATAAAGGATGGAATAAAATTGCAATTGGAGCCAGCTATGAGAACACAAATAATTTTAACAACAATACTTTCTCTGCGGGAAGAAACCCTAATAATTCTATAGCTAATTATTTCTTATCGTATGCAAATGGAACTGCTTTAGGTGATGCAACGAAAATTCCATACGCTGATCAATTTTACTATGAACAGCAAACCGGATTTGGAGTTAATGGAAAAATTATACTACCTGTAAATCCGAATGACGACGAAAACACGCAGTACACAAGTAATGTACCAGGATTACAACCTGGGCAAAGTTATTATCAGGAAAATAATATTTACGAAAGAGGCTACAATAGTAAAGTAAGCTTCAACATTGCAACATCATATAATGATCGTATTTATTTCGGTGCAAACTTAAATGTACATGTAACTGATTACAGAAGATCAAGTAGTTTTTATGAGTTCAATAACGCTCCCCTTACCGGAACACCAACTATTTCTGATGTAACATTCAACAATGAATTATATACTTATGGTAACGGATTCTCTTTTCAACTAGGAGCAATCGCTAAGGTTACTGAAGCTTTTAGACTTGGATTAGCATACGAATCAAATACTTGGTACGAATTATACGATGAATTATCTCAAAGCGTTTATACTACCACAGAGGCTACAGGCGGGGTACAGAATTTTTATAATTTAAATCCTAATACCATAAACGTTTATGAACCTTACACTTTACAAACTCCGGGAAAATTTACTTTTAGTGGAGCTTACATATTTGGTAAATCAGGTTTAATTAGTGTTGACTACTCTATCAAAGACTACAGTAATGCAAAATTTAAACCAACAAATGATCCAGATTTTAGAACTACAAATGGCTACATAAGCGATCAATTAACCACTAATGGAGAATTAAGGGTTGGAGCTGAATTTAAAATAAAACAGTTAAGCCTTAGAGGAGGATATCGTTTTGAAGGAAGTCCTTATAAAAACGGAACTACAGTTGGAGACTTAAACAGTTTTTCTGCAGGTTTAGGGTACAACTTTGGAGCAACTAAACTAGACTTGGCTTATGCGTATGCAGAAAGAAAATCTAATCAAGGATTCTTTTCTCAAGGATTTACTGACGGAGCAAAAATTAACTCAACACTGAATAATGTTTCTTTGACTTTATTATTTGAATTGTAATTAAAATTAAATAGATGAATGGAAATTTCCGTCAGGTTTTTACTTGGCGGATTTTTTTTACCACAAAACATTAAGAATCCCTTCATAAAAAACACCTAAAAGAAACCGAAACAAGCGGTGTTTGAATAAAAAAGTGTAATTTTGCACTCCAATTTATAAAAGTATGAGAACCAAGTCTTTAAAAAAGAACAAAATTAACGTAATCACTCTTGGGTGTTCAAAAAATGTATATGATAGTGAAGTACTTATGGGTCAGCTTCGTGCAAACGGAAAAGAAGTAACTCATGAGGCAACTAAAGATGAAGGAAACATTATTGTAATTAACACTTGTGGTTTTATTGATAATGCGAAAGCGGAATCAGTAAACATGATTTTGGAATATGCAGACAAAAAAGATAAGGGATTAGTTGATAAAGTTTTTGTAACCGGATGTTTATCTGAGCGTTACAGACCTGATTTAGAAAAAGAAATCCCAAATGTTGATCAATATTTTGGTACTACTGAATTACCTCAATTATTGAAAGCTTTAGGAGCTGATTATAAACATGAATTATTAGGGGAAAGATTAACTACAACTCCTAAAAATTATGCTTACCTAAAAATCGCCGAAGGCTGTGACAGACCTTGCAGTTTTTGTGCAATTCCGTTAATGCGTGGTTCTCACGTTTCGCAGCCAATTGAAAAATTAGTTAAGGAAGCACAAGGTTTAGCTAAAAATGGCGTTAAAGAATTAATATTGATTGCTCAGGATTTAACGTATTACGGTTTAGATCTTTATAAAAAGAGAAATCTGGCAGAATTGTTAGAAGCTCTGGCAGCTGTTGAAGGAATTGAGTGGATTCGTCTGCATTATGCTTATCCTACTGGTTTCCCAATGGATGTTTTGGAATTAATGAAACGCGAACCTAAGATTTGTAATTATATTGATATTCCGTTGCAGCATATTTCAGATTCAATTTTGAAATCGATGCGTCGCGGTACAACTCAGGCTAAAACAACACAATTATTAAAAGATTTTCGTGCTGCTGTTCCCGGAATGGCAATTAGAACGACTTTAATTGTTGGATATCCTGGTGAAACGCAGGAAGATTTCGAAATCTTAAAAGATTTTGTTCAGGAAATGAAGTTTGACAGAATGGGTTGTTTTGCTTATTCTCATGAAGAAAATACGCATGCTTATTTATTAGAGGATAATGTTCCGGATGATGTAAAACAAGCAAGAGCGAATGAAATCATGGAATTACAATCGCAGATTTCATGGGATTTGAACCAAGAGAAAGTTGGACAAGTTTTTAGATGTATTATTGACAGAAAAGAAGGTGCACATTTTGTGGGAAGAACGGAGTTTGACAGTCCGGATGTTGATAACGAAGTTTTAATAGATGCATCTAAACATTACGTAAAAACAGGCGAATTTGTTAATATCAAGATAATTGAAGCAACAGAATTTGATTTATACGGAGAACCTGCTTAAATTTACCGTAAAACTAGTGCTAACCTTAGACAAAACAACTTTATGAAAGCTACTCAAAACTTAATTCTATTAGTTTTTACATTATTCTGTTTCAATTTTGCTTCGGCTCAATACGGAAACGGATATGGTAATGGTTACGGCAATGGCTATGGTGGCGGCGGTTACGGAAGAGGCGGCGGAATGGGCATGGACAGAAGCATGATGGGAGGTCCGCAAGGCAATACCAGCAAACCTAAAGAAATACCTGTTGAGGAAACTGCCGGTAAGATCGTTGAACAAATGAAACCTGTTGTAAATCTTGATGAACTCCAGGTAATTGCGATTACAAATGTTTTTTCTGAAAGTTTGAGAGAACAAGGAATTCTTATAAAAAATGAAAGCAGCAGCCAGGACGAGAAAATGGAGCAGTTAAAAGCTCTAAAAGAAAGCATGGACAAAAAAATAACTGCTTTTTTAAATCCTGATCAAATCGAGAAGTACAAAAACTTTATGGCTGACTTTAAAGAAATTAAAAAGTCAAAATCAAAAAAGAAAAAAGATAAAGATTCAAAAGATAATAAGGAAGAAGAAAAACCAGCTGAAAAAGTTCAGGAATAATTGTTCTAATTCTATTAAAAAATGTAACCAACCATGGCAAAAAAACATTTTTGTTATTTGTTTTTAGCAATTATCATTACTTCTTGCTCAACAAATCCATATAAGCATACTGAAAAAGCTTATGACCAGCAATTAAAGACCTTAGAGAATCAAATTACAAGCAAAGAAGCACAAACAATTCCTCCAGTAAGTCCGTTGATTATTGATACTACTTATGCTTCGCAATTGGGTATTATAAAAGATACATTGTCTAAAACAGGTTCAACTGCTTTATTGAATGGCATTAGCACAGAATGGATTGGAACTGTAAATTTCAATTTAAGAAAACCAAGTTTTGTTATCATTCATCATACTGCTCAGGATTCTGTTCAGCAGACTATAAACACTTTTACTAAAACTAAAACTCAGGTTAGTGCTCATTATGTGATTTCTGAGAATGGAAAAGTGGTTCAAATGCTGAACGATTATTTAAGAGCGTGGCATGCGGGAGCATCAACCTGGGGGAAAAATACTGATTTAAATTCTTCTTCTATAGGAATTGAATTAGACAATAATGGTTTTAAACCTTTTACAGAGGCTCAAATCAACAGTTTAGTGGCATTATTGACAAAACTTAAAAAGGATTACAATATTCCAACTCAAAACTTTTTAGGTCATGCTGATATTGCTCCGGGAAGAAAACAAGATCCTAGTGCTTTATTTCCGTGGAAAACATTAGCAGAAAAAGGTTTTGGAATCTGGCCAGACGAAGTTCTCGAAGAAGCGCCGTTCGACTTTAAAATCGAACCTGCATTGAGAATTATTGGTTATAATACAAAGAATCTTTCTGCAGCTATTCAGGCTTTTAAACTGCATTATATTCAAACAGATGCAACTGCAACGCTTGACCGCAAAACAATTGATACGATATATTCTATATACAAAAAACAACTGCAATAAATAGTTTTTTAAAAGACATAAAAAGCGCATTTCTAAAGGTTTAGAAATGCGCTTTTTTTATGCTGGTAATTTAAGTTTTGCCACAGATTAAAAAGATTAAAAAGATTTTTTACTCTTTGGGTTGGTGTTTTTTTTGCCACGAATTTCACGAATTTTCACTAATTATTTGTGGTGTAAACTGTATGCAAGAAATGAATTTCAAGGTTTCTGTTAAGAAATTTCATTAACGATACTTTGTGTAATGATATAAAAAAATTAAGCAAAATTTAATTCGTGAAAATTCGTGAAATTCGTGGCAGAAAAAAAATCCTTTTAATCCTTTTAATCTGTGGCAAATAAAATCTAATAAAAAAGCTGCCAAAACATTAGTATGTTTCGACAGCTCCAAAAAAAAAAAAAAATATCAATCTTTATCTCTAGAAAGAGTATGTTGTAGCAAGTAAGGCGAAGAATGATCCTCCTGTTGGAACAGCATCGCTGTCTAAGAAAATATCTTCAGAAGCAGCATCGTATCTTAACTCAGGAATTATTGTTAGTTTTCCAACTTTATAGTTTAATGAAACTGTGTTTGCAAATACATTAGATCCAGTTAATGTTCCTAAACTTGGAGCAGCATCTTTTGCATCAAAATATTCAACTCTGTATGCTAAAAGCAAAGACGGACTGAATGAATAATTTGCATATCCCACTAATGAGAACCACTCTCCATCTAAAGTACTATCGAAATCATGTTTCGTTTTAGCGTAAGTTGCATTAAATCCAAGTCCGAAACTGTCGCTTATTGTTTTAGAAGCAGTCAAATCGAACTGAGTTTTATTTTCGTTTGATACTGGTATTGTACTTCCAGGAATTGGATTTGTACTTCCTGATGTAAAGTTTAAATAAGCACTTCCTGTATCACCCACAAAACCTACTTGTCCGATATACGTTTTTTGTGTAGAACCAGCATCCATTGCCGATTTAAAATCTGTTGGGTTAGTTATACCAAACATAGCAGTGAATTTACCAGCTGTATATTGTGCTTTAACCCCAGTATTAAAGAATGGCCCATAAGAGAAAGCATAAGACATACTGTAGTTTTTATTGTCTACGGCATCTAATACTTCATAACCTATGTGTGTACCAAAACTACCGGCAACAACTTTAAATTCTTCTGTAATTTGGTAAGTGAAATATAATTGTTTAATTAAAAATTTAGCGTTTATATCTTTATCTGTTGTTTCATTGTATGAGAATTCTCCTGCTCTTTTTCCGAAACCTAAGTCTACAAAAACAGAAGCTTTTCCGAAAGTATGACTTGCTTCAATCGAAGCCATTCCTAATTCAAACGAATCCTGAGAGTTGGTAAAGCTCGTTAATCCGTTCATTTGTTTAGAAAAATCATATTTATAGTAAGCGTCCGCAGACCCTCCCCATGTAGTTGCTGGTGAAGTTGCTTTTTCATCCTCTTGTGCAAAAGCAAAAGAACTCGTTAAAGTGGCAGCTAAAATGTAAAATACTTTTTTCATGTGTTAATTGGTTTTTAGTTATTAATTTGATTTTGGTTAGTTAATCGTTTATATATCTATTTAATAGTATAAGTCATTTTTTAAAACCTTGAATCTCCCCCTAAAACCTCTTCATTTTCATTAGCGAATTTATTAACTTTTGTATGAGTAGAATAATTGGAAAGTACTTTTTTGGCTTTTATAGCGAAGAATTATGGATTACAAAAATTAAACTGCCAATAATCGTTATTTGACATTTATAGCGTTTTGTTTTTGAAAATTCAACAACACATTTTTCATGTTTTAAACCAAAAAACAAGGGTTAAACTAAATTAATATACTAAAAAAAGACTTAAAATCATCTTAAAAATACTTTTAAAAAGTATTACCCCATATTTTTTTAGGGGTACATTTAAAAATAAAACATAAAACTAAAAATAAAGACATTAATCTTCCAAAAACCAACAACATCAAAGCTTAATGAAAAATTCCTACAAAAATAAATCACTAAAAACAACTATTGAAGATGTAATTCAAGACTCAAAAAATGGTTCATAAAACAAAAAAAGCCTGTTCAAATTTGAACAGGCTTCCTTATTATATAAAAGAGTTTTTTTATTCTTGCGTATTATATTTTCTTAAAAATTCACGAACCTTAATTCCGGATTCTTTTAAATCTTCATCTTTCCACTTTCCATCAGATTTTGCCGTTTTTTGTAAAATGGAACAAGTTTCATCTTTATCTGAAACTGACCATGTAATCCAGCTTAACTTTTTTGATTCCATCCAGTCAATATATTCCTGCCATGCTCTTAGATTTAAAGGTCCGTCGCCAGAAGCTTCCATCCCGGCAGATTCAGAGATAAAAATAGGAATACCTCTTTTTAATGCCTGATCTGTACGGTCTCTTAATTCTTTCCCGTGCGTTGCGGCATAAAAGTGCATGGTATACATTATATTATTGTATCCTAAAATTGGATCTTCTGCCGGAAGGTCAACATCCTGATCCCAATGCGGTGATCCTACTAATATAATATTGTTGGGGTCATTTTCTCTAATCACGCTTATTACTTCTTCGGCGTAGGTTTTTACTTCCCACCAGGTTTCATAATCGGGTTCGTTAAATATCTCATATATTATATTAGGATACTTGGAGTACTTTTGAGACATTTCTGCAAAAAATGCTTTTGCTTGTTTTAAATTAACATTATGACTGTGCCAATCGATAATTACATAGATATCAGATTTTATGGCACCATTAATTACGGCTTCTATTTTTTCTTTTGAAAACTGAGGATCATTAGTATAAGAGTAATCTCCAAGTTCGATTCCCATTGCGGCACGTACAACATTGCAATTGAAATCTTTTTTTAGCCAGCTTACAGCTTTTTCGTTATAAAATCTCGGCCACATACTATGCCACCCGAAACTTAATCCTCGCAAAACAATGGGTTCATTGTTTTTATCTACTAATTGAGTTCCCTGAAGACTTAATTGACCATGTTTTTTCACAAATTGTGCTTGTGCTAAGCAGCATACTAATAAGAATAAAATCGTAGTTAATTTTTTAAACCTCATCATAAATTTAAATTTTAAAGAGACAATTTTAATGTTATGCAATCATGTGAAGCTAATTCTGCTGTAAAATTCTTTTTCGTATTTCCTGAATCTTTATTTGTCCAAAGATTCTTTAATTTGAATGTAGTTTTATTAAAATCAGCTTCATAGCCGAAATCTACATCTTTTATTGCATTCTTTTTCCAATCGAAATTAATTTTTTTAGAAACCTCACTTCTGTTTAAAAAAGTGACGGCCCAATTTCCGTCTGATAGAGGTTTAACCCAAACTTCTAAACCATCTTCTGCTGAATGTTTGAAACCCTGAATTCCTAATTTATCCTGATTTACGGCGATTAATTCTTTATTGGTTAAAATCGCCAGCGTTTCTTTAGACATTTTTCTATAATCGTTTCCTGTAAATAATGGCGACGAAAGCATACACCACATAGCAAAATGCGATTTATCTTCGGTATCGTTCATTTCGTTTCCAACTTCCATCATATCAAAATCATTCCAATGATCAGGGCCGGAATATTTACGAATGTCTTTTCGCATTTCGGCGATTTTCATAAATCCCCAAGACGACCAATTTTCAGGATGTTTGAATTCGCAGTCAAAACAAGGATAAATATCTCCCGAAATTCTCCAAAGATTTCCAACAGGTTTTCCCCAGTCCCACGGCTGATTATCGCCCCATTCGCAAAGACTGAAAACAATTGGTCTTCCAGCCGTTTTTAATGCATTACTCATGGTTGTATACGCTTCTGGCGCAGTTATTCCTTTAGTGTTACACCAATCGTATTTTAAAAAGTCGATTCCTAATTTAGCATAAAAACGGGCATCCTGATATTCGTAACCACGAGTTCCCGGATATCCGGCGCAGGTTTGCGTTCCGGCACAATTATATAAGCCAAATTTTAAGCCTTTGCTGTGTACATAATCAATCAGCGCTTTCATTCCGCTTGGAAATTTAACGGGATCTGGAACTAAATCTCCATTTGCATCACGTTCTCTCGTCATCCAGCCGTCATCTAATACAATATAATTGTAACCTGCCGCTGCCAATCCGGATGAAACCATTATATCCGCTGTTTCTTTTACTAATTTTTCGTCAATGTTTGTTGCAAATGTATTCCACGAATTCCAGCCCATTGGCGGTGTCATGGCTAAACCTTCAAATTTTCCTGCTGCTTGTGTATGTGTATTTCCCTGGCTGAAGCCAAAAAAAGAAACACATAAAGCTAATCCTAAAATAATTTTCTTCATTTTATAAAATTTAAAAAGACATTATAAAAAGATATTCCCTAACTTTTCAATTAGGGAATATCTTAAACTAACTCAACTCGGTAATTTATTTATTTTAATACGAATCCTATATCATCAAATAATACCGTATTACCGCCGTCATTATTTGATTCCTGGAAGGTAAGCATAGTAAGACTTGTAGGGTTTCCTAAATCGCTAAAAGGAATTTCAAGATAAACCCATGTACTTGTAACAGGTAAAACATAATTTACACCGCCATTTACACTAAAATTAACGCGTCCGGTTTTTGTTCCTTTTATAGCAATACGTAATGCTTTATATGGAGTTAAATCGACATTGAAGCCCCAGTTTCCTCCATCCCATTGACCAAATTCCCACTGCCATGATTTTTCGCCTTGATAAGAATCTTTGTCATAAGCAAAATTAACACCTTTGCCTGCCCATGGGCCTCCCCATTGCATACCATATAATATATCATCATACAAGGCTGTTCCTATCGCTTCTTTTGATACGGCTGCTCCGGATATATTGGCAACAGAAAGATATCTGTGATTTGCATTTGCCGGGATTTTAACTACGATTTGCTCTAAAGTTGAAGATACTACGGTAACAGGAACTGCAGGCTGTGTTGCTGTTTCTGCCAAAGTAACTACAGGATTTAAGAAATATTTACCTTTTATTATTACCTGATCACCCTCTGCACAATTGATAGAATTAAAACCACTAAATGTAGGTACCGGAGGCGCAACTGTCAAATTATAAACAACAGTTCCTCTATCTGTAACCACTTTTAACTGATTAGAAGCATTCGCATAAGGCGTATCTTCATCAACCAATATAATGATATCTGTATCTGTTACAAATGTTGGTCTGAAATAAGTATCGAAATCATTAAAGTATACTTTTTTTGTGGTAAGCAATCCTTTTCCGTGAATTACATAATAGTTTTTTGGATCTACTAATGTTACCGGAGTTAAAGGTTTAAGGGTTCCATCTGCATTATAACCAGAAGGCATAACAGACTCTATTATAGGCGCACCAGTAGAAGCCTCAGCGCTGCTGTCATCACTTGAGCATGAAGTAAAAAGCATTAAAGATAACATCCATGCCATGCATGCTGCTAACGAAACAATTTTTATATTTTTCATATTTTTATTTTTAAAAATTATTTAAAAGTATACGGTGCTACTTCTGTTAATTTTGGATTTTTAATTAAATCATCTGCCGGATAAGGCAGTAAAAGATTTGTTGCCGAAATTGTAATGTGTTTTGGCGTTTCTTTATCTCCTCTGTTTTGAGCTTCTAAAATTGCTTTTGCTTTTGCAAATGGCAAACGTCCTAAATCAAAGTAATAATCTCCTTCGCAAGCTAATTCTGCACGTCTTTCTTTAAAAATATCATCAAATGAAATAGAAGCTTTTATTGGAAGACCTGCTCTTTTACGAACTGCGTTGAATGATTTTAAAGCTGCAGGATCAGAAGTGCTTCCGGTTTGAGAACCTAAAATAGCTTCGGCATGAATCAACAATAATTCAGCATAACGCATCATATAACTGTTCATGCTGCTTTCTCCATTAAATGGTGCGTTAAATGGCCCTGTAATTGGTAAATTTTCTTTTCCTATTACATATTTTTTCAAACCAGCTCCAGAATTCTGAGCTTCGTTTTCTTCTTCAAAAGTATATCCTAAAAGTTTTGGAGAATCTACTGCAAGTGTTTGTGCATATGTTAAGTTTGGATAATAATCTCCAGGAAGCATAAATGTTTCTGCTCTTCTTTTATCGCCCGGCTCATAAACATTATGAATTAAATCCTGAGACGGTGCAATTTGTCCTGAATAGGAAGTTTCTACTAATCTGTTCTCTGGAGCAAATAATGTGTTTGAAAAGTTTCCTTCAAAGTACGTTCCTGCACCAGTCCATTGCCATGAAAAGATAGACTCTTCATTATTATTATTTTTTTGAAGCCATAAGTCAGCAAAAGATTTTGTTGGAAGTTCATCTCCGCCTAATAATTTAAATTCTCCGCTGTTGATTACTTCCTGGGCCATGGCTCTTGCTAATTCATATTTCTTTTGATACAAATATACTTTTGCCAATAATGCTTTTGCAGAACCACTCGAAACGTGTGCATTTGAAGCATAATCAGAACCTCTGTTTTTAGATCTTAAATTAGCAATTGCAAATTTCAAATCGTTCTCTATAAAAGTGTAAACGTCTGCTACAGGATTACTTGGAATCACAAAATTCTTAGAATAATCGGCATTGTTTTCAATAATAGGCACATTTCCCCATAATCTTACCAAAAAGAAATATGAAAAAGCTCTGATAAAATGCATTTCACCTAAAGCATTGTTTAACGCTTCACTGCTTACATCCGGCCCAACACTTTGAGGCAGTAAACCTATATAGGTGTTACAATTTGCAACAGCTCCAAAACAAGATCTCCATGAATCACCAATAAAAGATTGTGAATTAGTAAAACTCAAGTCTGTAAATTTACCAAACTCATTATAAGGTCCCGCATACATATTACCAGAAATAACATCTGTAATACCATAAAAACCTTCCTTGTTCATATTAAACCAAACAATTCCGTAAAGTCCGTTACTAGCATTATCCAGTTTTACATCAGAATCGTAATAGTTTCCTATTGTTGGCACTCCTTCTGCAGGCACATCTAAAAAGTCCTGAGAGCAAGAAGAAGATATTAACATCAGTAGTGTCAAAGCTACGGCACCACCTCTTTTTATTATATTTTTCATATTAATTTCGTATTAAAATTCAACATTAAAACCAAAAGATATTTGTCTAGGCACAGGATAACGACCATTATCAACACCAGATAATAATGCATCCTGATTATAAGAACCAACTTCAGGATCGTATCCTTTATATTTGGTAAAAGTGTATAAGTTTTGTCCAGAAGCGTAAACTCTCAATCTTGTCAATTTTATTTTTGAGATGATGTCAGAAGGAAGTGAATATCCTAAAGTTACATTCTGAATTCTTAAGTAAGAACCGTCTTCGATAATTCTTGAAGAAACTGCATTGTTGATATCATTGTAAGCAGAAGGTCTAGGCAGTGAAGCATCTAAATTATCTGCAGAATAAAAATCAGCAGCATCTGTTAAATAATTAGTTCCTAAATTACTATTCAAAGTACCAGACATACGAGTTAAATTCATCAGTTTGTTTCCGGCAGTTCCCTGAAGGAAAATAGACAAATCAACATTTTTGTATTTAAAGTTGTTTGTAAATCCGTAAGTGAATTTTGGATTTGGATTTCCAATCGTAACTAAATCTTTAGTATCAATAATACCATCGTTATTTTGATCTTTATAAATAACATCTCCTTTTACAAAGTTTGGCAATAATGAATTGGTTCCGTTTTTTAATACAACTTTTGTTCCTCCAGCAGTTTCGTGTCCGTAAGTCAATAAATCCTCGTCTGTTCTGTAAATTCCTGTTGCTTGATAACCTATAAATGAACCTATTGGTAAACCTTCCTGAGTCCTTGATACCGTTACCGTATTATAAGCCAATGTTCCCATTGTTTTTACAATGTTTAAGCCCGCCATATTCGTAACTTCATTTTCATATTTTGTAAAGTTTGCACTTGCATTCCATGAAAAGTTTGGCGTGAATTGCTGTGTATAATTAAGTGTAACCTCAATACCTCTGTTTTTCATACTTCCAAGGTTAAAAGATGGAGGATTTACACCACCTTCATAATCACCGCCTCCAGAAAGGAAGTTTGGCAAAGGAACCTGATACAAGAAATCTTTAGAAACTTTTTGATACACATCGATCGTTGCAGAAAGTTTAGAATCAAACATAGTGAAATCTAATCCTAAGTTGGTCTGCTCCTGAGTTTCCCATTTCAAATCTTTATTAGCTGTATTTGATGGCAGGTAAGACGTTCCCATTGTACTATTAATTAAATGCAGGTTAGAATCGTATAGATTATTACCAATCTGGTTATTACCAGTTTGTCCCCATCCCACTCTTAATTTTATATTATCAACATATTTTCTGGTACTTTCCATAAAATCCTCATGAGAAAGTTTCCATGAACCGCTCGCAGAACTAAAAACACCCCATTTATTTCCTACGAAAAATTTAGAAGATCCATCTGTTCTAACTGCTCCGGTAACACTGTATTTATCACCAAAATCATAAACCACCCTTCCTAAATAAGAAGCCAAAGTCTGAGTTCCTGAGTAAACTCCGCTTGTAACCGCTTTTGATAAATCAGAAGCCGCTAATGATTTATCGTTATTATCTTTATAACCATAACCTGTTATTGTATATCCTTCCCAATGTGCTCTGTTTGACTCCTGAACTGCAAGAATCGTAAAATTATGTCTGCCAATAGTGTTTCTGTAAGTAAGCATGTTTTTTAAGTTCCATGAATTACCCGTAGAAGGATTGTGATATAAATTAGCAAAGCTTTTTACCGCATTTCCTAAAGAATACATTGGGTCAAATCTTTCTCCTAAATTGTCATAGATATAACCACCCGCTTCAAAACGATAATCCAAACCTTTTACGATATCAACCTGAGTATAGAAATTTCCTGAGTAATTTTTTCTAACCAAAGTATTTGATCCTAATAAAGAAGTCGCAACCGGATTAACAAATGATGTTGCTCCACCAGCAGGCGGGCCGGCAAAAGCTCCCGAAAGTTCTCTAACCGCAACATCCGGAGTTGCTAATAATGAAGTCGCCACAACTCCGTTAAACTGTCCGTTTAGCGTTAATTTTTCATCAGTAATTGCACCGCTTACATTAACCCCAACTTTTATAAACGAATTAACTTTAGCATCAATGTTTGCTCTAAAATTGTATCTTTTAAATCCTGATTCGATAACAATACCTTCCTGATTTAAAACTCCTCCAGAAATGTAATAATTCACTCCTTCTTTACCACCTGAAAAAGAAAGCTGGTTAGAACTCATAAATCCAGTTTCATAAATAGCATCCTGCCAGTCAGTACCTTTTCCTAAAAGTTCAGGATGAGCAAATTCCGGTCTGTAAGAAGTTGGATCATAAACTGAAGATAAAGCATTTTGATGCGCCGCATATTGCTGCAAATTCATTGAATGAAGTTTCTTTGGCAGGTTACTTATAGTATAAGAATTCTCGAAAGATAATTTACCAGTACCTTTTTTACCAGATTTTGTAGTTACAATTACAACACCATTTGCACCACGAGAACCGTAAATAGCTGTTGCCGAAGCATCTTTTAAAATATCAATAGATTCAATATCACTTGGATTAATTAGCGCTAAAGGGCTTTGCGTGATATTACCATTATTAGAAAAGTTAGAATTTCCCTGAGCATTTCTTCCAGAAGTTGATGAGTTTCTTGCATCTCCCGAAATTGGCACACCATCAATTACATATAAAGGTTCGTTTGTTCCTGTTAAAGATGAAACCCCTCTAATTCTTACCGAAACGTTACTTCCCGGCTCACCAGAGTTACTATTTACAACAACCCCCGCTGCTTTACCCTGCATCATTTGATCAAACGAAGCAACTTTTAGGTTTTCAATATCTTTTGAACTAATACTGGAAATAGCACTGTTTACATCTTTTCTCTTTTGTGTTCCGTAACCAATTACAACGACATCTTTTAAGTCTTCAGCACTTGATTTTAAAATTACATTGATTGTTTTTTTACCATCAACTGAAACTCTTTGCGTATTAAATCCAATAAAAGAATATACTAAAGTTCCATTTGCAGGAACATCAATAGAATATTTTCCGTCAAAATCAGTTGAAGTTGTTGTCTTTGATCCTGCTATCGAAATATTGGCACCAGGAATCGATAAACCTTTTTCATCAGATACCGTTCCCGATACTTTAACCTGAGCAGCAATATAATTACTTGTCAGTAACAAAAATAAAATCAGAGGAACCGCTCTGTGGTTAGCCTTCCAATGAATAAAGTTAGTCATTAGTTTTTTCATAATAAGTGTTTGGTTAGTTTAAATTTGTTCAATTCATAATTCAGCAGTAAGGGTATCTTTTACTTCGAAATTATTTAACAAATCTATAACAGATGAGATTATCAAATCGATAGTATTACATCATTTAATGATAATATTTTTACTATATCTCCTTAAAAAAACACATAATAAAATAAAACCATATAAATATTGAATTATTCGCAATGAAGCAACCCTTAACAACCACAAATTATAAAGAAAAGTTAACGAAATCGTAAAAATCAAACGTTTTCGTTAAAAATAATATTTATTTGTGCAAAAAAAGTATCACTACAAAATACGTTTTAATCCAGAAAAATCCTCACGATATTGACTAGGTGTGCAGTTTTTAATAGCCTTAAAGCTACGATTGAAGTTCGCAATATTATTAAAGCCAGATTTAAAAGCCACTTCAGAAACGCTCATATCTTTTTCAACAAGCCAGCGGGCAGCATATCCTATGCGGATATCATTAATATAATTGACAAAAGTTTTTCCCGTACGCTTTTTAATAAAACGATTAAAAGAAATTATAGACATGCTCGCAACACTCGCCACATCATCTAAAGTAATTTTATCAGCGAAATGTTTTTGTACATATTCGTAAACCAATTTCATTTTATCATAATCATCAAACTTATCATAATCAACAGTATAAGTAGAAAGTAAACGCTGATTTCTCGAATTGGCAAGATCATATAATAAGGAAGTAATTTCCAGGAAATAGTCCATACCGTCTAATTTAGAAAGCCTTACCAATCTTGGCGTCAATTCTTCGGCAGTTTTTTTAGAAAATAAAATTCCATGAATAGATCTGTTAAACATATCCCGAATTGGATTCATAATACGTCTGGCCAGCAAAGATTCATGAAATAAATCATTATGAAACTGAATCGTAATTTCGTGTATTTTTTTATTGGTACATTTATTTAATTCCCAGCCGTGGTATAAATTTGGTCCAATCAAAACCAATTCAACATTATCAATTTCTTCAATATTATCACCTACAACACGCCTTACCCCTTTTCCGTTTAAAATAAAATTGATCTCAAATTCAGGATGATAATGAACCGGAAAATCAAAACTATCTTTAACTCTGTCAAACACCAAAAAACTATCTCCGGCAGAAAGCGGAGCGATTTCTCTATAAAAATTTTTAGCAGTACTCATCTCTTAAAACTGTTTTTAAATGATATCAGTTGATTTTTTCCTGCAATAATATGATATATAATTGATAAAATAATATTAATTACGCTATAAACATACATTTATCTTTGAAAAATAGAATTATCAACTTTACAAAATCAGTATTAATAATAAACATTAATCATTTTTAATACTTAAACTTTTTATAGTTTTAATAATTTTATAAGGAAAACAATACCGAATCACAAATAGACAAATTCAGTTTCAGCAGCAAGTTGACAATTTCAAATCAGAAATTGAGAACGCACTGAAAAACAATATTTTCGAAAATGAAAAAATACTTTTTTAATCTTTTAGCCACCGCATTACTAGGAACTTCATGTTCTGCACAGTCTATTAATAGTAATACGAATTTGTCACTTTCAGATAAAAAAGCAACACCTGAAACCATTTCTCTGTATAAAAAACTGAATCAGCTTACACAAAGCGGTTATCTTTTTGGACATCAGGATGATTTAGCATACGGCGTAAACTGGAAATATGAAAACGGAAGAAGCGACATAAAAGATGTTGTGGGAGATTATCCAGCTCTTTACGGCTGGGACATTGCAGGTTTAGAAAAAGACAATGCCAATAATATAGACGGAATTCCATTCGCCAAAATAAAACAATATATTATTGAGGCCAACGAAAGAGGCGGAATCTCAACTATAAGCTGGCATTTTGATAATCCTGCAACCGGAAAAAGTGCGTGGGATAATACGCCAAATTCTCTAAAAACAATTTTACCAGGCGGAGAAAATCATCAAAAATTTATTGCATGGTTAGATAAAGCGGCGAATTTCCTTCTATCCTTAAAAGATAAAAAAGGAAAAAATATTCCAATTCTGTTTAGACCGTATCACGAACTTTCCGGAGGCTGGTTTTGGTGGGGAAAAGGAAATTGCACACCTGAAGAATTTAAGACCGTATGGAAATTTACATTTGAATACCTGCAAAAAAAAGGCGTACATAATTTAATCTATGTATACAACACAGGAAGTTTCAGCTCAAAAGAAGATTTTCTAACGAATTATCCCGGAGATGATTTTGCCGATATTTTAAGTTTCGATTCGTATCAAAACAACAATGATAAAGAAGGAACAAAATTTATTGAAGAAGTTCAAAATCAGCTAAAAATCTTAAACGAAATTGGTTTAGAAAAACATAAATTAATTGCCGTTGCCGAAGCGGGTTACGAAGCGATTCCTGACCCAAAATGGTGGACAGGAACTTTCTCAAAAGCAATTGGCGATTATAAAATATCCTATGTTTTATTATGGAGAAATCACGGCTGGCAGGAAAAAGAACAAAAAATGCATTATTACGCACCATTCAAAGGTCAAAAAAGCGAAAAAGATTTCATTGATTATTACAATCTCGACAAAACTCTATTTGAAAAAGACATTAAAAAAATTAAAAATTGAGAATTAAAAATTAAAAATCCGCGTCATCTGCGTGCCAAAGAATTCAAAAATAAAATCTGTTTTTATCCGCGTTTTTACGAAGTAAATCCGTTTTATCCGCGTCAAAAAACAACACAACGAAACATTAAAATAATTGCCCCAAATTAAACTTTACAACCTTTAAAAAATAACCAATGCACGACAAAATTAGTTTAAAAGAAAAAATCGGTTACGGACTTGGAGACGCCGCGTCATCTATGTTCTGGAAAATCTTTAGTATGTATCTTCTGTTTTTCTATACCGACGTTTTCGGATTGGCGCCTGCCGTTGTAGGAACCATGTTCCTGATTACCAGAATCTGGGATTCCTGCTTTGATCCAATTGTTGGAATCATTGCCGACAGAACAAAAACTAAATGGGGAAAATTCAGACCTTATCTTTTATGGGTTGCAATTCCTTTTGCTGTAATTGGAGTTTTAACTTTTTACACACCGGATTTTGACGAAAAAGGAAAAATAATTTACGCCTACGTAACCTACTCCTTAATGATGATGATTTATTCCTTAATCAACGTTCCGTACGCATCACTTTTAGGCGTAATGTCATCTGACAGAAAAGACAGAAACACATTATCATCCTACAGAATGGTTTTTGCCTTTGGCGGAAGTCTTTTGGCACTTTGGTTAATTGAACCGCTTGTCAATTATTTCGGCGGAAGCCTAAATTCTAAAACAGGCTGGCTGGCAACAATTATTGTTTTTGGAGTAATTACAACAGCATTTTTCTGGGCTTGTTTTTTATTTACAAAAGAAAGAGTAAAACCTATTGAAAACGAACAATCTAACTTAAAAGAAGATTTAAAAGATTTATTAAAAAATAAACCGTGGTGGATTTTACTAGGCGCCGGAATTGGAACTTTAGTTTTCAATTCCATTAGAGACGGTGCCGCAGTTTACTATTTTAAATATTATGTAAGCAGCTCCGTAAATTTTGATTTCTCGCTTTTTGGAACAGATTTCCACATGACGCCAACTTCCATTTATTTGGTTTTGGGACAAGCGGCAAATATTATCGGCGTAATTATCGCCACTCCTATCGCCAATAAAATGGGTAAAAAGAACACCTTTTTTGGTGCAATGGCAATCGCCTCAATTTTAAGTTTAGCCTTCTATTTCTTCGGAAAAGAAGATGTTCTCCTAATTATGAGTTTTCAGGTTTTAATCAGCATTTGTGCAGGCTGCATTTTCCCGTTAATCTGGTCGATGTATGCAGACAGCGCAGATTATTCAGAATGGAAACAAGGCCGCAGAGCAACCGGATTGGTTTTCTCAGCATCCTCAATGTCGCAAAAATTTGGATGGACCATTGGTGGTGCCGGAACCGGATGGCTTTTAGGTTATTATGGTTTTCAGGCCAATGTGGAACAAACTGCCGTAACCCAAAACGGAATTCAATTAATGTTAAGCATACTCCCTGCAATCGCAGCCGCAATATCAGTCGCTTTTATATTATTCTATCCTTTATCTGAAGAAAAACTGCAAACGATAGAACAAGATTTAAACGAAAAAAGAGACCAAACAAAATAAAAATAAATCAGATACCGAATCAAAAATGACAACAATAACCTCTTCGACTACTTTTCTGGATCGAAAAGCAGCATTAGAAAAAGAACATAAAGCACTAATCGAACGAAAAAATACTCCGGAAGAAAATGCTGGAAATGGGATTTATGAACGCTATAAAAATCCTGTTGTTACCGCATCTCACGTTCCGTTGAACTGGCGTTTTGATTTAAACGAAAAAACAAATCCGTTTTTACAGGAACGAATTGGCGTAAACGCCGCTTTCAATGCCGGAGCAATGAAATGGAACGGAAAATATCTTTTGGCAGTTCGTGTTGAAGGAATTGATAGAAAATCTTTTTTTGCCATTGCAGAAAGTCCAAACGGAGTCGATAATTTCAAATTTTGGGATAAACCGTGCGTAATTCCGCAAACCGAAGAACCAGATACAAACGTCTACGACATGCGTTTAATCAACCATGAAGACGGCTGGGTTTACGGTATTTTTTGTACCGAAAGAAAAGATCCAAAAGCACCAAAAAGCGATACAAGTTCGGCTGTAGCCAATGCAGGAATCGTACGTTCAAAAGATTTAGTAAATTGGGAAAGATTACCGGACTTAATTTCAAATACCGGACAACAGCGAAATGTTGTTTTGCATCCGGAATTCGTAAACGGAAAATACGCTTTATATACACGTCCGCAAGACGGATTTATTGACGTTGGAAGCGGAGGCGGAATTGGTTTGGGATATGTTGAAGACATGACAAATCCAGTTGTAAAAGAAGAAAAAATCATCTTCGGAAAACAATACCACACCATTTACGAATTAAAAAATGGTCTTGGCCCTGCCCCAATCAAAACAGAAAAAGGATGGTTACATCTTGCTCACGGCGTTCGTAATACCGCTGCAGGATTGCGCTACACTTTATATATGTTCATGACCGATTTGAATGATATTTCGAAAGTAACACACGTTCCGGCCGGACATTTTATGGGACCTGAAGGAATTGAAAGAGTCGGCGATGTATCAAACGTTTTATTCTCAAACGGATGGATTGAAGATAACGACGGAACTGTTTACGTTTATTATGCATCATCAGATACAAGAATGCACGTTGCTGTTTCCTCTGTAGAAAAATTAGTTGATTATGTGATCAATACTCCTGCAGACACTTTTATTTCTGCAGGATCTGTTGAAACGATCATCAATCAAATTGAAAAAAATAACGCAATTTAAGCATCGTGTGTACAACTGTAAAACAGCTAAAAACAGAATTAACAACAGAGCTGGATTCTATTTTAAATTATTGGATAAAACATACACTTGATACTCAAAACGAAGGTTTTATTGGTCAGATTGATTTTAACGATCACCTAATTGCCAATGCAGAAAAAGGCGCTGTTTTGAATTCAAGAATTCTTTGGACTTTTTCATCAAGTTATCAAGTCACCAAAAAAGAAAATCATAAAAAGATTGCCGAAAGAGCTTTTGATTTTCTTTCCAAATATTTTTATGATGCTGAATTTGGCGGACTTTTTTGGAGCATTAATGTTGACAAAACACCAAAAGATACCAAAAATCAAATCTATGCTTTAGCATTTGCGATTTATGGTTTAACCGAATATTATGCTATTTCTAAAGATGAAAAAGCTTTAGAAATAGCCAAAAATTTATATTTTAAAATTCAGGAACACAGTTACGATCCTGTAAACAAAGGCTATCTCGAAGCTTTTACAAGAAATTGGCAGCCAATTGACGATTTGCGTTTGAGCGATAAAGATGCCAACGAAAAAAAGACAATGAACACACATTTGCATATTATTGAAGCGTATGCAAATTTGTATAAGGTCTGGAAAGATGAAACGCTTCGAAAAAACAGTATCGAATTATTACAAACAATTGAAAAGCATTTTATAAATACCGAAACCGGGCATCTTCGTTTATTTTTTGATGAAAACTGGATCGAAAAGCCAGACGTAATTTCATACGGACACGATATCGAAGCGGCGTGGCTTTTATTGCAATGCGCCGAGATTTTAGAAGATGAAAATTTAGTTGCCAATTATAGAAAACACGCCGTTCAAATTGCCGAAGTTACCAAAGAAGGATTAGATTCTGACGGAGGTTTATGGTATGAATTTGATCCTGAAAAAAACGAATTAATTGCCGAAAAACATTGGTGGGTTCAGGCCGAAGCTTTAATTGGTTTTTACAACGCTTATCAACTAACCGGAAATGAAGATTATCTGGAAATCGTTTTTAAAAACTGGAAATTCATAAAAAAATACATTCTCGATCTTAAAAACGGTGAATGGTTTTGGGGAATTTACAGAGATTATTCTTTAATAGAAAAAGACAAAGCAGGATTCTGGAAATGCCCTTATCATAACAGCCGCGCTTGTATGGAATTGATTCAGAGAATAAAAGATTAAAAAAATTAAAATCGTTGAGTGAAATTAATTTAAACACATAGAAACATAGCTTCTCTTTGTCTTCAAAGGCGTTTCACTTGCATTAATACACATAAGCCTATGTGTGAGAAACTAGTTTCTTTCTTTAATCTTTTTTAAGCTAAATATAAATCTATGTTTCTATGTGTTAAAATTCTTTTATAAATGATATTTAACCACTAATAATCAATCAATTGTATTAAAAATATTACTTATGAAAACACTCTTTCTTTTTAGTTTATTATTTCTAAATACAATAACAAATGCACAAGGCAACCTTGTCAAAAACCCAGGTTTTGAATATGAGTTTGTCAACTGGAACGGCAGCGACGCGGCCTACATTTCTCCTTATGATAAAAAATCAGGAAAAAGCTGTGTTGCAATCAATCAGTTTGTTGGTGCCGAATGGAAAGCCGTTGACCAAACGATAAATATTCCAAAAAACATTTATGCTCTGGAATTCAGCGTTTGGATTAAATCTGAAAGTATCGAAGAGCAAAAAGAAGCCTACAAAGCCGGTGCAGCAATTGCAGAGTTTACAACCTTAACCGATAAAAAAATTACATCCGAAACTTTTGCCCAGGTAAAAGGAACAACCGAATGGACGAATTATAAAAAAACGGTAAAAATTCCAGCCGACGCAAAAAAAGTCCGCATTATGCTTGCGCTCGCACAAACCAACGGCACCATTTATTTTGATGACGTAAAAGTTACCACTCTTTTAGAAGAAGAGTATTTAAAACAAACCTCAGTAACTACCGAAAAATAAGAGATGAAAAAAACAATATTAAAAATAGCCTGCATAAGCTTCTCGATTTTAGTATTTGCAAGCTGTTCTTCAGATAACGAAAAAGAAGACGAAACTATAATAATAGTAGATCCACCAACGCAAAGCGATCCGTTGACAACACAAAACGCACCAACTTATATGGTTGATGCAAATGCAACTAAAGAAACCACCGCTTTATTTTACAACTTAAAAAGACTGGCGCAAAGTAAAGTGGCCATTGGTCAGCAAGATGCTTTTAATGGCTTTTATCAGGATGCAGGCGGAGATTCTGATATCAAAAAAAATACGGGTTTTGATCCTGCCGTTTTAGGTTCAGATTTTATGTTTATTACCGACAAAAACAATAACAATCAAGCCGATAACTGGTTTTATCAGCAAGAAGTAAAAATTACAAGCGATGTAAAAGCCGCTTACTCGAAAGGTATAATCAACACCTTTAGCTGGCATATTAGAGAACCTTTTAAAGACGAATCTTTTTATGCCGCCGATATGTCGGCACAAGAAAAAGCAACAGCTTTTAAAAGTATTTTACCTGGCGGAACTAATCACGAATGGTACAAGAAAAAATTAGACAAAGTGGCCAGCGTAGTTTTAAATTTAAAAGGCTCAAACGGCGAATTGATCCCGATAATTTTCAGACCTTTTCATGAATTCGACGGAAGCTGGTTTTGGTGGGGTGCAAATTACTGCACTGCCGATGAATACAAACAAGCGTATCAATTTACAGTTGATTATTTAAAAAACACAAAAGGCGTTCACAACATTTTATATGCCTTTTCTCCAGACAACTCATACACAACAGAAACCAGCTATTTAAGCCGATATCCGGGCGATAAATACGTCGATATTCTGGGAATGGACAATTACGGAGATTTCAACAATCAAGGCACAACAGGTTCCGGCAAAGCCAATGCAAAACTGAAAATGATCTCTGACATTGCTAAAACGAAAGTAAAAATCGCTGCTTTAACCGAAACGGGTTACAGAGTGACGAGTTCAATTCCGCCAGTTACAAACTGGTTTTCAACTTATTTATATGATGCTTTAACAGCAAATGATATTCAGGTAAGTTATGTAATGTTTTGGAACAATAACAGCGATGGATATTATGTTCCGAATGGTTCAGTTTCAAATGCTGCAGATTTTAAAACTTTTAGTACCAAAACAAAATCGGCGTTATTGAATTCCCTGCCGAAGATGTATGAAATGCCGAAATAATACTTTTGTTTAGATGGCACACGGATTACACAGATGAAACGGATTTTCACGGTTATTTTATAAACAATGTAAATAATAAAAAATCTGCTTTTACCTGTTCAAATCAGTAAAATCAGTGTGCCATCTAACACACAACTAAAAAATAAACAATGAAAAACAGATTTCTAAAACACCTCAGCTTTGCTTTAATTTTCTCCGCAATCGCTTGTCAGGCGCAGGAACGAATTACGGTAAAAGGAAACCAATTTTATAAAGGTGATAAACCATATGCTTATATTGGAACCAATTATTGGTACGGAAGTTTATTGGCTTCCAAAAAAGTAGGCAACAGAAAAAGATTAATTAGAGAACTGGATTTACTCCAAAAAAACGGAATCGATAATCTAAGAATTTTAGTTGGCGGCGATGGCGGAAAATACGATTTTACCGTTCGTCCGGCTTTGCAGTATGAGCAGGGAAAATACGATGAAGATTTATTGGACGGACTTGATTTCTTAATCAGTGAAATGAGCAAACGTAAAATGTATGCTGTTTTGTATTTGACAAACAACTGGGAATGGTCTGGCGGAATGTCACAATATTTAGAATGGAATGGAAAAGGTCCAATTCCGGTTCCGGCGATTCCGCCTAATACGTGGCCGCAATTTATGTCGTATACAGAACAATTTCATAGTTGTGAACCTTGTATGAAAGGTTTAGAAAATCATGTGAAATTTATTATTGGAAGAACAAATTCATATTCTAAAAAGAAATATACCGAAGATAATACCATTATGGCTTGGCAGGTTGGAAATGAACCCCGAACTTTTACTCCAGAAAACGAAACAAAATTCACAGTTTGGCTAAATAACATTGTCGATTTAATTGACAGCTTAGACAAAAACCACTTAATCTCGACTGGTTCTGAAGGTAAAAACAGTTCAAATGACAGCATGGAAATTTTTGAACGCACGCATCAGAATCCGAATATCGATTATTTGACGATGCATATTTGGCCAAAAAACTGGAATTGGTTTAAAGCAGATAATGCCGAAAAAACACTTCCGACAACTTTAGAAAATGCCGGAAAATACATTGACGATCACATTAAAGTCGCAAACAATTTAAAACGCCCCATTATTATTGAAGAATTTGGCCTGCCGAGAGAAAATGAAAATTTAATCGCAGGATCTTCCGTAGCAAATCGGGATATTTTCTACAATTATATTTTTAGCCGAGTTGCCGAAAGCATTAAAAATAATGGTCCGCTGCAAGCAGCAAATTTCTGGGGATTTGGCGGTGAAGGAAAAGCAATTAATAAAGACGGAAAATGGAATCCCGGCGATCCGTTAACAACAGACCCTCCGCAGGAACCTCAAGGTTTGAATTCTGTTTTTTCTTCGGATAAATCGACATTAAAAATTGTAAAAGATTATAATTTGAAATTGAAAAAATAAAGGAATCTTAAACCATATAAGTAATTTAAGAACATATAAAAGTCTGTGTCAATATATTATAAAATATAAATAACATATTATTCAGCCCCTATTTTACGTAAAGACGCACAGCAGTGCGTCTTATGCGCAACGAATATACGCGACGTTTACAATTGAAAAAATAAAAATATTATTCATCCCTATCTTCCGTAGAGACGCACAGCAGTGCGTCTTATCCGCAACGAATATACGCGACGTAAACCGGACGTTAGACGCACTGCTGTGCGTCTCTACGATTATGCACATGTTAGAATTATTGCTATGCTAAAATCTTTTCAATTGCATTCAATTCATCTTCTGCAAACACTGTATTTTGCAAACAATCGATATTATTACACAATTGTTTTACAGAACTTGCACCAATTAAAACAGAGGTAATTCGTTTGTCTTTTTGCAGCCATGCCAAAGCCAATTGCGCTAAAGACTGATTTCTATTTTGAGCAATTACATTCAGTTGAATTAATTTCTGAATGCGTTCTTGTGTAACTTCATTTTCTTTCAAGTGTCCGTTTGGATTATGTGCTCTTGAATTTTCGGGAATTCCGTTTAAATATTTATCTGTTAAAAGTCCTTGTGCCAAAGGCGAAAACGCAATACAACCCACTCCTTTTTCTTCTAAAACATCTAATAAACCATTTTCTACCCAGCGTTCCAGCATTGAATATTTTGCCTGATGAATTAAGCAAGGCGTTCCCAGTTGTTTTAAAACATCAACCGCAGCACGAGTCTGCTCTGCCGAATAATTACTGATTCCAACATACAAGGCTTTTCCACTTCTAACAGCATGATCAAGTGCCATCATGGTTTCTTCAATTGGCGTTTCTGGATCGGGACGGTGCGAATAAAAAATATCGACATAATCAATGCTCATTCGTTTCAAACTCTGGTCTAAACTTGACAATAAATATTTTCTGGAACCCCAGTCTCCGTAAGGGCCATTCCACATTGTATAACCAGCTTTTGTAGAAATCACAATTTCATCACGCAGATTTCCCTGAAAATTATGCCATAATATTTTACCAAAATTTTCCTCTGCAGAACCTGGAACCGGACCGTAATTATTGGCTAAATCAAAATGGGTAATTCCTTTATCAAAAGCTTCTACCGCAATACTTTCCGCATTTTCAAAATTATCTACTGAACCGAAGTTATGCCATAATCCTAAGGAAATCTCAGGCAGTAATAAACCGCTTCTTCCACATCTGTTATATTTCATTGTTTTAGTTTAAAGGTTGGAGTTTTAATAGAATTTAAAAATACAAAAAAACTCCCGCAGATTTTGCTGATTTGGGAGATAAAAAATCTACCTAATTTGCTAAATCTGCGAGAGAAAATTAAAAATCTAATTCATTTTTAATTTTGTAAATTTGTTTAAATTATAAAATTATGAATAATAACTGGCAAAATTTGATTTCAATAAATCCTGATATAAGATTTGGCAAGCCTGTAATTACAGGAACCAGAATTTGTGTTTCAGATATTCTTTCTTGGCTTTCTACAGGAATGTCTTTCGAAGAAATTATTGAAGATTTTCCTGAATTAAATAAAGAACATATTCTCGCCGCTTTAGCTTTTGCAGCTAATAGAGAAAATATTACAAAAATAATTGCAGCATAATGAAATTACTTTTGGATGCCAATATTTCCTGGAGAATAATCAAACTTATCGAGAATGATTTTCCTGATTGTTTTCACTCTAAAGATATTCCTGTAAATCAACCTGCAAAAGATTTAGAAATTTGGGAGTATGCCAGAAAAAACAATTTTATTATTCTAACACATGATGATGATTTTGAAAAATTATTACTTCTAAAAGGTGCTCCTCCAAAAGTCATTATATTAAAGACTTTCAATAAAAATACAAAACAAATAGCTGAACTTTTAATTTCAAAAAAGGAAATTATTATATCATTTATTTTAAATGATGAATTAATGATTTTAGAAATTTATTAGTTAAAAATAATTCGCCACGAATTCACGAATTTTTAAACAATTAATTCGTGAATTCGTGGCGAAAAAAAACTTCACGCATTAGTGCCTTTGTGGCAAAAACTTTTATTCCTTTATTTCAAAACCGTCTTGTAAACCTTTATCAGAGTTTCCTCCAACCATAATTTTAAAAGTTCCAGATTCAACTAAATAATCTCCTTCATTATCATAAAAACCAAGTTCCTTATCTGTTAAAGTAAAAGTTACTGTTTTTGTTTCACCTTTTTTTAAACTTACCAATTCAAAACCTTTTAATTCTTTTATTGGGCGAACGATACTTGCGTACTCATCATGGATATATAACTGAACTACTTCTTTTCCATCGTAATTCCCGGTGTTTGTAACCTCAACACTTACTTGTACATTTTCTCCTTTTGCAAATGACGTTTTATTCAATTTCAGGTTTTTATAATCGAAAGTTGTATAACTCAATCCAAAACCAAACGGATATTGCGGTGTTTTCTCCACATCCATATAATGCGACCAGAAAACATTTTTATCGCTGTCTGTCGGTCTTCCTGTACTGTATTTGTTATAATAAATTGGAACCTGACCTACATTTCTCGGAAACGACATTGGCAATTTTCCACTCGGATTATAATCTCCATATAAAACCTGCGCAACCGCATTTCCTGTCTGCGTTCCTAAATGCCACGCTTCTACAATTGCCGGAACATTTTCTGCCGCCCACGGAATACTCAACGGACGTCCGTTATTTAAAACCAAAACTACATTAGGGTTTACTTTATAAATTTCTTCTAATAATTCTTGTTGCAATCCTGGCAAGTTCAAATCAGTTCTACTTCTTCCCTCTCCGCTTTGAAAACCGTATTCTCCCAAAACCATTACGACAACATCAGCGTTTTTTGCCACTGTTTTTGCCGCTTCAAATCCGCTTTTGTCCGTTGTATTGAAAACAGTCTCCGTTAAGAAAGTTGCTTTTTGCTTCAATAAATCAACTCCTTTTTCAAAAAACAATTGATTGTCTTTATATTGCTGCATTCCTTCTAAAACCGAAACCGCTGTATTATCATCAGCAGCAATTCTCCAACTTCCCAGCGGACTGTTTTTATCGTTTGCCAAAGCTCCAATCAAAGCAATTTTTTGTCCTGATTTTTTTAGCGGCAATAAATTCTTTTCGTTCTTCAACAAAACGATAGATTTTTTCGCCATATCCAAAACGCCGTCGTTATTAGATTTACTTCCAACAACAGCCTTTTCACGTTTTTCATCGCAATATCTGTACGGGTCATCAAACAATCCCAATTCAAATTTCACACGAAGAATTCGTCGAACCGCATCGTCAACCAAAGATTCTTTTACTTTTCCTGATTTTACTAAATCAACTAATTTTGCGACATACAAATACGATTCCATATCCATATCAGAACCGGCAATTACGGCTTTTGCAGTTGCATCGGCTTCATCTTTTGCATATCCGTGCGCAATCATTTCACGAATCGAAGCATAATCTGAAATTACAAATCCGTCGAACTTCCATTTTCCTTTTAAAATATCTCTTTGTAAAAAGGCATTTCCGGTTGCGGGAACACCATTTAATGTATTAAACGAATTCATAAATGTTCTAACTCCCGCATCAACAGTCGCTTTAAAAGGAGGCAAAACCGAATTGTACAATTTCGAATTACTAATATCCACAATATTATATTCCAATCCAGCTTCAACATAACCGTAAGCGGCAAAATGTTTCGCACAGGCTGCAATCGTATTTACTTTAGTTAAATCTGCAGTAGTTTCTCCCTGAAAACCTTTTACTCTGGCGTAGCCCACTTTACTTCCTAAATATGGGTCTTCTCCGGCGCCTTCCATCACACGTCCCCAGCGCGCGTCATTTGCGACATCAACATTTGGACCAAAAGTCCAGTTAATTCCAGATGCCGAAGCTTCATCTGCCGCAATCGCCGCCGATTTTTTAATGGCTTCTAAATCCCAGCTTGCTGCTTCTGCCAGCGGAATTGGGCTTAACGTTTTATAGCCATGTATTACGTCAAAACCAATAATTAACGGAATCCCTAATCGTGTTTCTTCAACTGCGATTTTCTGCACAGCGCGAACTTCTTTTACGCCGCGAACTGTCAGCATTGATCCTACTAATCCTTTTCTTAAATGTTCGTATTTTAATTCAGCCGTTCCGCCTTTTGGAGCTGGTCCCGTAACATCCCAAAAACCATTGTATTGGTTCATCTGCCCGACTTTTTCCTCCAATGTCATCAAGGGCAAAAGCAAGTCAATTCTTTGCTCAATAGTTTTATTTTTATCCAGATACAGCTTTTTTTGTGCATTCATATTTCCAACGGTAAACAGGGACAAAACCCCAATAATTATTATTTTTTTATTTTTCATGGTTAGTTTTTTTAAAAGGTGCTATCCCGATAGCTATCGGGACTGAGATGCTAAGATTCTAAGTTTTTTTCCAAAACTTTGCGCCTTTGCGTCTTTGCGAGATTCAAATTATACATTGTGTGGCTTCGACTTCGCTCAGCCTGACAAAAGCAAGCAAAAACATCTGCGCAAATCAGTTGAATCAGTAAAATCTGTGGGCAAAAAATCTAAAATCTACATTCTAAAATCTAAAATTTCCTATTCTGTAATAAAACAAGAAGCCGGTAAATTTGCTTTATTAAACAAATCTGACTGTGTTGTATTTCCCCATGCAAATCTCACTTTTGCTGGGTTTATTACTTTTTTGCTTGTCAAAATCACCTGATTATTTTTTATTGAAGCTTCGGCTGGATAGAAAACTCCATCGACGCCAGCCACTTCAAATTGATTCGATTCTTTATCTTTGAAATACAATCCGTCTCCATAATCAAAAGAAACCACAACTTTATTCTTATCCACTTTAAAAGCTTTAAAAAGCGGACCATTTACCAAATTTGAATTCACTTTATAGGTTTCGGCTAAAGCCAAATTTGCTAAACGAATTCCGACTGATTTTTTATTCTTTGGATGAATATCAATCGTATCTGAAATATCCGAAGTTAAAACCATTCCTGTTTTTGGAACTTCTTTTAAAATTTTTCTTTGAGAATTTCTAACCGTAACATTCGAGAAATTATTTGTTCCGGTTTTGTAAGGTGCAATTTGAACGAAATAAAAAGAAAATTCGTCGTTCCAGTTTTTTCTCCACGAAGTAATCAAAGCAGAAAGTGTTTTATCGTAAACCAAAGAACCAACATTTGATTCTCCCTGATACCAAATTGTTCCTGCAATTTTGAATCCAACAATTGGAGCAATCATCGCATTATAAGCACGTCCGGGTTGATGTGGCCCATATTCCTGTTCGTATAGTTTTTTAGCGTTTTCTAATAAAACCGGATCGTTTTGAATCACTTCTTCCGGCATCCAGATTTCAGCCGGAGTTCCGCCCCAATTAGATGAAATTAATCCGATTGGAACATTTTTTAAATCTTCGCGTAAGCGTTTAGCAAAAAAATAACCAACGGCGCTGAAATACTTCATAGTTTCAGGAGTCGATTCAACCCAATTTCCTAATACATTATTTTGCGGAGTTGTTGCCGTGGATTTTGAAACGGTAAAAAATCGAATATTTGGATTTGCGGCATTTTTAACTTCTTCATCGCCGTTATCGATTCCCCAACTTGCCGACATTTCCATATTGGATTGTCCTGAACATATCCATACTTCGCCAATTAAAATATTTTTTAAAACAACTTCAGTATATCCTTTTATAGAAATTGTGTAAGGGCCGCCGGCTTCAGGAGTTTTAATTATAAGTTCCCATTTTGCCTGATTATTTGTAACTGCTTTATATTCCTGATTGTTCCAGCTCGAAACTAATTTAATTTCTTCTTTTGGATTTGCACAACCCCAAATTTTAACTTCTGAATTTCGCTGTAAAACCATATTATCTCCAAAAATATTCGGGAGCGTAACATTTGCTGTTATGCTATTTGAAATCATAAAAAAGAAAATAAGCTTAAGTATATTATTTTTCATTTAACAGCTTTTTTAAAAATGGAGCATATTCATCTGCCAAAACTTTATGATCAGCCACATCAGGATGCCCTGAACAGCCTTTTGGTGTCATTGGTTTGAATTTGAAAATCTGAATTGATTTGTGCTGTTTATCTTCTGCGAAAGCATTTTTCACTTTATTCAAACAATCTTCAAAAATAACTCCTCTTTCTCCGCCAACCATTGGACTGTTTGTAATAACAATCTGCACATTTGGATTGTGTTCGTAAAGCATTTTTATAAAGTTGATGTAGTTCGAAACATATTTTTCGGGATTAAAAGTCAGTCGTTCTTTTTTTCCGTCTCCGCCAGAAAAATCATTTGTTCCTAAAGCAATACTTATAATATCCGGTTGAAAAGCAAAATCGTATTTAGGTTTTGAAGGATCTTTTGTCAAATATAAATTAGGATAAACATCTGGCATTATGGCTTCGTCTTTGTTTTCGTCGTTCCAGTTTCTGTAAATTCCAATTCCCGAAACGCAGCTCATTAAATAGTTTACACCAATTTCTCTTGAAATTCTTGGTCCGTAAGCGTAATAACCATTATGATGATCCATATATTCTCCTTTATCGCATGGAATATCCGACGGATCACTGGCTGCACCGCAAGTAATGGAATCCCCTATAAATTCGATTTTCTTTTTCTTTTTAGAAGAAATTGAAGTCAATTTTGCTGTTGTTCCGGCAAACAGAATATTCCCGCTTTGGGCTTCGGTATTTTTATAAATTTCTAAATGATGTTCTTTTTTATTGGAAGTAACTTTTATAGGAAAGGATTGAACTGCTCCTTTTTCGATTCTGATTTTTCCAATATATTTTCCATCTAAAACCAGCTGAACATAATTATGATGTTCATAAGAATCTACACTTTGAAGTGAAATTGAACATTCATTTCCTGCAAAATTAAAAGATACAGAAGATGCAGTTCCTATTAAGATTACTTGATTATTTTGAAGTTTATCAACTCTTCCGGCATAAAGAAAGGTATTCTGGTTTTGTGATGTCGAAACAATTGAAATCAGCAAAAACAGAATTAAAAGTGCGTTTTTTTTTGGAAACATAATTTATTTGTTAAAATATAAATACGATTCACAAATATATTTGAAACTTAATAAACATAAAGATACTAAAACATCAAAAAGTAATAAAAAAACACCACGTAAACACATCGTTAAAATGCTAATTCTTACAATTTATACTGTATTTAGAAAAATAACGTTCTATCTTAGCAATTAAACCTTTTCTTATTTAAAAAAAATGAAACTCAACTTTTTCACCATCATATTTTCCGTCATCTTATTTTCTTTTTGTACTGCAAAAGAGAAAAATAAAACTATCATTCAAAAAGAGCAATCAGCAATCGATCGGGATTCTATAATAGTTTTTGCCAAAAAATATTTAGGGACACCTTATTTATATGCGAGCAGTAATCCTGAAAAAGGGTTTGACTGTTCTGGTTTTGTGAGTTATGTTTTTGGGAATTTTGGTATGACTTTACCGAGAAGTTCCAGCGGATATAAAAATTTAGGAACGGCGCTAAAACCTGAAGATTTTAAAGTTGGGGATATTTTGGTTTTTTATGGGTATAAAGACAAAACGGTAATTGGTCATCTTGGCATAATTTGCGAGGCAGACGGAATGCAGTCTAAATTTATTCATGCTTCATCTGGAAAAGCGCAGCAGGTTACAATCACTTCACTTGCTACTGAACATTACACCAATCGTTTTTATAAATGTATTGATGTAATTTCTAAATAAAAAAACTCCAAATACATGACATATTTGGAGCTTCCACTTTATAACTAACCTTTATTTTTAAATAACCGTTCCTTTTAACGTAAGTATTTTTGGAGCAGTTTCAGCACTTGTTGTTACGGTAACTGTTTTTGTAAAAGCGCCTTTGTTTGCTGCATTGTAAGTTGCTGTTACTTTTGCAGATTTACCAGGTAAAATTGGCTCTTTTGTGTAGTCTGTTGCTGTACAACCGCATGAACCCTGAACTTGTGTAATTACAACAGCAGTTTTTCCTGTGTTTTTAAATTCATAAACGATAGCTTTTGGAGTTCCTTGTGGAATTTCTCCAACATCAATTGTTTCTGCTTTCCAAACAATTGCCGAAGCTGTCTCAGTAATTTTTGTTTCAGCTGTTAAAGATTTTACCGGAGCAATTGCTGAAAAAGACATTAGGCTTAAAGCCAAAACCAGCATAGAAATTTTGATGATTTTCATAGTTAAATATATTAATGGTTTATAGTTCGATTTTTACATTACAAAGATATTTCAGACAAAAGCAAATCGCTGTTAAGCGGTTTCAAATGTTTGTTAATGACTTGTTAATCGCTGTTTTTAACTATATTTTTGATTAATATTACACTCTCAAAAGTCTGTTTTCTTGAAAATTAATAAACTCAATAGTATTATTGTTCTGGGATTGGTCGCCATTATTAGTATTTTGGTGGCGCAATTGCTTTGGACAAAAGAGGCTTTTACGATAGAGCAGAAAAAGCTGAGTCAAAAAGCGCATATCGCTCTTCTTGAGGTTGCTAAAAAACTATATGAAGGAACCAGTCACGAACTTCCGGCTCAAAGTCCTGTGCAGAAAATTTCAAATGATTATTATATTGTAAATGTCGACAATGACTTTGAACCTGATATTTTAGAATTTTATCTAAAAACAGAATTCAAAAAAATGAATATCACGACTGATTTTGAATATGCGATGTACAATTGCCAGAGTGATGAAATGATTTACGGCGATTATATTTCTTTATCGAAAAAAAAATCGGAATGCAAAAAGACGGTTTATTTCCCCAAACATAAAAATTTAGTCTACTATTTTGCGGTTCGTTTTCCTAATGAAACGACTTATTTATTTAGTTCGATGCGCTTTTGGTTTGTGCTTTCGATTATGCTGATCTTGATTTTGTTGATTTACGTTTATTCGATTTTTACGCTTTTACAGCAAAAAAAATATTCTGAATTACAGCGTGACTTTATCAATAATATGACGCATGAATTTAAAACACCTTTGTCTTCTATTTTAATTGCGTCCAAATATTTAAGTGAACAAAATCCTATTAAGGACGATAAAAAACTGCATACTTATACAGAGATTATTATTAATCAAAGTAATAAGCTGAATCATCATATTGAGAAGATTTTAAATATTGCCAAATCAGATTATGCACCTTTAGAATTAAAAAAGGAACCTGTTTTAATTATTCCGGTTATTGAAGAAGCGATTGAGAATATTCAGTTAAAATATCCTGAGGCGATTATTACTATTGAAAGTCCGTCTAAAGAATATTTATTAGAAACAGATGTTTTTCATTTTGGCAATCTAATTTACAACCTTTTAGATAATGCGGTAAAATACTGCAATAAAAAACCTGAAATTACGATTAGAATTTATGAGGAGAATTCCATTTTAAAATTGGAGTTTGTCGATAACGGAATTAGAATTTCTACTAAAAAATTATCTTATATCTTTGATAAGTTTTACCGAATTCAAAACGAAAAGAGCAATGAAGTAAATGGTTTTGGACTTGGTTTATATTACGTAAAAGAAATCTGCAGTTTGCAAAACTGGAAAATAAAAGCTGAAAATAATACTGAAAACGGGGTTACTATAACTTTGTCTATTCCTTATAAAAAATGAAAAATTTCAAGATACTTTATACCGAAGATGATGAAACGCTGGCGTTTTTGACCAAAGATAATTTGGAACAAAACAATTATGAAGTGGTTCATTGTACGAATGGAAAATCTGGTTTGGAAACTTTCAAAAATGAAGATTTTGACATTTGTATTTTTGATATTATGATGCCAAAAATGGATGGTTTTGAACTGGCTGAAGAAGTTCGAAAAATTGATACGGATGTTCCTATTATTTTTCTTTCGGCTAAAACTTTGAAAGAAGATCGTATAAAAGGACTTCGCCTTGGTGCCGATGATTATTTGGTAAAGCCATTCAGCATTGAAGAATTAATCTTGAAAATTGAAGTTTTTCTGAAACGTTCTCAAAAGAATAATAAAGTCGAAAAATCGGTTTATGAAATTGGTAAATATCAATTTGATACCAAAAATTTTATTCTTTTTAATGATGAAGAAAAAGTGGGCCTTACACAGCGTGAAGCCGAATTACTGAAATTATTTCTTGACAATAAAAATTTAGTTTTAAAAAGAGAGCAGATTTTAACTGCACTTTGGGGAACTGATGATTATTTTATGGGAAGAAGTCTTGATGTTTTTATTTCGCGATTGCGTAAAATTTTATCCAACGAAAAAGGTATTTCGATAGAAAATCTTCACGGAATTGGTTTTAGGTTTTCTATAGCGTAATTGTAAAGTGTATTCTTTCAAATAATCACAATTCTGTTAAAAATAAAGAATAATCTGTAAATAGATTTTGAAAAATCTTTGTATTTTTAAGTTCTAATTTTCCAGATATGAAAATACATCATTTGCGAAATGCCACATTGGTTATTGAGACAGAAAAGCATGTTATTCTTGTAGATCCGATGTTAGGAAAGAGAAAAACAATTGCTCCTTTTACTATTTTTCGTTACAATCCAAAACGCAATCCTCTAGTGGCCCTGCCTAAAAACAGCAGGGAAATTTTGAGCAATGTTACGCATTGTTTAATTACGCATTTGCACCCTGATCATATTGATAAGGCCGGTGAAGTATTTTTAAGAAGAAAAAGCGTTCCTGTAATTTGCAATGCTAAAGATGAAAAGACTCTATTACAAAGAGGTCTTAATATTGTGCAGACTTTAAATTATTGGGAACCTCAGCCTTTTTTAGATGGAAGAATTATTGGAATTCCTGCTCTTCATGGTTACGGCTGGATTGCAAAATTGATGGGAAATGTAATGGGGTTTTACATTGAACTTGCAAACGAAAAATCGGTTTACATAAGTTCTGACACTATTTTTACAGATGATGTTCAAAAAGCTTTAATTGAACTCAAACCCGATATTGCAACGGTTGCCTGCGGAACTGCCCGATTAGATATTGGACAGCCTTTACTAATGCGAATGAATGATATTTTGAAGTTTACAGCACTTTCACCTGGAAAAGTTTTTGCCAATCACCTTGAAGCTTTAAATCACTGCCCTACAACTCGCGAAGAATTAAGAAAAGCATTGACAGAGAATAATCTTTTGTCTAAAGTTGCTATTCCGAGTGATGGAACTAGTGTAGATTATTGATCCTAAATAAATTCTGTTTTTACTTAAAAATAGTTTCGTTTTGCTATTTCCTGTCTCGGTATTAATACTATATTTGGCTCTTAATCCAACCAAAAACAAATGGATAATTTTTTAAGGAAAATAAACTTAGTTAAAGATATTACAATAGAATTACCCGTTTCAAAAATAGATTTTACTGAAAAATTCAGAAACAATGTTGATGAATCTGATCTGGGTTTTGTCCCTTTTGAAGCTTTTCAATCCAGTAAAAATGAATACAAAGGAAATATTGACGGCAGTGCATTTGAATTAAAAAAAAGAAGACGATTATTTGACACTAATTATTCATTTGCTGAAGTAACTGGAAGTTTAATTGAGCGAAATGAAAAGTTGATTATTGATGCTGAAATTTTAGGTTTCAAAAAAAGAATGATTATCATTTTTGCATTTATAGTTTTATTCTATCTCATATTTATTGCAGGAATGATATCAGTAGGTGATGATACTTTTATTTTTTTACCTTTTTTACTTATTCATATGTCAATTATGTTAGGCATTCCTTACTTTATAATTAGAAGAAGCGTAAACAGAATGGCTTATGATTTAGAAAGAGATTTTCACTATTGGGTAACAAAAAACTAGTTCAATTTTTTTATTATAAAACTAACAATCTAAACTCTCTCAAAGTATTAATTGGTTTCGAATACCAGAATAATTCAAAATCTTCTAATGAAGTTTCGAAATCATTTTTTACTTCCTGAAAAGTATAATTTTTGGTATTCGAAATTGATATTTTTGTTAAGATATCAATTAACCATTCACCTTCTTCTTTACTGGTTTGAATGGTAAAGCTTTCTTTTTTATCATGAAAAGTCAACGACATCATTTCCCAGCTTCTTCCTTTTTTTGATTTTGTAAAGATTTCTGCCGAAGGTTTTCCACCAAGCCAAACAACTTTCGCATTTGGTTTTGTATTGAAATCATTTTGTTCTTCTAGCGCATTAAAAATAAAATCGGGATGAATTTTTGTTTTCGGAATTTTAAAATCAAACCAATCCTGCAGTTCATAGTCAAAACAAATTCCGTGCATAAAGTTGAACAGTGATTTCTTTAAGCCGAAGCTGAATTTATCGTGATTGATTCCTGTTGAATCGGTATACTCTATATCATTATTGGCAAAAGTTCCGATAACCTCTGTTTTTTTAGTAACACCAAATTGCTCCGGATATAATCCAACCGGACTATGAGCAGTTAAGGCAAACTGATGCCAAAATCCTGATTGCAAAACTCCGGCTTCAAATAATTGGCGAACCATTTCAAGACTGTCAATCGTTTCCTGAATGGTTTGCGTAGGATATCCGTACATTAAATATGCATGAACCATAATTCCGGCTTCAGTAAAATTTCGGGTTACTTTTGCAACTTGTTCTACCGTTACACCTTTGTCGATTAATTTCAATAATCTATCTGAAGCCACTTCTAAACCACCGGAAACGGCAATACAGCCGGAAGCTTTTAGTAATAAACATAAATCTTTAGAAAAGCTTTTTTCAAATCGAATATTTGTCCACCAGGTTACTGCCAGTTTTCGTTTTAAGATTTCGAGTGCCAATGCACGCATTAAAGCCGGCGGTGCAGCTTCATCAACAAAATGAAATCCGTTTTGACCCGTTTGCAGAATCAATTCTTCCATTCGGTTGCAAAGTAAACTTGCCGCAACGGGCTCGTAAACTTTAATATAATCAAGTGAAATGTCACAAAATGTACATTTTCCCCAATAACAGCCATGAGCCATTGTAAGCTTATTCCAACGTCCGTCGCTCCACATTCTATGCATCGGATTTACAATTTCGATAACCGAAATGTATTTATCCAAAGGAAGATCTGAATAATCCGGCGTTCCTACATAGGCTTGTTTGTAGTCGTGTTTTAAGGAATTGTTTTTGTAGACAACTTCTCCATTTTCTAATAAGAAAGTTCTTTTATAAGAATTGTAATTTGGATTTTCTAAATTGAAAATTAATTCTTCAATTGGAACTTCTCCATCATCTAAAGTAATAAAATCAAAAAACTTAAAAACTCGTTTATCCGAAAGTGAACGTAATTCAGTATTTGGAAAACCACCTCCCATTGAAATTTTAATTTCGGGATGATTTTGTTTAACCCATTGTGCAGATCTAAAAGCGCTATATAAATTACCCGGAAATGGAACAGAAATTAAAAATAATGTAGGTTTTACAGCTTCTATTTTTTCTTTTAAAATTGAAATTAAAATCGAGTCGATATAAGTTGGATATTGCTGTAAAGCATTGTATAATTCATCAAAAGAATTGGCGCTTCGACCTAAACGTTCAGCATATCGGCTGAAGCCAAAATTTTCGTCGACACATTCTACAATATAATCAGAAATATCTTCAAGATATAAAGTTGCCAAATGTTTTGCTTTATCTTGAGTTCCCATTGTTCCAAAAGCCCAATCGAGTTCTTCTAACTGTGCAAAACGAGAAGCTTCTGGCAGAAAATCTTCCTGACAAATCTGCAAAGCCAAAGTTGGATTTTTTCCCTGCAAAAACTGAATTACAGGATCAATCGTTTTAATATATTCATCCTGCAAAGCAAAAATACGTTTGGAGTTATCAGAAATAGTATTTCCAACAACTTCAAACTTGAAACCTGAAACCTGAAACAAATCAGAAAGTCCTTTCTTCGAAAACAATTCTAAAATCACATCAATTCCCAAATCTGCCTGAACAGATTCGATATTTTTTGTATTTAGAAAACCTTTTATATACGCCGTCGCCGGATACGGAGTATTCAGTTGGGTAAATGGTGGTGTTATTACAAAAAGTTTCGTTTTCAAAAGAATTTATTTTTTGCAAAAATACGGGATATTTAGGGACTTTTTAGGAAAAGATTTTATTGGTTTATGTTTTGATCTTTTGATTTTGTTTTGTAGATAATTAATTACATTTGCGGCAGTCAAATTAATCAGATGAAGCATAAATTACTTTTCGTTTTCTTTATAATTACTATTCAATTGTTTTCTCAGAATAAAAATCAATCTATTGGTTTTAAAGAGAACAAAGGTCAAATTGTAGATCAAAAAGGAAAACCAAATACTGCTGTAAAATATTTACTGAACACTAACGGGCTTAATGTTCAGTTAAAGAAAAATGGATTTTCGTATGATATTTATGAAGTTAAAAAAACGCCTTTTATACCTTCAAAAACAGCAAAGACACTTCCCGATTTAAATCCTCGAAAAGACCATCAAGAAAAGCCCGAGTTTAATTTAGAATATATTTTTCATAGGATAGACATTGACTTTGTAAATTCAAACTCAAAAGTTGAATTAATTTCAGAACAAAAATCAACTGATTTTGATAACTATTATAATGTTCCAAATAAACCAGAAGGCATTATTGGTGTTTATCAATTTAAACAAATTACCTATAAAAATATTTACCCCAATATTGATGTTGTTTTTACAATTCCAAGTGATCCTAAGGAAACTGTTGAATACAATTTTGTGATTCATCCAAAGGGAAAAATCTCTGATATTCAGTTAAAATTTAACGGTGCTGAAACTGATTTGGTTGATAATAAAATCCAAATGAATGTTCGCTTTGGAAAAATGGAAGAAACACTTCCTGCGAGTTGGATTGAAGATCGGGGGGCTAAAAAAGAAATTGAAGTTGGATATACTAAGATTAAGAAAAATGTTTATGGTTTTAGTAGTTTTGATAATACTTCTGATAAAACAGTTATTATTGATCCAGTACCAACAAGACTTTGGGGAACTTTTTATGGAGATGAAACCGGAACTACTGGTGCAAACTGGTACGAAGTTGATTTAACAACTGATTCCCTTGGCAATGCATATGTTTCAGGATCTACAACATCGCAAAGTCCTTCTTATGCAACTTCTGGAGCACATCAAACAAGCGGAAACCATCAGTATATCAATTCAATTACAAATGGGATTATATTTAAGTTTGACAAAAACGGCAATAGACTATGGGGAACCTACTATGCTGGTACACAATTTGTTTATATTTATGGAATAAAAACTGATTCACAAAATAATATTTTAATTACAGGATATACAGGTTCAGAAACAAACATCAGTACTGTGGGATCTTTTCAGCCAAATTTAAGAGGATCTTCAGATGCTTTCTTAGTAAAATTTAATAGTAATGGCGTAAGGCAATGGGGAACTTATTTTGGTGGTGAAGATAGTGATTATGCAACTAAATTGGATATTGACATTAATGATAATGTTTATATTGTTGGTACAACTTCCAGTAAAACAAATATCGCTGTAAATAGTAATTTCCAAACTGAATTAAGCTATTCAGCAAGTCCATATGGGATAAATACAGACGCGTTTATTGCAAAATTTAATCTAAATGGAAATTTAATATGGGGGACTTATCTTGGAGGGGACGGAAATGATAATTTAAGTGCTATTACAATAAAGGGTTCTTACTTAGTTGCTGGAGGGTCTACTAAAAGTACAAACAATATGGCAACTACTGGTGTTTTTCAGGAAAAACCGAACTCTAATTTTCCAGGAGATGGATACGTTTGTAAGTTTTCCTTAAACGGAGAAAGAATTTGGGGTACTTATTATGGTGGTAGCTCACCCATGGAGGAAATTAAATCAGTCAAAATTGATAATGAAGAAAATATTTATATTGGCGGATACACTTATAGTAGTGATAATATTACGACATCTGGAACTTTTGAAGACTCAAATGAAAATCTTTATAAAGGTTTATTAGCAAAACTAAATGCTAATGGACAAAGAATATGGGGTACGTATGTAGGAGATATTAGTATTTCTTCTATGGTTTTTCAAAATAATTCAATTTATATTGGAGGTGGAAATATTGATTTCAGAGCTGATTATAAATTAACCACACCATGTTCTTATAAACAAGATAGAATTAGGACTCATTATGGTTATATTGGTAAGTTTTCTACAGAAGGTAATTTTATTTGGGGAACATATATTGGTAATGATAATACTATAAAAACAGCTTTAGATTCTGACGGTGCAATTTTTGTAGCTGGATTATCAAGTTTTAATGACGATATTGCTGACGAAAGTTCTTATCAATCTAGTATTTTGGGAGATAAAAATTTTTTCTTAATGAAATTTCAAGAAGATTTTTCGTTTAGTGTTCCAGAAATCACATCAAATTCTCCAATATGCATCGGCAAAACTCTAGAACTAAAAGCCTCAGGAGGAACAAATTATTTATGGACGGGTCCAAACGGATTTACATCAACAGATCAAAATCCAACAATTATAAATGCAACAGCGGCTAATAGCGGAGAATATAGCTGCTTAATAACTGGAACTGGCGGTTGCGATGACACTAAAAAAATTACTGCTGTTATTGGAGATTACGAAGCTCCTGTTCCTACTATAACAACTTTGCCAACAATAACCGGAGATTGTAATACAATAATAAATACAATCCCAACTGCTATTGATGCATGTGCAGGACAAATTACAGGAACAACTACAAATCCATTATCTTATAGCTTACCGGGAACTTATACAATTGTATGGAATTACAGCGACGGAAACGGAAATACATCAATTCAAAATCAAACTGTTACAATTACAAGCCAGCCATTGCCAACTGCAAATACTCCACAAACTTTCTGTGTTGACAAAAACGCTACATTAAACGACATTCAAGTTACTGGCCAAAACATTAAATGGTATAGCAACTTAACAGCAGGAACACTTATATCACCTACAACTGTTGCTCAGGATAAAGCAACATATTATGCTTCACAAACCATAAATGGCTGCGAAAGTGAAAGAGTTCCTGTTACAATTAACATTCAGGTCACTTTTCCTCCAACAGGAAATGCAAATCAACCATTTTGTTCAGGACAAAATCCAACTATTGCAGATATTCAGGTTACGGGAACTGCAATAAAATGGTATGATGCAGTAAGTAACGGTTCTTTATTAGCAGAAACTACAAATCTGGTTAATGGGCAAACTTATTATGCATCGCAAACAGAAAATAATTGTGAAAGTCAAAGACTTGGAGTTACTGTTTCAATAGTAAATACACCTTCTGCACCAGTCTTAAATGGAAGTACAGCATTCTGCAAGAAAGAAAATTCAAAATTATCCGACATCCAAATGTCTGGGCAAAATATAAAATGGTATGATACTAATTTCTCTGCTGCCAGTTTGCCAAATACTACTTTATTAGAAGATAATAGAACATATTATGCTTCACAAACAATTGGATGTGAAGGGGACAGAACCCCTGTTTTAGTTCGTGTTAATGATACTCCGCTGCCAACCGGAGACAATAATAAACAATTTTGTATTGATGAAATTGCTACAATTGAAAATATTGCTATAACAGGAACATCTCTTAAATGGTATGATGCAGCAACAAATGGAAACAGTTTATCAGAAACAACTTTACTGCAAAACGACATTTATTATGTAACGCAAACTCTAAATAATTGCGAAAGTGAAAGATTTGCCGTTACTGTAAAAATTCAGGATACTCAAATTCCAATTGCAGATTCTCCACAAACATTTTGCATCCAAAAAAATGCATCTATTAATGGCATTGATATTACAGGACAAAATATAAAATGGTTTGAAACTATTTCTTCAAATAGTACTTTATCCGAATCAACATTACTTGAAAACGGACACACTTATTATGCTTCACAAACAATCAACAATTGTGAAAGCGACAGAATTCCAATTATGATAAATATTCTGGGAGCTACAACTGGGGATTGTATAATTTTTTTTGATGAACTGCCTTTTCCAAAATTCTTTACGCCAAATAATGACAACTTTAATGATCACTGGACAATTGATTCAGCTTATTTAGCTCCAAACACAGCAATTAGAATATTTGACCGCTATGGAAAATTAATAAAAGAATTAGCTCCAAATACTTCTTGGGATGGAAATTATCTGGGTCACCAAGAACCAGCATCCGATTATTGGTTTACCGTTACAAGATTAAACGGAACAGAATTTAGAGGACATTTTAGTTTAAAAAGATAATTTCAAATAAAAAGGCGCAGATTAAAAACCTACGCCTGTTTTTATTTCAAAAATTTAAAAATTCTATTATTATTTAAAATTTATGTTCCTCTTTGCTAATTACCAAAAATGAAACTAAAGAAATAAACGCTGCAATCGTTAAGTACAAACCAACATAACTTACATCATAAGTTTTGGCTAACCAAATAGCTATCATAGGCGCAAAAGCTGCTCCCAGAATTCCTGCTAAATTAAACGTTAATGATGCTCCAGAATAACGAACATTTGTTGGAAACAACTCCGACAGAAAAGTTCCTAAAGGCCCATAAGTGAATCCCATTAAAGCCATTCCGATACAAGCGAAAGTAGTAACTAAAACAATATTTCCTGAACTTAAAAAATAAGAAAAGAAAAATCCGAAAATCGCAATAGCCGCTGTAGCTATAATAAGCATTTTGCGTCGGCCAATTTTATCTGCAACTACAGCCGAAACCGGAATGAAAATAGCAAAAAACAATACCGAAAATAACTGTATTAATAATCCGTTTCTTTTAACAATCCCTAAATCTGAAGTTGCCCAGCTTAATGTAAAAACAGTCATCAAATAAAAAACTAAAAACGTTGTAATGGCTGCAAAGGTTCCAAAAATCAATTGATTTTTATACGATTTTACAATTGTCAAAAAAGGAACTTTAACTTCTTCCTGTTCTTTTTTAGAATTTTCGAAAGATGGCGTTTCTGTAATTTTTGTTCGGATATAAAAACCAACAACAACCAATAATGAACTGGCAATAAATGGAATCCTCCAACCATAATCCATAAAATCTTCATTGCTCATAGAATCGGTTAACAATAGAAAAGTTCCGCCAGAAAGCAGTAATCCTATTGGAGCGCCCAATTGTGGAAACATTCCGTACCACGCACGTTTATTTGGCGGTGCATTTTCTATCGCTAATAAAACAGCCCCTCCCCATTCTCCGCCTAAACCAACGCCTTGCCCAAATCGACATAACATTAATAATAAGGGAGCCGCCACACCAATACTGGCATAACTTGGCAAAAATCCTATTGTAACTGTCGAAATACCCATTGTTAATAAAGCGGCAACTAAGGTAAATTTACGTCCTATTTTATCTCCATAATGTCCAAAAAAAGCAGAACCTAACGGGCGAGATAAAAACGCAATTGAAAAAGTGGCTAAAGATTCCAGAGTCGCCATTGTCGAATCTGAACCGGGAAAAAATAATTGAGGAAAAACCAATACTGCGGCATTAGCATAAATATAAAAATCAAAAAATTCAATTGTGGTGCCAATTAGGCTTCCAAAAAGAACATGTTTAAGTGAGTTCTTCTTTTTAGGGTTTGTTTCCATGCAAAATCAGGTATATCTTTTTTTGTCTACAAAAATATAGTTTCGTTATTAATATTTCACATTTAAGACAATTAGTTTCAAAACACATCTGTATTTTTAACAAATTTCATGTATTTAACATTTTAAACAGTGTTTAATTTACTCAAAATTAAAAACCTGATTATAGGAACTTTAAAACAAAAAATAAAAATCAATCTTAAGCAATAGTTAAAACCGATTTTAACTGTATATTTTCATTAAATTTACAGCTGTCAAAAATAAATTTAAAATTATGCCTACCGACTGTATCAGCTATCAAACTTCTGGATATTTCTCTAAATTGATACAAGATTATTTAGATCAGAAATCAGAATTGAAACCGCTGTACAACAATTTCCCAACATTGGAGAATTTCGAAAAACAAATTGCCGAAAAAGCAGGTAACTTTGATAACAGCAACCGAATTCCTTTGGTTACCACTTTAAAAAAGCAATATCAAAGCATCGAAATTTCTGATTCGACAAAACAAAACATTGAGCTTTTAGCACTCGAAAATACTTTTACAATTACAACTGGACATCAGTTAAATTTATTTAGCGGGCCTTTGTATTTGTTATATAAAATCATTTCGACCATTAATCTTACCAAAGAATTAAAATCGAAATATCCGTCGTACAATTTTGTTCCCATTTATTGGATGGCGACAGAAGATCATGATTTTGAAGAAATAAACTATTTTAATTTTAGAGGAAAAAAATTCAGATGGAACAAAGAAAGTAACGGTCCCGTTGGCCGACTTTCAACTGAAGGTTTAGATGAATTCTTTGAAATTTATTCATTAGAATTAGGTTCAAGCACAAATGCCAATACTTTAAAAAAGCTTTTTCAAGATGCTTATTTAAAACACGATAATCTGGCCGATGCAACCCGGTTTTTAGCTAACAGTTTATTTGCTAATTACGGTTTAGTAATTATAGATGCTGACGATGCCGATTTAAAACGTGCTTTTATTCCGTATGCAAAAGAAGAATTAGAAAAACAGACTTCATACAAAGCGGTTCAGGAAACAATTGAACAATTGAAAGACTATACGGTTCAGGTAAATCCGCGTGAGATTAATTTATTTTATATTGAAGATAATCTGCGCGAAAGAATCATTTTTGAAGAAGATAAATACATTGTAAACAACACAAAAATCTCCTTTTCTAAAGAACAAATTCTTTCTGAATTAGAAAATCATCCTGAAAAATTCAGTCCAAACGTTATTATGCGTCCGCTTTATCAGGAAATTATTCTCCCGAATCTATGTTATATTGGCGGAGGCGGAGAAATTGCGTATTGGCTGGAATTAAAATCTTTTTTTGATGCCGTAAAAATTACTTTTCCAATGATTTTGGTTCGTAACTCTGTTCTTTTGGCAACCGAAAAACAAGGAAAAAAAGCAGATCAATTAAACTTAAGCTGGAGCGATCTTTTTACCAAACAAGAAAATTTAGTAAACGCGATTACACACAAAATTTCTGCATTTCCAATTGATTTAACACCTCAAAAAGAAATATTGAAAACCCAATTTCAATATCTTTATGAATTAGCAAATCAAACTGATAAATCTTTTTCAGGAGCTGTAAAAGCACAGGAAGTGAAACAGACAAAAGGTCTTGAAAATTTAGAAAAACGTTTATTAAAAGCACAAAAAAGAAAACTTAACGATCAATTGCAGCGGGTAATAGACTTACAATGTGAACTATTCCCAAATAATAGTTTACAGGAACGTCAAAGTAATTTTTCAGAATTTTATCTGGAAAAAGGCGAACAGTTAGTTCCGCTTTTACTGCAAAAACTGAAACCTTTAGAAATGAATTTTAACATCATAACAATTTAAAATAGTTTGCCACAAATTACACGAATTATCACGAATTATTTTTTCTTGCAAAGAATAGAAATTCGTGAAATTCGTGAAATTCGTGGCAAAATAATAAGTAATAATTCTCGAGAACCAAATAACCACCTATCTTCTCAAAATTATTATTCCAAACCAAATAGCGATTTTTAAAAATATTAACTAACCAATTTACCCAAAACCAATGGTAAAAGAACGCTTAATTTCGCTAGATGTCTTTCGTGGACTAACAATTTTATTAATGACCATTGTAAACAACCCCGGAGACTGGGGCCATGTTTTCCCGCCATTATTACACGCTGAATGGCACGGCTGCACACCAACCGATTTAGTATTTCCGTTTTTCGTTTTTATAATGGGAGTTGCCGTTCCGCTTGCAATGCCTGATAAATTTTATGACGGCACCACTTTCAACAAAATTTTAATTCGTTCTTTGCGAATGCTTTGTTTGGGGATTTTCTTCAACTTTTTCGGGAAAATCCAATTATTCGGACTGGAAGGAATTCCGCTTTTAATTGTCCGACTTGCCATTACTATTGGAGTTGGTTATGCTTTAATGGGAAATTTCAGTTCAAAAATCAAAAACATTCTGGCATTTTCAATTCTGATAATTTATCTGTTTCTCGCTTACAGCGGTATCGAAGCCTACAGTGACGTTAGACTTCCGGGGGTTTTACAACGAATTGCAATTGTTTATTTTGTAGTTTCTCTTTTGTATTTAAAAACTTCTCAAAAAACACAGATCATAACCGGAATCGTTTTGTTATTAGGATATTGGGCAATCATGACTTTAATCCCTGTTCCCGGAATTGGCGACGCAAATCTGGATAAAGGAACAAATCTTGCTTCATGGCTGGACAGCGTTTTACTAAAAGGACATATGTATCGTGGAACCGTAACGTGGGATCCGGAAGGAATTTTAAGCACACTTCCGTCAATCGTAAACGGAATTATTGGTTTATTAATTGGTCAATTATTACAGCAAAATTTTCCTAAAACTAAGAAAGCACAAAAAATGGCAATTGCAGGAGTTGCTTTAATTATTGTTGGTTTGCTTTGGAATATTGTTTTCCCAATAAACAAATCACTTTGGACAAGCAGTTATGTTTTATACACTACAGGATTAGCCACAACATTTTTAGCAATTTTATATTACATAATTGATATCGCCGATTATAAAAAAGGATTGAAACCTTTCTTAATTTGGGGTGTAAACCCAATGATCGTTTTCTTTACTTCGCAGATAATTCCGCAGGCATTAGTAATGATTGAGTTTCAAAATCCACATAAAACCGAAGAGAAAATTAATTTATTAAATTACCTGTACAGCTTTTGGATTGCACCATTTTTCAGCAATCCTATGACAGCTTCATTAGCCGGTGCATTAGTTTACGTTTGCATCTGGACTTTTATTTTATGGATATTCTACAGAAACAAATTAATATTCAAAGTATAAAAAACATTTCACCATATAAGTAATATAAGTTCATTTTAGAAATACGTAAAGCTTGCGAACATTTTGCACGCCGCTGTTTAAATGAACTTATATAACTTATATGGTTTTAAAAACCTTTTCTTGGCTAAAACATCATTCTATCATGTTTTAATTACGAATTAATTAAAATCAATTCATAAAAAAAGTCTACTTTTGCACAAAATTTAATAAAATATAAAATGGCAACAAATAGAACTTTTACAATGATTAAACCAGATGCTGTTGCAAACGGACACATCGGGAATATCTTAGCAATGATCACTAATGGTGGTTTCAAAATCGTTTCATTAAAATTAACTCAATTAACTGTAGCTGATGCAAAAGCATTTTACGCAGTTCACGCAGAAAGACCTTTCTACGGAGAATTAGTTGAATTCATGTCACGTGGACCAATTGTTGCTGCAATTTTAGAAAAAGACAACGCAGTAGAAGATTTCAGAACTTTAATTGGAGCTACAAATCCAGCTGAAGCTGCTGAAGGAACTATTCGTAAAGCATACGCAACTTCTATTGGAGAAAATGCAGTTCACGGATCTGACAGCGACGAAAACGCTGCAATCGAAGGTGCATTCCACTTTGCTGGAAGAGAGCAGTTTTAATTTATGATTTTAGAGTTCAGTCCCGATAGCTATCGGGATAGATTGCTGAACTTAATAAACAAAAAAAATCCCGTTTCAAATGAAACGGGATTTTTTTATGTCAAATATTGATTAAAGCTTATCTGCTTTTTTAACCAATTTCTCAACTTTTTCATCAAGATCTTTCAAAAGTTCTTCCAATGCACTTTCGCACATAGGCAATACTTTATCAAGACTTAAAACAGGAACTCCACCTACGATTGTTCCAGTTTTCTTAGAGTTTGCCCCTTCAGAAAAAGCAAATACTTTTTTTCCTGTTTTATCGTATAAAGCGATTCTGGCATAAGCTTTCATTTTTATTGTTCCAGTTCCTCCAACAGCGAATCCTTTTACTACAGCAAAATGAATTTCTGTAAATAAAACACCATCAGCTGTGTCTTTAAACATTTGAGCAGACGCTACTTCATTGGCAGAACCATTCATTCCTTCATAAATATATTTATATCCAGGATAGTTAATAATAGTACCGCTTTCTCCGCCTTCTCTTGCAAATTTAGGAGTAAAAGCAATGTATTCCGGCTTCTGAGTCACTTCAGTTTCAGGAAGTAAATCAAACGGGAATTTTTTAGCATAATCATTAAAAAATGCATTGTGATATTTCTCTAAAATTGGAGAAAGGTTAAAGTTCGGATTATTTCCTAGATCAGCTATTGCAGCCAATCCATTTAACCCTAACTCCGAAAGATCTATTGTTTTATCTGTATAAAAAGATACAACGGCAACTTTTTTCTTTTGAGAATAACTGTTTAAGGCAAATAATACGGTTAAAATAAGTAATACTTTTTTCATGTTTTGGTTTTGTTTTTTATTTGTTTATTATTAATCAGGCATTTATTAAAAACCACTTAATGCTCAAATATATCATAAAAAAAACACTTCCATTATGGAAGTGTAAAATTTATTTTTAAGTTTCAAATAACAATTTAAAATCAGCGTAAAACCACATCTTTTATTACTTCACGCCCAAGCTCTTCGTTAATCATTTTAACGATTTTAGACTTTCCGTGACTTAATTCCTCTCTTAAAACAGCCGATCCAAGTTCAACATAAAGTGTACTTCCTTTCAAAACAACATTTTTAGTATACGTTTTTACACCATTCCCCATTAATTGTGCCCAGGCTTCTTTTACATCAATCTGATCCATTCCCGGCTGTAACTTATTAACCTGAATAATTTGTTGTAAAACAGCCCCAATCGTACTTTGGTTATTTAGTCTTTTTGCCATCGTTTAAAATATTTATTGGTCCTGTTTTTTTATAATAATATTCTTTATTCTGATCATTTTTTACGACAAACCCTTCATCCGAAATCGAAATCAATTCCTCAGTCCATTTAGCATAATCTGTATTATAATCCAGAAAAGTTCCCTTATCCGTAAATCTTACTGAAACATTTTCAAAAGTATCAGTAGTTAAAAAAGTTCCGTCAAGCTGTGCCATTACTTTAGTACGAGTCCCTTTTGTACCTTTAATTTTAAAAAAATCAAAGTTTTCATTCATGCCATAAGCCTTTTCCTTCCCTTTATCAAAAACCACTTTTTCAATTTCCCAGTAACCATTTAGTTTTTCAATATCTGCCGGTTTTATTTCCTGTTTACAGCTTACAAACAAGAGCGACAAAACCAAAATCATAAAAGCATTTTTCATAGTAAAATATAATATTAATAAGGAGCTGTTTCCTGCTGTCCGCTATATCTTTTATGGCCTCGTTAAAAAGACGAGGCCATAAAAGGATGCCGCTTCCATCAGGGCTAGGACTCCCGTTTTCAAAAGAAAATTTAGAGAATTACAAAGGTAACTTTATAAATTTCAAAAGAAATATTTTAATCAATAATTATCTCATTTTTCTAAGACTTTATTTCCTAAATCTTTACAGACCATAAAAAAGCCTATTCTAACAATCTTATGTCATATCATGGTAGATTTTAATGCAAATCTGTCAGACTTTTGCAGCAAAATTATTTCAGTTACATTTTCCTTTAAAGAAGATAATTCCAATTAAATTTTTATACATAAATCCTTTTATTAAAAATAGAATGAAAAAATATTTCATAATAGCATTAAGCACCCTGCTCTTAATTTTTGGATGTAGTAAAACAAAACCCAAAAACATTGCACTCACAAAACCTGTGTATGTTCAAATAAATAATTATCATCAGCCTGAAGAAAAAGAAAATAGCGCACCTTCCCTAAAAGATGATTTTTTACAAAACAAAAATTCAAAAAACTCACCAGTAACAATTGTAGCTTCCAGCCTATCGAGAGCGCAGTACTCTGATCATAAAGACATTAAAATCGTTTTTAAAAATTCAAGCAAAAAGAGTATTCAGGCAATTAAACTGGAATGGTACTGCGAAAACTCATTTGATGAACCCGCAAATGGCAGGTATTTTTATGGAAAAGGAAGATCTACGGGAGAGATAGCAAATTTACTAAAGCCTGGTATGATCGAATCAAAAATCTGGGAAGATTTTTCTACAGATGCAAACCGTATTATAAAAGTAAGAGCTTACTATGTAGTATTTACAGACGGAACAAAATGGGAGCTTAAATAAAACACTTCATGGTTAAACATGTGAAATAAGTTTTCCTCTCCATTAAACTATTTTACATATTTTTGGTCAAACCCCAAACCAAAAACGAAAGCCATGACCAAAACTATTTTTACAATCCTGACAGCCTTATTATTGATAAGCTGCAGCAAAGATTCAGCAGAACCAGATCCGGTTCCAACTCCATCAGAAAGCATGTATTTCCCTCCATTAACCGGAACAACATGGGAAACAAAATCCATAGCCGATTTAAAATGGAATCAAAGTGCTGTACAGCCACTTTTAGACTATTTAGAATTAAAACATTCTAAATCATTCATCATTTTAGTAAATGGCCGAATTGTTTTAGAAAACTACTTCAACGGACATAACGCTTCAACAAATTGGTATTGGGCAAGCGCCGGAAAAACGTTAACTTCAACCGTTACCGGAATTGCACAACAGGAAAACTTACTAAACATCAATAATAAAGTTTCTCAATATTTAGGCACTGGCTGGACAAGCGAAACGTTAGCACAAGAAAACAAAATTACCTGCAAACATTTACTAACTATGACATCCGGGCTTGATGATTCAACCGATGATGTAGATCCTGCAGATCTAATCTACAAAGCCGATGCAGGGACAAGATGGGCTTATCATAATGTTTATGTAAAACTGCAAGATGTTATTGCAAGTGCAAGCGGACAAAGCTGGGAAAATTATTTCAATGCCAAATTAAGAGACAAAATCGGGATGAATGGTACCTGGCTAAAAATTGATGTAAACAGCGTTTATGCAAGTACTTCACGAAGCATGGCACGTTTTGGGCTATTAATGCTGAATAAAGGCAAATGGGAAAATAATATCATTTTAAATGAAGCCTATTTCAATGAAGCAACAACAACTTCACAAAACATTAATTTAGGGTACGGATATTTATGGTGGCTAAATGGTAAAAGTTCCTATCATTTACCGCAATCGCAGCTTACTTTTCAGGGAAGCGTAATTCCAACCGGACCAAGCGATATGTTTATGGCTTTAGGAAAAAATGACCAAAAAATATATGTAGTACCAAGTAAAAATATGGTAGTTATCAGAATGGGAGAGGCAGCAGATAATGAAAATCTTGCTCTATCTGATTTCGATAAAGTTTTATGGGAAAAAATTAGTGCTTTGTATCAATAAAAAGGACTGCACAAAATTTAAATCAACTGCCATCCTTTAGATTTTAAAAAGCTTTTGCAATCATTGCAAAAATCTTTTTCTTCATCCAGTGGGTTTCCTCCTTCAGCATCACGCATTAAACACGTTTTTATTGCACAATGCGGTAAACCCGCTGTATGACCTAATTCATGTAAAACTAGTTTATAAAACTGTTTATTTTTATTTTTGACAGACAATCTAAAATCTGAGACTACACAGGCTTTTCCGGGTCTATAACCTAAGCCCATTACACCCCAATCTTTAATTTCGTTTTTAGTTGTACTAATATCCGAATTTGATAATCCAACTATTACAGAATCTTTGCCAATATTATTTTTAAGACTTTTAATAATACTATCTGCGCGGTATCTATTTCTTGGTTTATAATAGAAATTTTCAGGAAATGAAATATTTGATCTTAAAACTACTTTTGGATTTATAGCTTTAATTTCTTCAAAAACCTTTTTAGCCTGTTGAGTTTTAAAACTACCTAAGGGCTGAATAACAATTACTTTTTGATTTTTATTACTTTCGTTTTTTCTGTTTGTACAAGAAAGCGCAATAAAAAGAAAAACGAAAAAGCAGTATTTCATAATCAAAAATGTGTCAATAAATTATTGCTTAGTTCTCAATCTTTTAAGAACTCCCATAAAGAAGAAACCTATTCCCAGAACTAATAAAACGTAATAAAAAGAAAGACTATTATCTCTCAAAATATTTGCAAAAACAAAACATATAACGCTTGCAAAATAAAAAGCAACAGCCGATATATTTTTAAAAGAAGAAAAACTCATTATAAATTATTTAAAGAAACTATCGACGAATTCATATTTATTAAAGACTTGTAAATCTTCAATTCCTTCGCCAACACCAATATATTTAACCGGAATTTGAAACTGGTCTGAAATACCAATTACTACACCGCCTTTTGCTGTTCCATCTAATTTTGTTACTGCTAATGAAGTTACTTCTGTCGCAGCAGTAAATTGTTTTGCTTGTTCAAAAGCATTTTGACCTGTTGAACCGTCTAAAACCAAAAGAACATCATGAGGTGCATCTGCTACAACTTTTTGCATTACACGCTTCACTTTTGTCAATTCATTCATCAAATTGATTTTATTATGCAAACGTCCGGCAGTATCAATAATTACAACATCGGCATTTTGAGCCACAGCAGACTGCAAAGTATCAAAAGCCACAGAAGCCGGGTCGCTTCCCATATTTTGTTTTACGATTGGAACGCCTACACGATCTGCCCAAACTTGTAACTGATCGATAGCAGCGGCACGGAAAGTATCGGCAGCACCTAAAACCACTTTATAACCGGCTTTTTTAAACTGATAAGCCAGTTTACCAATTGTTGTAGTTTTTCCAACACCATTAACTCCCACAACCATTAAAACGTAAGGTTTTTTATCTTTTGGAATATCAAATTCGGTTGCTTCGCCTGTATTGGTTTCAGATAATAAGCCGCCAATTTCGTCACGAAGAATTTGATTTAATTCCTCTGTTCCTAAATATTTATCTTCAGATACACGTTTTTCGATTCTTTCGATGATTTTCAATGTTGTATTTACACCAACATCTGAAGCTACCAAAACTTCTTCAAGATTATCTAAAACATCATCATCGACTTTAGATTTTCCTGCAACAGCTTTGCTTAACTTAGAGAAAAAAGTAGTTTTTGTTTTTTCAAGACCTTTATTTAAAGTCTCTTTTTTTTCGGTAGAGAATAATTTTTTAAAAAAACTCATTTTTTAATTTATTGTTAGTTTTAGATTGTTTCTAAGAGCTTTGAAACAATCTTAATGTTTATAGAATGCCTTTTGTTTTAATTTAACCCCAATTACACGATATCCTTCTATTTGTCTTTTTTAAACAAGTAAAGATAAAGAGTCTGATGGGAACAAATGTTTAAAAAAAACACAAATTGATTGGTTTCTATAAAATTTTAAACAAATATAAAAAATAAAAAAGCTACTTCCGAATGAAAGTAGCTTTTCTATATATTGTAATTGTAATTATTTCTTTTTCAAGAATTCATCAACTTCTTCAGGAGCCATAATAGATTCTACGAATGTATATGCACCAGTTTTAGGAGATTTTACCATTTTTATGGCTTTTGATAATCTCTTAGAAGATGTTTGTAACGATGCTACGGTTTTTTTTGCCATGATTCAAATGTTATTTGAAGTTTTTTATAAAACTCTAAATGGCAAAACCATTTGAGATTTACAAAAATCTCTAATTATTACTTAATTTCTTTGTGAACAGTTACACGTTTCAAGATTGGATTAAATTTCTTAATCTCTAATCTATCTGGAGTATTTTTTTTGTTCTTAGTTGTAATATATCTAGAAGTTCCTGGAACACCAGAAGTCTTGTGCTCAGTACATTCTAAAATTACTTGGATTCTATTACCTTTCTTTGCCATCTTGCTATATATTTATTTAGGAAAAGATTATTTGATAAATCCTTCTGACTGTGCTTTTTTCAAAACAGCAGTGATTCCATTTTTATTAATTGTTTTTATCGTAGATGCTGCTACTCTAAGAGTAATCCATCTATCTTCTTCTGGAAGATAAAAACGCTTTTTAACTAAGTTTACAGAAAACTTTCTCTTAGTTTTGTTCATAGCGTGAGAAACGTTATTTCCTACCATCGCTCTTTTACCTGTAAGGTCACAAACTCTTGACATTATACTTATCTTTTATCGTTATTCAAAATCAGGGTGCAAAGAAAAGAAAAATAAACCATTGTAGCAAAAAATTATTGCACAATTTTTAAAATTTCTTTTTGTAATATTTCTAAACTCTTAATAGTTGCTCTATCTATCACTTTTTCACGTGGTTGGCCAAAGTTAAATTCTTCCGTGATTACTCCCTCTGGTGTAGCCAAAGCGATAAAAACAGCACCAATTTCAGCATTTGAGTCTCCTTTTGATGGTCCGGCGTTCCCGGTTGTCGCGATTGCATAGTCGGTTTTTAGTATATCTTTCACATTCAAAGCCATAGCTGCTGCAACCTCAGCACTTACTACCGAAAATTGATCTATTAAATCTTGCGAAACACCCAAAACATTGACCTTCGCTTCTGTTGCGTAGGAAACCACACTTCCTTTAAAATATCTTGATGCTCCTTGCACAGATGACAAAAGCGAAGCAATTTTTCCACCGGTGCAGCTTTCGGCTGTAGAAATCGTTTTATTATTTTTCGCCAGCAGTTTACCAACTACGGTTTCAATCGTTTCATTTTCTTCATAACCCACTATAATATCATGAATTATAGCATCAAGCGACTGAACATTTTCTTCAATTGCTTTTTCTAATTCTTCTTTATCAGTTCCTCGGGCAGTCATACGCAGACGAACTCGTCCGGGATTTGGCAGATACGCCAGTTTGATAAAATCAGGCAGATTATTTTCCCAGTTTTCAATACGTTCTGCGACTAAACTTTCGCCCTGACCGTACGTTAAAATGGTTTTATGAATAATATAAGGACGTTTATATTCTTTTACAATTTTTGGGATTATCTCATTTTCTACCAGATATTTCATTTCATACGGAACACCCGGAAGCGAAACAAATACGGTATTTTCCTTTTTCATCCACATTCCCGGCGCAGTTCCCATTTTGTTATGAAGAACGGTGCATTTTGAAGGAACAAGAGCCTGATCTTTATTTAGCTGTGAAATTGGTCTTTTATAAAACCCTTCGATAAGTTCTGTTACGTGAGCCAGAACTTCAGGATTTACAACCAGCTGATCATCAAAATAATCACAGAAAGTTTTTTTGGTGATATCATCTTTTGTCGGTCCTAAACCTCCAGTAATAATTACAATATCAACCTTGTTTTGCAGCAGTGCAAAAGTGTTTAAAATATGCTGTTTGTCATCACTTATTGAAATCATTTCATAAGTTTCGACACCTATTCGATCCAGTTCTTTGGCTATAAAATTTGAATTTGTATCTACAATTTGACCAATTAAAATCTCATCTCCAATGGTAACTATTGTTGCTTTCATATTATTAAAAGTTTTACTTATAAAGGTATAAGTTTATTTATGAAGTAGGATTGCGGAAATGATTTGAGGCAGAAAAATTTAAAAGATAATTTCTTTTATCTTTTAATATGAAGTTAAAACCCTGAAAAATGAATTGAAATAAAATAAGAAAAATGATTCCGCTTTTTCGTTTTAAAAAAGCGGAATTAAATGAATTTTAGACGTCAAAATCTTTTTTGATTTCTTTAATTGCGTCTTTTACCTGCACTTTTATACTTTTAAAAGTCTCGATAATATCTTTTTTCTTTCCTTCTGCTTTTGTCCACGCTTCGACTTGCAGAATTTCTTCAAATGCAACATTTAACCCCATTAAGTCTAATGTAGGTTTAATTTTATGCGCATACGAATAAGCGTATTTATGATCCTTTTTCTTGATCCCTTCTTTGATTTGTTTTAAATCCTCAGGAACTTCTGTAACAAATAATTTTAGAATTTCGTTTACAAATTCGGGGTCATTGTCTGAAAGCGCATACACTTTCGAAAGATTATACTTTAAAGCCATTATTTTACTTGTATTCTGAATAATTTTTTATCTTCTAAAAAGCCTTCCAAAACATCATTTGGTTTAACCGGCGCAACACCTGCAGGCGTTCCTGTAAAAATAATATCTCCAATTTTTAACGTAAAAAACTGAGAAACATAAGAAACCAATTCATCAATTTTCCAAAGCATAAAACTTGTATTTCCTTTTTGAACGGTTTCAGAATTATTTTTGAGCTCAAACGTAAGATTTTCTAACGAAACAAAATCACTTTTTGGTAAAAAATCTCCAATTACTGCTGAGCCGTCAAATGCTTTTGCTTTTTCCCAAGGCAGTCCTTTTGCTTTTAATTTATCTTGTAAATCTCTGGCAGTAAAATCAATACCTACACTAATATCGTCATAATATTTATGTGCAAACTTAGGCTCAATATATTTTCCAACCTTGTTAATTTTCACAATTATTTCTAATTCGTGATGAACTTCCTGAGAAAATTCCGGAATTACAAACGGATGCTGCTTCAACAAAACCGCAGAATCCGGTTTCATAAAAACCACAGGTTCATCCGGACGTTCGTTTTTTAATTCTTCAATATGATTGGTATAATTTCTACCGATACAAATGATCTTCATTATTTTAAGTGTTCAGTTTTCAGTTTTTAGTGTTCAGGAAAACTTAGCACTCAAAAAACTGAACACTAAAAACTGAACACTGAATACTTTATTTTGTGTTTAATTTTCTCAATTTAATTCCTGTCAAAACTTTTTTGGTATATAAAGGAAAATCGGCGTTTTGAATCCAGCTGAAATATCCCGGTTCTGTTTCCAAAACTTTTAAAACTTTTGCACCTTTATGTTTTCCGAATGTAAAAATTTCTTCATCATCTTTATCAAAAGCAATCATTCCGGCAAAATCGGCGATTTTTTTACGGGTTGTAAATTCAGATAATGATTTCATGTCATTTTCCAGTTCAGGATAACGATCTAACTGCGCTTTCAAAATCTCGTAGGTTGCCATCGTATCTGCTTCTGCAGAGTGTGCATTTTCAAGACTTTTTCCACAGTAAAACTTCAAAGCAGCACTTAAAGTACGCTCTTCCATTTTATGGAAAATAGTCTGAACATCTACCGAAACTTTATTTTTCATGTCAAAATCTACTCCCGCGCGAAGTAATTCTTCTGCTAATAACGGAATATCAAAACGATCTGAATTAAAACCTCCCAAATCACTGTCTTTTATCATATTATGAACCAGCGGTGCCAATTCTGCAAAAGTAGGTTCGTTGGCTACTTTTTCATCAGTAATTCCGTGAACGGCTGTTGTTTGTGGAGGAATTGGAATTGTGGGATTAACCAGCCAGGTTTTACTTTCTTTATTTCCGTTTGGAAAAACTTTAAATATCGAAATTTCTACTATTCGATCTTTACCGATGTCAATTCCAGTTGTTTCAAGATCAAAAAAGCAGATTGGTTTGTTAAGTTTTAATTCCATTTTTAATTTTTATAAGATTACAAATGTAATTTTTTAATGCCAAAGTTCCCGCCCAAATTTCTATTTTTTTGACCAAAATTGGCTTTTTTTGTTGGTTTTGCATTCAAAATTAAACCAAAATAAGTCTCTTTTCTCTTTTTCTTATGAATGAAAAAACCCGAAAAACTTTTAAATTTTTCGGGTTTCAAATTTTATTATATGAATCGATTAGAAATCTCTGTCTACATCAAAAGCTTCTAAATATTCTGCTACTCTTTTTACAAAACTCCCTCCTAATGCTCCGTCAACAACTCTGTGATCGTAAGAGTGCGATAAGAACATTTTTTGACGGATTCCAATAAAATCTCCTTCCGGAGTTTCAATAACTGCAGGAACTTTACGAATTGCTCCAAGAGCTAAAATTCCAACTTGCGGCTGATTGATAATTGGCGTTCCAAAAACACTTCCAAAAGTACCTACGTTTGTAACTGTATAAGTTCCGCCTTGTGTATCGTCTGGTTTTAGTTTTCCTGCTTTTGCACGGTTTCCTAAATCGTTAACCGCTTTTGCCATTCCAACAAGGTTTAACTGATCTGCATTTTTAATTACAGGAACAATTAAATTTCCGTTTGGTAGCGCTGCCGCCATTCCTAAATTGATATTTTTCTTTTTGATGATGTATTCGCCATCAACAGAAATATTCATTCCAGGGAAATCTTTTAAAGCTTTTGCAACCGCTTCCATCATAATTGGTGTAAAAGTCAGCTTCTCGCCTTCTCTCTTTTCAAAAGCCGTTTTAACTTTATCTCTCCATTTTACAATGTTCGTTACATCAACTTCAATAAACGATTGTACGTGAGCCGAAGTTTGTACAGAAGCTACCATGTAACCCGAAATCAGTTTACGCATTCTGTCCATTTCGATGATTTCGTCACCGCCATTTACAGAAACCGGAACTGCCTGCTGGCTTTTTTGAACTACTGGTTCTGGTGCTTTCGCAGTTTCAACAGCAGCTTTTGGAGTTTCAACCACTGCTTTTGGTGCTTGCTCAACTACTTTTGGAGCCTGAACAATTCCTGCTTTGCGGTCTTCTATATATTTTAAAATATCATCTTTGGTTACTCGGCTGTCTTTTCCTGAACCTTGAATATTATCCAATTCAGCAAGAGAAATACCTTCTTCTTTTGCAATATTTTTTACTAAAGGAGAAAGGAATTTTTCAGATCCGGAAAAATCCTGAGGAGCAGCAACTTCTTCTTTTACTGCTTCAATTGTTTTTTCGATTTCTACAGCTTCTGCAGGAGTAGCAGTTTCTACAGCTGGAGTTGCAGCCGGCGCATCACCACCTTCAGTTTCGATAATTGCAATAGTCTGCCCTACCTGAACTAAATCATCTTTGCCAAATAATTGTTCAACTAAAATTCCAGATACTTCACTTGGCACTTCACTGTCAACTTTATCAGTTGCAATTTCCAGTACAGCTTCATCAGCTTCAATTTTGTCTCCCACTTCTTTCAACCAGTTAGTAATGGTTGCTTCAGCGACGCTCTCTCCCATTTTAGGAAGCTTTAATTCAAATCTTGCCATATTATTATTCTAAAGGGTGATTTTGATTTTCTGATTGCGAAATTACTGAAAAATTTAAATATAAATTACACTTAATATAATTTTTACTGAATTTTTCTAATTTCCCCTCTGTCGTTTCTTGAATTACTTCCAATAATAAAATTGGTGTTTTTGGGGAAAATCTTAAAAGTAATGTTCTTATCTTTAAGAGTTTCTATGATATTGATACATTTTTTGAATGAAACATAGTGATTATCCAAAATGATCTCTGTCTTTTTTCCCTTTAAAATCAGCGACGAATTTACCATTTTTTCTTTTTTGAAATCTAAAAAACTAACTTTATTTTCCAAAATCGAAGCCAACTTTTCAGACAAATTCTCATTTTCAGAGTATAAAATATAACTTTCCGGCAGCAGTTTTATTTTAGGTTTTCCCTGAAACATTTTTACAAATGAAAAAAAACAGGTTCCAACCTGAATGAAAAAGCTAAAAAACCATGATTTTTTAAAATGCTTTTGGTAGAAAAAATTCATTGCATCCTGAAAACGTTTCATATACAATTCATCTTTAACGGTACTTTCTCCTTTATAGTGTAAAACGGTTGTTTCGTGAAAATAATAATTGGATTTTTTTAGCAAAAGTGCCCTGTAAGACAAATCAATATCATCTGCATACATAAAGCAGTTTTCATCAAAACCATTTAATTTTTGGTATAAATCTTTTTTTAAAAACATAAAAGCACCTACAAGAATCTCCACTTTTCCAGTTTGATTTTCATTTAAATGCTGCGCATAATATTGATTAAAAAGATTCCATTTTGGAAATATTTTATACAAACCAAAAATTTTGGTAAAAGCCACCCACGGCGACGGAATGCCGCGTTTACTTTCTGGCAGGAAACTTCCGGTTCCGTCAATTAATTTACAGCCAATAATTCCTAAATCTTGTTTTTCTTCGGCGAAAGCCAAAATCTTGGTAAAAGTATCTTCGGCAACAACGGTATCAGGATTTAAAATACAGATGTATTTTCCGCTGGTTTGTTCAACTCCAATATTATTTCCTTTTGGGAAACCAAAATTTTCCTGGTTTTGAATCAATTTTACTTCCGGAAATCTCGTTTTCATCATCAAACAGCTGTCATCTGATGAATTATTATCGATAACAATAATTTCGGCATCAAGACCGGCAATTGCTTCCTGAACACTTAAAACACATTGTTCCAGAAAGTAACGCACATTATAATTAAGAATGATAACCGATAATTGCATTTATTTATTTTTACTATCAGTTTATTTCTTGTTTTTTTTATCCTTTTTAAAAGTAATTTCAAATCCTTTTAAAATATCATCATGCTTCTTCTTCGTCTCATCAACTTCCTCTTCAGTAAATACGCCAAATGTAAATTGATTATAAAACATTGCATCATGAAGATTAACTATTTGAGAAACATTACTTTCTTCATTAGTTTTTACTTCTAATTTATCTATCAATTGACAATAATCAAAAGTATAATTTGTATTAAGAACATTACAACCATTAAAATTTAATTCTAACGACTGAATATTAATTTTAAAGTTATTGAAAAGACTTCCTTTAAGATTAATTCCACTAAATATTTCAGTATTTTCGAAGCTTACATTTTTAAAACTTGAAAATGAAAAATCATTATTTATAATCTTAGAATTTGCATGAGTTGTTTCACTAAAAAAACAACAAATAAATTTAGCATTTGAAAAGTCACAACTATCAAAATTTACTTTAAAAAAATGAGTTGTTAAAAAATTAGTAGCCAGAACTGTAGCACTTTCAAAACTAGCATTTTCGATTTGTGCCATATTAAAAAGCGTTTGATGTAAATCCGCTTCAAAAAAAATAGTGTCTTTTATTCTTGAAAGAATAAATTGTGCTTTACTTAAATTAGCATTAGAAAAATTAACGTTATTTATATTCATATTAAAATAAGTAAATGACAAGTCAAACTTACTAAAATCTATATCGTCTATATTAATAGAACTTAAATTACAATGACTCAAATTCCCTTTAAAATCTTTATAAGGATTATTGATTTTATCTTTGTGTTTAAATAAATCATTGATTATAGTTTGCACGACTGTACTACTAAAATCATCCGCTTTCTTTGTGTAAATATTTGTACTAGATCGAATGTAGCTCGTTAATATATTAAATACTACTTCAGCATAATCTCTAGAATTCTCGATAGCAATCTGATTAAGAACAGCAATTCCTCCAAGAATTATAGGTTCTTTATCGTTACCTAAATGTTCTACGGCATTTTTAAATCTTTCATCTATTTGTGATTTTCTAGACAATTCCAGTTGATCCGATTGCTTCGAAATTGCTAAACTTTGTAATTGTATTGCTTTATCAGATAATTTAGTTCTTTTATAATTAAGATAAAGTCCGAATAAAATACCTAATGCCCCAATTACTGTCAACAAAATTTTTAATAGTTCTGCATTTCTACTTTCATCAAAAGGATAAAGCCAACAAGCAAATTCTTCAAAAGATTTTAAAATAATGCTCCAATATAAATAAAATACAACGGAAACTACACCTAAAAGAATAAAGCTGATTTTTTTCATATAAATAAAGTATTACGAACCAAAAGTAGTATAATACTAACTCATTTTAATTTTTTTGTAATTGATTTTGGGGAAAGTTAGAAATTTTCGGCCAAACCTAATCGCAATGACCAATCGTTTTTACTAATTCCGTAATCAAGCACTAAATTGCTGTTGTTTTTCTTGTTCCATTTAATACGTAATCCGGTTCCAATGGCTGGATTCCATTTTTTAAATTGATACGTATCTAACTTTGAAACAGAGGAAACATTAGTAAAAAACACAGCGCCCCAAAAACCGTTTTTTGAGATATCAGTTCGGTATTCGGTTTCAAAATAAATCAGTGCATTACTACGAAATCTGTTTCGGGTAAAGCCCCGTCCGGTCCTTCCGTCGCGATCCCAGCCAATACTTGGCAGATCTAAATAATGCGGTTTCCCGCCAAAAGTCGACCAATAAAAAGCTCTGTAAGCCAAAACCCGATGTTTGTATTTATGGAAAGAATGGTATTTTCGGGCATCAAAATAAACCGAATTCCATTTTTTACCTTCCACTCCGCTTGTATTGATTCGGTAATCTGCTTCGACATATAAGCCTTGTTCAGGATTTACATTGTTTTCTCTGGAATCATAAAGCCCCTGAATGGCAATTCCGAAGGAACTTTCGTTAGAAAAATCGCCGTTCATATATTTAGAATAATCTGTTTCTTCATCTATATATGATTCTTCAGAAATATTCTGGTAATTATCAAATAATAAACCTAATCCTAATCGATAGTTTCCAATTATTTTTCGGGTGGCAAATTGGTAAAAACGCCATTGCTGATAATCCAGAGTTGACATTTTTTTATCTGTATTATGTCCGCCGAGACCGTACGTATCCTGAGGATAAATCATAAAGCGGTAATCGCCTATAAAATTCCAGTAATTATCTTTCGTATATATATAAGTTTGAATGGGGAAAACATATTGTTTGGTAAAACTAAAATAAGGCGAAAATGAAACTTGGGACATTTTGGTCGTGTTGCTGTCACCCAAATAAAAAGTAGTTAAAAAAGAAACTACCAAACCGGCATTTTTATTGGCATCGATTGGAACAGGAAGCAATGAAAAGGCTATTTTTTTATCCTGATTTTTTCGTAATGAATCGTTTTTATTAAAAAGCTTGTACAAAACATCCAGAATATCTTTGTTGTTATTTGAAATGGAGTCGTTTTGGCAATAGCCGAAATGCATTTGAAAAAAGAAAAAGAAACCTAACAGAACCTTTGCATTTTTCATATCGTAAGTTTTTCAGATACAACTTCTTACAAATTTAAAGTTTTATTCAGAATATACGCTTCTTTCAAAATAAATAAAAAGAAAATTCTATTTTTGAAGTAAATCAAAATCTCTTTTTCAATGAAAATCAAAGCAGTTGTTTTAATTGGTTCTCTCCTTTTTGTGTTTGCAATTTTAGGTTTCGCTTCCGCGGAAGAAGTTTCGAATTCCAATACAGATTTGGTAAAAACTTCAACTTGGTACATTGCTGGCCAAACGCAAGAAAATCAGGAAACAATTAATAAAATCAGAAAAGAAAAAGGGATAATTAAAGTTACAGCAAAAGATAATCCGGTTGGAGAAATTGAGCTGAATGTGATGCTTACAGAATCTGATTCAAACGATGGCAAACCAACAAATTTGTCTGAAAGTTCAAAATATCTAAGTATTACGTATAAATCATCACATCTTATAAAATTGCAGGCACGCGAAGGAAATGCAGAAGGAACGGGATGTGTGCATGGCGGTTCACATCCAAGAATAGATTTGCCTGTTTCTGCTAAAAAATTTACAACCATAAAAATTCCGTGGACGGATTTCAAACAAGACGGCGATCCAAACGGAAAAACTTTAGATATTCACAATCTGTGTAAATTCAATTTTGTGAATTATAATCCGGTTTCGGGTGCGACATTAGAAATAAAATCAGTTATTCTAAATTGAAATGAGGATATTTTAACGCAAAGCGCGCTAAGGTTTTTCGCAAAGTGCACAAAGTTTTTTCTAAGTGAGTTTTACAAACTGCAAAGTTCTCAAAGCTTTGTCAATACAAAGCTTTGAGAACTTCAGCTAATTTTTTAGCTACAACTTAAAAATCTTTGTGCACTTTGCGAAAAAACCTTAGCGAACTTTGCGGCTAATTTTTTAGCCACAGATTTAAAGGATTAAACAGATTAAAACTTTGTGTCCTTTGCGAAAAACCTTAGCGCGCTTTGCGTTACAAAAACATTATAAATGTAGCTGAATTTTAAACCTATTGAAGATTTTCATTACGAATAACATTATTGTTGAGAAAACCAGTGACCAAATAATTCCCGGAACTCCTTCTCTAAAATATTCTGGTATAATGTGAATTTTAAAAGCTAGATTAAAATAATAAATAACGCCCGGTAGAATATAAATCAATAACGGATTTGCTGCAGCGGGCATAAAAAACTCGCTCCATTTGGTTTGTTTTTTAACTTCCATTAACCAATACAAACAGTAAAATAAAACGGTGCAAATTCCGGCAGAAATTAATGTCCAGGAAGGCGTTCCTTGTATTTTTGAAATTCCGTAATGTGGTCGAAGGAAAAAGCCAACGGCGAAAAACAAAACAATAAATCCTATTACGGCCCAATTGATTTTATTTTCAATTTTCTTGTCAAAAAAGAGTAATGAAATTATTATTCCGGCCGTTACTAAAGTTACATGCGTTAAATGTCCGGCAATAAAATGCAGCCATTCCGGCATAACTAAACCTTTTGTCAAATTAGCAGAATTTGCGGCAACACAAACTACAAGAAAAGCAATCATCGCCCATAATCTGCCTGAAACCAGCCAATAATAAATTACCGAAATAAGATAAGCCCAGCCAATTAAACCCAGAATTCCCCACCATTTTGGCGTGATTCCTATTTTTCCGGTTTCTTCCTGAACGTATAAAAAGTAAAGTGCAATTAAAACCAATATTCCGCCGTATTGAAGAATGTATTTTAACCAAACTGAAAAATCTTTAGGATATTTATTCCAAATAGGAATTGGCATTGCATAAGCCAAAAGTCCCCAAAAAGCAGGCGCAATTATCATTTTTGAAGCGTCGTAACCATATTCGGCATTTACCATATAAACACCAATTATGATTAAGGCTACAGCACGTTTTAAAGTATGTGTCCAGATTACTTTTGGAGTGTCGCCTTTTATTAATCTGGCATTAAAGGCAAACGGAACTGACATTCCGACTATAAATAAAAAAGCAGGGAAAACTAAATCGACAAAGGTCATTGCATCGGCATCTGCGGGCATGTGTTTCATCCATTGCGGCACATTTTTGACACTTGCAAGTTCATTTACAAATATCATTACAAAAATGGTAATTCCGCGTAAAGCGTCAATCGAAATAATCCTTTGATTATATAAATTCTCTTTAATTTTCATAAAATATTACTTTTTTATCAAATATAATATAATTCTAAAATGTCGGTTACATTGTTACATAAATTTTCTTTTGCAATATTTCTTTAAAGAGAAATAAAAACAACATCAATTCTTTACTTTTGCAGTTATGCTATCATTCTTTAAATCAAAACCTTTTTTAAAAGACCTTCTGGCGGGCGATTATGTCGATATTCACTCCCATTTGCTTCCGGGAATTGATGATGGCGCATCATCTGTCAAAAAAACAATCAAACTTGTAAAGGCATTTCAGGAATTGGGAATTTCTCAGTTTGTAACTACGCCGCACATTAATCATTTTGTTTGGGACAATGCTGAACAGGACATTTTAGACAGGCAAAAGGAAACTGAAGTTTTATTGAAAGAACAAAATATCAATATTCCGTTTAAAGCAGCATCTGAGTATTTTATGGATGACTGGTTTGAAAATCATGTAAAAACAGAAAAGCTTTTAACCTTAAAAGATAATTATGTATTAGTTGAAATATCGTATTTAAGTGCGCCTTTAAACTTATACAAGATTATTTTTGAAATACAGCTTGCAGGATATATTCCGGTTTTAGCGCATCCGGAACGGTATTTATATTTTCATAATAACTTTGAGGAATATGAAAAACTAAAGAAAGCGGGTTGTTTATTTCAGTTGAATTTATTGGCTGTTATGGGTTATTATGGCAGCGAAATCACCAAAACTGCTGCGCTTTTATTAAAGAAAGGAATGTATGATTTTTCGGGAACGGATGTGCATCACAGCAATCATATCGAATCTTTACATCAAAAAATAAAAATTGATTCAGTTGAAAACTTAAAGGAAGTTATTGCCAATAATCAGTTTTTTAGATTCTAATTTTTTTCCAATTTAAAGCATAAAAAAATGCTACGGATTCTATTTTTTTTTATTCTGTCTGTTTTTTCAGTTAAAGCCCAAACTTCGGGCTGTACAGATGTGCTTTCAAAAAATTACAATCCAAATGCCGTACAAAATGACGGAAGCTGTATTTATGAAAATTTAAAACTAAGACCTGAATATTCCATTAAACTTAGCGACTCTATTAAAGAAACTTCGGGCTTAATTGCTTTTAATGGTTTATTGTGGACTCATAATGACGATCACGATAAAACGATTTACGGATTAGATTCTTTGGGGAAAATCAAAAAGAAAATCATTCTGGATCAGGTTGTAAATCATGACTGGGAAGAGATTTCGCAAGACAGTTCGCATTTGTATATTGGAGATTTCGGAAATAATTATAGCGGAAACCGAACGGATTTAAATATCCTGAAAATTGAAAAAAAATCATTTTTAGAAGGAAATCCCATTATTGAAAAAATCTTATTTCAATATGCTGACCAAACTGATATTTCGGCACAAAAACCAAATTCAACCGATTTTGACTGTGAAGCTTTTGTAGTTTCTAAAGACAGTATTTATTTGTTCACCAAACAATGGAAATCGTCTAAAACCAGTATTTACATTTTGCCTAATAATCCCGGAAAACATATTGCACAATTTAAAAACACGCTTGACACAAAAGGTTTAGTTACGGGTGCAACTTACTTAGAAGAAAAGAAAATCGTGGTTCTTTGCGGTTATTCTAAAACCGGAAAAACATTTCTTTATCTTTTGTACGATTTTAAAAACAATGATTTTTTATCGGGAAATAAACGAAAAATTGATCTCAAACTTCCATTCCATCAAATAGAAGGAATTGCGACAAAAGATGGTCTTCATTATTTTATTACCAATGAATCCTTAGTTCGAAAACCCATTTTAAATAATCCGCAACAAATTCATTATTTAGATTTGAGTTCCGTTTTAAATCAATATGTTAATCGGCAGCAATAATGTTGTTTTTTGCTCCCATTATTAAAAGCCATAAACACGTCCCTATTTCACCAAGAGTTGCCGGAAGTCTTACATAAGAAGATATTCCAAGGTCAGAATAATTTGAAAATAATGCATTTCCGAAGAAATTTATTAAATAACTTATACAGCCAAGCATTAATAATATTCCTAAAAATTTCGGGATTATTGCTGATTTAAAAATTAAATATCCCAACGGAAACAGCCAAAGTCCCCAAAATACCTGAACGATTAAATTTCCGTAATCATATTGATTGAGATAAAACATTACCAGATCTTTTTCCTCTCCGCCCGAATTAATTATAGAAAGTACTGCAAATTTATTCTGCATGTTTATAAAAGAAATCGGCACGCTTACAATCGCTAAAACAACCATATATATGGCGTACGTTTTATGAACGGGTTTTAATAATTTGTACAAAACCAAAGGCAGAAACAAAAAGAAAGTGTAACAGATTAATCCGCTTATAATACCAAGTCTAAAAAGAAATTGTGAATTAGCAATATTAGTAAAAGTTTTAGCAGCATCACTCCATACAATTAATTTTGAAGGAACATATCCTAAACTAAAAATCCCGGTTATTACGACTACTAAATATAGTAAACCCGCAATTCTTCCTGTATTTCTAAACGATAGTTTTGATTCTTGATTCATACTTTTATCTTTAAAATTTAAACTTGTTTTGGCCATTTAAGTGCAGTCCAAAATATAATTGAAGTCAAAATACTTTCTATTATGGCGAGAAAAATGTAAAAACTCCACCAGGCTCCAGTTGTTGTAAATGCTATTAACAGCATTATGGCAGTATAAATAATTCCGAAAATGAGATTAAGCCAGCGGTTTATTTTTGGTTTTAAAATAACCGATGCAAAAATCATTAAGGCCGGAATTGTCATTAAAAGTGTCGCGAGAAATAATTTCATTGGAGAATCCAGTAATGTATCTCCGCTTATAAAATCTTCGACTTTTTTTGGAACATACAGCGAGAAATAATCTCCATAGATATAACAAAACATTATGGAAGTCCACAATGCTGCAAGTTTGATTTTTGTGTTTATTTTAAAATCTTCAAAACCATTGGTGTTTATTTCTTTCTCACTCATATTTAAGGAATTAAGTTTTTAAATATGTCGGAGATAGTTCTAAAATGTTACAATTTGTTTTCTTCTAAAAGATAAGAGGCTGTCTCAAAAGTTGAGGCCTCCGTTATACCATAACTATTTTGTTTGTTTTTTTTTAGTGACTTAAATGATTGCTTTTTGATATCCTATTTATCATTCCATAGGAATGTTTCGTTGGTAGAAAAAAAATAAAAAACAGCCGCATTTGCGTTCCGTAGGAACGTTTGATAGATCAGATTATTAAAAGCAATATAAAATCAAACGTTCCTACGGAACGTAATCCATTATAACAACATAATTTTCTACCAATGAAATGTTTTCTACTACGGAACAAATAGGTAAAATAACAAAGAGGCTGTCTCAACTTTTGAGACTGGTTCTTCTAATTTTCCTATTCTAAAACTTAAATAAGATTAACAATTCGCAAATCGTAAGATAAAAGTTTACTTTTGCAAAAAGTTATGTTTTCCAAAACACTCATAACTCATAATTTATAACTTACAATTTACAAAGTGAATTACTTATCTGTAGAAAATATATCGAAGTCATTTGGCGAAAGAGTCCTTTTTGACAACATTTCATTTGGAATCAACAAAGACCAAAAAATCGCTTTTATTGCTAAAAATGGTTCTGGAAAAACCACCATTATGAGCATTATTAATGGCTTAGACGAACCAGATACGGGACAAGTTGTTTTGAGAAAAGGAATCAGAATGGCGTTTCTTTCACAAGACAATAATCTGCAGGATGAACTTACGATTGAAGAAAGCATTTTTGCATCTGATAATGAAACGCTTAAAATAATCGAGGCTTACGAGAAAGCACTTGAAAACCCAAATGACGAAGAAGCGTATCAAAAGGCTTTTGACGGAATGGACCAGCATAATGCGTGGGATTTTGAAACGCAGTACAAGCAGATTTTATTCAAATTAAAACTGGAAGATTTTAAACTTAAAGTAAAAAATCTTTCGGGAGGTCAAAAAAAGCGTCTTTCATTGGCTATCATATTGATCAATCGTCCTGATTTATTGATTCTTGATGAGCCAACCAACCATTTAGATCTTGAAATGATCGAATGGCTAGAAAGTTATTTTGCCAAAGAAAACATTACCTTGTTTATGGTAACGCACGACCGTTTCTTTTTAGAGCGTGTGTGTAACGAAATTATCGAATTAGACAACGGAAAATTATACCAATACAAAGGAAATTACTCTTATTATTTAGAGAAAAAAGAAGAAAGAGTAACATCTGAAAATTCGAGTATTGACAAAGCTAAAAACTTATTTGTAAAGGAATTAGAATGGATGCGCCGCCAGCCAAAAGCGAGAACAACCAAATCTAAATCCCGTCAGGATGACTTTTATGTAATTAAAGAAAAAGCACAAAGCCGACGAAAAGAAAATAAAGTGGAACTTGAAATTAATATGGAAAGAATGGGAAGCAAAATTATTGAGCTTCATAAACTTTCTAAAAAATTCAAAGACCGTGTGATTCTGGATAACTTTAGTTTTGATTTTCAGCGTGGTGAAAGAATCGGGATTATTGGTAAAAACGGAACCGGAAAATCTACTTTCTTGAATCTTCTTACAGGGACAATTCCGCCAGACAGCGGCCGCGTTGTAAAAGGAGATACTATTAAAATTGGTTATTATACACAATCTGGAATTAACCCAAAACCGGGTCAGCGTGTTATTGATATTATTAAGGAATATGGTGAATATATTCCGCTTGCAAAAGGAAAAATTATTTCGGCTTCGCAATTGTTAGAGCGTTTTCTTTTTGATGCGAAAAAACAATACGATTATGTTGAAAAATTAAGCGGAGGAGAATTAAAACGTTTGTATTTATGTACAGTTTTAATTCAAAACCCGAACTTTTTGATTCTCGATGAGCCAACAAACGATTTGGATATTGTAACATTAAACGTTCTTGAAAGTTTTCTTTTAGATTATCCGGGATGTTTATTGGTTGTTTCGCACGACCGTTATTTTATGGATAAAATTGTCGATCATTTATTTATCTTTAGAGGACAAGGCGAAATCGAAAATTTCCCAGGAAACTATTCTGATTTCCGTGCTTATGAAGACAGTGCCGATGTGGCTCAAAAAGAAGAAAACAAAGCGGAAAAGAAAGACTGGAAACAAAATAATCCAACCGGAAATTTAAGCTTTAATGAGCAAAAAGAATATCAAAAAATCGAAAGAGAAATCAAAGATTTAGAAATCGAAAAAACTAAAATCGAGCAATTATTCGCTGACGGAAAAGTTGCTGATGCTGATATCGAGAAAAAAGCTAATGAATTACAAAGCATCATAAATAAAATCGAAGCTAAAGAAGAACGTTGGTTCGAACTTTCTGCGAAGATAGAAGGATAAGTTAATTACACAGAGATTCACAAAGAAAGCACAGAGGTGCACGAAATTTTTTGTGAATCTTTGCGTTTTCTTTGTGAATCTCTGTGAAACTAAAATATTTAATTATTTTAAAAAATAAAAAATGAAACAACTTTTAACAGCATTATTAGCATTGACTCTTTTCGTTTCTTGTTCTAAAGACAAAGATGAAGTTAAAGATTATACGGCTCAGAATGAACAGGAAATCAAAGATTACTTGGCTAAAAACAACTTAACTGCAACAAGAACAGATTCTGGTTTGTACTATATTATAAATGAACCGGGTGAAGGTGAAGTATTCCCTGATGCTAATGCAAATGTAACGGTTGTTTACAAAGGTTATTTCACAAACGGAAATGTATTTGATGAAAGCGACAAAAATGTAGATGAAGCTGACAAAAAAGGAGTAGCATTTGGTTTAAGTCAGGTAATTCAAGGCTGGAAAGAAGGAATCCGATTTTTTAAACCGGGAGGAAAAGGCGTTCTTTTAGTTCCCGCACATTTAGGTTACGGAAGCAGAGATTACAACGGAATTCCGGGCGGATCTGTTTTGGTATTTGATATAACTTTAAAATCAATTAATTAAGATATTTTCAAAATTTCGGCATGCTTTTTCAAATCAAATCTTATCTAAAATTTCTTTGGAATTCTAAAAACGAACACGGTGTTCATTCGCCTTTTGTTTTTAGTTTATTGACCAAATGCTTTTATGATAAGAAGCCGAAACGTGAATATTTAATTCTAAAAAACTATAGAAAATCACTTCTTGAAAATAAAAATTTTATTGAAGTAACTGATTTTGGTGCAGGTTCAAAAGTTTTTAAATCAAACAGAAGACAGATTTCTAAAATCGCATCTACAGCCGGAATTTCTCCAAAACGGGCTGAATTATTATTTCGTGTAACTAATTATTTTCAGCCAAAAAACATTCTTGAAATTGGGACTTCACTAGGTTTGGCAACTGCTGCCCTTGCTCTTGGAAATACTGATGCTAAAGTTATTACAATTGAAGGTTGTCCAAATACGGCAAATACGGCACAAAATCAATTAGATAAATTTGACTGCAAAAATGTTGAAAATATAATCTCAGAATTTGAATCTTTTTTAATTTCTGAAAATCTGGATTCTAAGAGTTACGATTTAATATACTTTGACGGCAATCATTCTAAAAAAGCAACTTTAACTTATTTTGAAATTTTACTGCAAACCATAAACAATGATTCTGTTTGGATTTTTGACGACATTCATTGGTCTCCGGAAATGGAAGAAGCCTGGGAAATCATAAAAAATCACCCAAAAGTAAAAGTTACGATCGATACTTTTCAATGGGGTTTTGTATTTTTTAGATACGAACAGGAAAAAGAAAATTTCGTGATTCGCGCCTAACAAATTTCAGTATACAATTTTTATTACATTTGTTACTATACGAAGTTTATATGAATGCAATAAAAATTGATACACCTTTACAATATTCAATAGCTGTAACTGAATTTATTTCAGACAATCCAAATGCCAATTGTGTTATTATTGCTTCTGCTACAGGAGTTAAGCAAAATTATTATCACAATTTTTCAAAGTTTTTATCTCATAATAATTATTCTGTTTTCACCTTTGATTATGGCGGAATTGGCGATTCAAAACCAGAATCTCTAAAGAAGTTTTCTACAACCGCAACAAACTGGGCTCAAAACGACTTTGAAAGCGTCGTTCAGTATGTTAAAAGCAAAAAGCCAGACAGCAAAATATTCATCATAACACACAGTATTGGCGGTCAGCTTATTGGTTTAGTTCCTTCAAATAATTTATTTGAAGGCGTAATTATGGCTGTCTCACAATCAGGAAGCTGGATTCACTGGAAAGGATTTGAGAGACTAAAAATGCAATTTTTGTGGTATGTTACTATACCTTTATTTTGCAGAATTTTCAATTATTTACCTTCCAGCCATTTTACGCGTATGGAAGATTTACCAAAAGAAATGGCTCTGGAATGGGCAAAATGGTGTAAAAAACCAAATTATCATTTTGATTGTATCGACAATGTAAAAGAGCATTATGATAAAATTAAATGCAAAATTATTTCTTATAGTATCGACAATGATTTTTATGCAACTGTTCCGGCAGTAAACTGGATTGCATCACAATTTAAAAACGCTGAAGTTACCAGAACGCATTTAAAAGCCGAAGACTTTGGAGTAAAAGACATTGGGCATTTTGGCTTCTTTAAAAATAGATTTAAAGATAGTATTTGGAACGTGTTTTTAGAGGATTTAAGGAAATTCGAGAATTAGGATCTTCAAAATTCAGATATATTATCTCCCATTAAAAATAAAAAAAGGCATCTCAAAAGTCAGAGTAACATCATTTTATTTTACATATACTTGTTCCGTAGGAACATTTCGTGGGTAGAAAATTATATTTTTATCATCGTTTACGTTCCATAGGAACGTTTCATTTTAACATCGCTATTTAAAATCTGGCATATCAAACGTTCCTACGGAACGTAATCGTGTCTAACCTCTATTCTTTCTACCTACGAAACATTCCTAATGGAATGAAACTGTATAAAAAATGGCAAGTATTAGTTTACATTAAAATAGTTTACATTAAAAACATAAAAAAAATGGCAATCATTTCTGACTGCCATTTTTACTAATTCAAAATATCTACAATTATTTTTTAGCGTCTTTATTTTCTTCAGATTTTGCACCCATTCTGTTAACAGTATACATTGGTGCAAATTTAATTTTTAAACCGGCAATTTTTCTGTTATCTTCAGATGTAAGTCCTTCTTTTTCAACTGTATTTTTACGGCTGTCAAGTGCTTCATACATCAATTTAACTTCATCCCAGTCTTCTCTTGAATATTTATCTTTATTATCTTCAACAGTGTGAACGAATTGTTGGTAAACGCTGTGAATATTTTGGGCATTTACCCAGCTAAAATTCATATCATCACCAATTTTTCCTGCACCAAACAAAGCATCTCTTAATTGTTGTTTTGGACTTGGAGCCGGAGCTGGAGGGGCAAAAACGGTGGACATCTCATTTTTAAACTCTTCGTATTTAACTTTGCTGGCATTTATTTTTTCAGTAGCAGCCGAATTATCTTTTAAGTCTGCCAGTGCTGCCTGAGCTTCCTGAGATCTTCTGTCATATTCAGCATCAACTGCTTTCCAGTCTGCTTTTAAATTTTCTGCTGAAACATTTTTAACTGAATCGACGTATGCTACATAAGCGTCAACTTTTTTCTGAGCTTGTTCTTGTTTTTCATCTTTACACGATGTAAAGCTTAATGCAATTAATGCGATTCCTAATACCATTTGAATATTTTTCATAATACTGATTGTTTTAATTAATTATAATCAAATTTACCAAATAGCTAACTAAACAAATTACATTATTGTCATGTTTGAAAATTTAAAAACATTTTAATACTATAAAATTCATAAAATAATGACAATTATGCAAAATCAATCGAAAATGATATAACTATTTCTGCTTTAAAAACCATATTTATTTTAATACATATCTATTAAAAAGCTTTTGTAACAAAATTCAATTCTAACCTACTTATCATTTTTATGAAAAGTGTTTTGTACTTTTAAATCCAAAATTGTAAAACGAAATGGCAAATCCATTAATTAAAATAACTGACATAAGACGAAATTTTGTACTTGGTAATGAAATCGTGTATGTTTTAAAAGGAATTAATTTAGAAATCAACAAAGGCGAATATGTTGCCCTAATGGGACCTTCGGGATCTGGAAAATCAACTTTAATGAATTTATTAGGTTGTTTGGACACGCCAACTTCCGGACGTTATGTTTTAAATGGAAAAGATGTGAGCCAAATGCGTGATGACGAATTAGCCGGAATTCGTAATACAGAAATCGGATTTGTTTTTCAAACTTTTAATCTTTTACCAAGAACCACGGCTTTAGACAATGTAGCTTTACCAATGATTTACGCTGGATATTCAAAATCTGACAGAAATGCGAGAGCAACAGAGGTTTTAGCACAAGTAAATCTAGCCGATAGAATGGATCACCAGCCAAATCAGCTTTCTGGAGGACAACGCCAGCGTGTTGCCATTGCCCGCGCTTTAGTCAATAAACCTTCGATTATTTTAGCCGATGAACCAACAGGAAACTTAGACAGTAAAACTTCTGTAGAAATCATGAAACTTTTTGGAGATATTCATGCACAAGGAAATACTGTAATTCTAGTAACGCACGAAGAAGATATCGCTGCCTACGCACACCGCGTAATTCGTTTAAGAGACGGATTGATTGAAAGCGACACCACTAAATAATTTTAAATTTCTGATTTTAGATTGCCTTTCAGTTTAGATTTCTGATTTTAGATTTTAGATTGTTTTCTAAATCTAAAATTTACGACTCTAACATTTAATCTAAAATCATAAATCTACAATCTCAAATAACCATGAAAGTATATACCAAAACAGGCGACAAAGGAACAACGGCTCTTTTTGGAGGCACTCGTGTTCCTAAAGATCATATCAGAATTGACAGTTATGGAACTGTTGATGAATTAAACTCCTATATAGGCTTAATTCGCGATCAGGAAATTGATTCACATTATAAGACTCTTTTAATAGAAATTCAGGATCGTCTTTTTACTGTAGGCGCCATTTTGGCAACTCCACAGGAAAAAGAAGTTTTAAAAAACGGAGAACTTCGCTTAAAAAATCTCGGAATAATTGATTCGGATATCGAATTACTCGAAAACGAAATAGATAAAATGGAAGAAAGTCTTCCGCAAATGACTCATTTTGTTTTACCGGGTGGTCATCCAACCGTGTCACATTGTCATATTGCCCGCTGTATATGCCGCCGCGCAGAGCGTTTGGCAGTACATTTAAGTCATAATGAACACGTTCCTGAAATCGCAATTATGTACTTAAACCGACTTTCTGACTACCTTTTTGTCTTGGCACGGAAGTTGTCGTTTGACCTTAAAGCGGAGGAAGTGAAATGGATACCCAGAAAATAAATTTTCTGCAAATTCCAAATTTTTGAAATCCCAAATTCCAAAGAAAAAATTAAATTCTTTTGAATTTAGAAACATACAAAAATAACCTTCCAGCATTGGGATTTGGAATTTAAATATTGGATTTTAAACCCATTTTTTGGGATTTGAAATTTAAAAATTGGAATTTAACAAGAGACGTTCTTAAATTTTATTAAAATAAATCAAATTTTACTTGTCTTTTTCAGTAAAAAATTTATTTTTGCACAAACTAAACAGATAACAGATGTATTGGACATTAGAATTAGCATCTTATTTAAGTGATGCGCCATGGCCTGCTAACAAAGACGAACTTATAGACTACGCTATTAGAGCTGGTGCTCCATTAGAAGTAGTAGAAAACCTTCAGTCAATAGAAGACGAAGGCGAGATATATGAATCAATGGAAGAAATTTGGCCTGATTATCCAACAGACGAAGATTATCTTTGGAATGAGGATGAATATTAAAAAATAAACCAAAGGAAAAAGTCTCATCACAGAGGCTTTTTTTTTGGTTCAAATACATATTATATAATAAAGAAATACAAATAAATTATGAGTTTCATAAATAGCATCATTAAGGTCTTTGTAGGTGATAAATCTCAAAAAGATGTCAAAGCTTTACAACCTTATTTAAACAAAATTAAGACTTTCGAAACTAGTTTAATGAGTTTATCTCATGACGAACTAAGAGCGAGAACCGCTTATTTTAAAGAAAAAATTAAAGAAGCAAGGGCAGACAAAGATGCTAAAATCGCTTCTCTAAAAGCTGAAGTTGAAAATATTGAGGATATCGACAAAAGAGAAGATATTTATGATGCAATAGACGCTCTTGAAAAAGAAGCTTATGAAATTTCTGAAAAAACTTTATTGGAAATTCTTCCGGAAGCATTTTCTGTAGTAAAAGAAACGGCTCGTCGTTTTAAAGAAAACTCTCATATTGAGGTTACTGCAACTGCAAAAGACCGCGAATTCTCTGCAACAAAACCATATATTACTATTGACGGTGAAAAATCTATCTGGGCTAACAAATGGAATGCTGCCGGAAAAGATATCACTTGGGACATGATTCACTATGATGTTCAGTTGATTGGTGGAATGGTTTTGCACGAAGGTAAAGTTGCCGAAATGCAAACGGGTGAAGGTAAAACTTTAGTTGCTACACTTCCTCTTTACTTAAACGCTTTGACAGGAAACGGAGTTCACTTAGTAACGGTGAATGACTACTTGGCAAAACGTGACAGTACATGGAAAGCTCCTTTATTCGAATTCCACGGCTTATCTGTTGACTGTATCGACAACCACCAGCCAAGTACAGAAGCTAGAAAAAAGGCTTATGATGCTGATATCACTTACGGAACCAACAACGAATTTGGTTTTGACTACTTAAGAGATAACATGGCACACTCGCCTAGTGATTTAGTGCAGAGAAAACACAATTATGCTATTGTCGACGAGGTCGATTCTGTATTAATTGATGATGCTAGAACACCGCTTATTATTTCAGGACCAGTTCCGCAGGGAGATCGTCATGAATTTAACGAATTGAAACCAAAAATCGAGAACTTAGTTGCTCAGCAGCGTCAATTAGCGAATGGTTTCTTAGCTGAGGCTAAAAAATTAATCAAAGAAGGAAATACTAAAGAAGGCGGATTCTTATTATTAAGAGCTTACAGAAGTTTACCTAAAAATAAAGCATTAATTAAATTTTTAAGTGAAGAAGGAATTAAACAATTGCTTCAAAAAACTGAAAATCAATACATGCAGGATAACAATCGCGAAATGCATAAAGTGGATGAAGCTTTATACTTTGTGATTGAAGAAAAAAACAATCAGGTTGAATTAACAGATAACGGTATTCAATACCTTTCTGGAGATACTGATGCTGACTTTTTCGTACTTCCAGATATTGGAACTGAAATCGCTGCTATCGAAAAACAAAAACTGGATAAAGATGCTGAAGCAGAAGCTAAAGAAAGATTATTTCAGGATTTTGGAGTAAAAAGCGAGCGTATCCACACTTTAACTCAGCTTTTAAAAGCATATGCTCTTTTTGAAAAAGATGTAGAATACGTTATCATGGACAACAAAATTATGATTGTCGATGAGCAAACAGGTCGTATCATGGATGGTCGTCGTTATTCTGACGGGTTACACCAAGCGATCGAAGCTAAGGAAAACGTAAAAATTGAAGCTGCAACTCAAACTTTTGCAACCGTTACATTACAGAATTATTTCAGAATGTACAGCAAATTAGGCGGTATGACTGGTACGGCGGTTACAGAAGCTGGCGAGTTATGGCAGATTTACAAACTGGACGTTGTTGAAATTCCAACCAACCGACCAATTTTAAGACAAGACAAAGAAGATTATATCTATAAAACTACGCGTGAAAAATTCAACGCTGTAATTGAAGATGTTACCGAATTATCAAACGCCGGAAGACCAGTATTGATTGGAACAACTTCTGTAGAGATTTCAGAATTATTAAGCCGTATGCTTAAAATGAGAGGAATCACTCATAACGTATTGAATGCTAAAATGCACAAGCAAGAGGCACAAATCGTTGAAGAAGCTGGTAAAGCCGGAGTTGTAACTATTGCAACTAACATGGCTGGTCGTGGTACCGATATTAAATTATCTCCAGAAGTAAAAGCTGCCGGAGGTTTAGCAATCGTGGGTACAGAGCGTCATGATTCACGTCGTGTAGACAGACAGTTACGTGGTCGTTCTGGTCGTCAGGGAGATCCTGGAAGTTCTCAATTTTATGTTTCTCTTGAAGATAACCTAATGCGTTTATTTGGTTCTGAAAGAGTGGCTAAAGTAATGGACAGAATGGGATTGAAAGAAGGTGAAGTTATTCAGCATTCTATGATGACTAAATCTATCGAACGTGCTCAGAAAAAAGTAGAAGAAAACAACTTTGGTGTTCGTAAACGTTTATTAGAATATGATGACGTTATGAACTCTCAGCGTGAAGTAGTTTACAAACGTCGTCGTCACGCATTGTTTGGCGAGCGTTTAAAACTGGATATCGCAAATATGCTTTATGATACTTGCGAATTAATCGTAAGCAACAACAAAGTGGCAAATGATTTCAAAAGTTTTGATTTTGACTTAATTCGTTATTTTGGAATTACTTCTCCAATTTCAGAAGCTGATTTCCAAAAATTATCAGACATTGAAATCACTGGAAAAGTATACAAAGAAGCTTTAGCTTTTTACACTGAAAAAACAGAAAGAAGCGCAAGAGAAGCTTTCCCTATTATTAGAGGAGTTTATGAAGAGCCAAACAATCATTTCGAAAGAATTGTAGTTCCTTTTACAGACGGAATCAAAACTTTGAATGTTGTTACAGACTTGAAAAAAGCTTACGAAAGCGAAGGAGCGCAATTAATTGCTGATTTTGAGAAAAACATAACACTTTCGATTGTGGATGAGGCCTGGAAAAAACACTTGCGTAAAATGGACGAATTGAAACAATCTGTTCAATTAGCTGTTCACGAACAAAAAGATCCATTGCTTATTTACAAATTAGAAGCTTTCAACTTGTTTAGAGGAATGTTAGACAACGTTAATAAAGAAGTTATTTCATTCTTGTTTAAAGGTGATTTACCAGCTCAAAACGTTACTTCTGAAATTCACGAAGCAAGAGAAGTTCGTCAAAAAGAGAATTTACAATTAAGTAAAGACGAAATTCCTAACAGTGAAAGCATCAACCGCGAAGCTGGAGAAACACAACAGCGTCAGGTTACAGAAACGATTGTGAGAGATATGCCAAAAATCAATCGTAATGATACTGTAACAGTTCAGGAAGTTGCAACTGGTAAAACAGAAACAATGAAATTTAAAAAAGCAGAAATTCTTTTAGCTTCTGGAGCTTGGGTTATTGTTAAAGAATAAGTTTTCAGTATTCAGTCGCAGTTTTCAGTTTACAGACTAGACGAATTACATATCAAACCCGACAGGTTTTAAAAACCTGTCGGGTTTTTAGTTTACAGTATTCAGTCGCAGTTTTCAGTATTCAGTTTACAGACTGTGACTGAAAACTGCGACTGAGACTGAAAACTTTTTCAAAAAAACTTTTTCCACAAACTCTTGGTAATAAATGCGAATTAAATGTATTTTTGCATTCGAAACATAGAAACAGCGTTTTGAAACGATTTTTGATCATATTGCTTTCATGTACACTTTTACTGCCCTCTTTTGGCAGTTTCTTTGTTTACACTTCTTTCAAACTTAATCAGGAAGAAATTTCAAAAACGATTTGCGTACAGCGAAAAATGGTTTTTAATTCCTGTAACGGTCGATGTGAACTTCAAAAAAGTTTAAAAAAATACGCTGATAACGAAAAAAGAATGCAAAACAACCTGAAAGAAAAAGCAGAAGTTGTTTACATTCAAAATACTACTACAACTAATTTCAAATTAGTTACAACAATCGAATCAAGAGCAAAAATCTTTGCTTCTTTTGATACAAAACCAATCTCGGTTTCAAACACTACGTTTCGACCTCCATCCTATTTTATATAAATTTCTGATAACCGCTTTTCAATAGTTTTTGAAAAGATTTTTTCTTGTCGTAAAGTCAGGAAAAGCACACGTTACTTTAAAATTTATATAAATTTAAAATGAAAAAAATATACATTATCCTATTACTTATAGGACAATTTGTCTTTGCGCAGAACAAGGTAGAAAAAGACACAACAAAATCTCAAGAGCTTGAAAACGTTTTTATAACTGCCAACAGAACTGCCACTAAACGCAAGGAAACTCCTGTTGCAATTAGCAAAATAACAGCCAAAACCATTAACGAAGCAAAAGCAACTGCTGTTTATGAAATTATAAACAAAACACCGGGAGTTTTAATGGTTAATTTAGGAAACGAACAGCACATGATGTCTATTCGTCAGCCAATGACAACAAATGCTTATTATCTGTACTTAGAAGATGGTTTGCCAATTCGTCCAATGGGAATTTTTAATCACAATGCTTTATTAGAAATCAATCAATATAATTTACAAAGTATTGAAGTTGTAAAAGGTCCGGTTTCATCTTTATACGGTCCAGAAGCTGTGGGCGGAACAATTAATTTAATTTCGATAAAACCACCTGTTGATCCGGAATTTAAATTTGGAGTTCAGGCAGATAATTATGGTTACAGAAGATTTCAGGCTGCCGGCGGTGCAACCGTAGGAAAAGTTGGTTTTCATATTGCCGGAATTTCAAGTTTACAGGAAAACGGATGGATGACTTATTCTGATTATAATAAAGATAATCTGAATGCGAGAATCGATTATAACATCTCTCCTTCTACCCGATTAATAAGCAATACGATGTATGGAAAATATTATTCGGATATGAGTGGTTCGGTCAATGAAGAAGCTTTTTATAACAGAACATACAAAAGCACTTCTAATTTTACTTATAGAAAATCTGATGCTTTAAGAACCCGCTTAACGCTGGAACATGATTGGAACAGCAATTCAAACAGTTATATTACGGCTTATTTGCGCGACAATAAATTAGGACAAAATCCTTCTTACGGAATTAAATGGAGCCCAACTGTAAATCCTACAACTGCTAAAGGCGAAGTAAATTCAAATAACTTTAAAAGCTACGGAGCAATTGTCCAACACGTTCAAAAATTTAATTTACTTAATATGAAACTTGTTGCCGGAGCTTTATACGATTATTCTCCCGTAACCTATTGGTCCTATGTAATTGACTTAAAAGCAAACCTAAATCCGGGAGAAGCGGGAAAACAAACCGTTGATTCTTATGAAATTATTGCAGAACATCCAGATTCAAAATTAGCTGATTATACTGCAGATATTTATAATTATGCTCAATATGCTCAATTTAGTTTTAGCCCTATCGAAAAATTAGTTATTACAACTGGCGCTCGATATGATAACATGAAAGTAAATTATAATAATGCTTTAGACAAATCTACCGGAAGCAAAGTGTATGATAAAACAACTTATAAAACGGGTATAAATTTCAATCCTTTTGAGTTTGCTGGCATTTACGCTAATTATTCTCAAGGTTTTGCCCCTCCGGGAATTACCTCTATTTTTAGAACCAAACCCGGAACTGGAGGCACAACAGGTGTTCCGGCTGATTTTTATTATAACCTAGAACCTGCCACTTTTGATAATGTTGAATTTGGAGGATGGTTTTCTTTGCTTGAAAACAAATTAAATTTTGATTATGCCTTTTATTATATGGAAGGTAAAAACGAGCTGTTAAACATTAAACTTCCAGATAACTCAACAGATTATCGTTCGGCAGGAGAAACCCGTCATAAAGGAATTGAATTTGGAGCTTCATATCGTCCTTCACAGCAATTTAATATTCGCTTGGGCGGAACTTACGCGCAGCATACATATATCGATTTTAAACTTTCGGACAAACCAAGCGATCCTGTTCAGGATTTAAACGGAAAAGAAATGCCGGCAGCACCAAAATGGTCTGGAAATTCAGAGGTAAGTTATTATCCAAACTGGCTTCCTAATTTAAGAACTTCTATCGAATGGCAGCTTGTGGGAAGTTATTATCAAGATCAGATCAATACGGTAAAATACGACGGTTATAATATTTTCAATGCAAGAGTGGGTTATCAGTGGAAAGGAATTGAAGTATATGGAAACGTAATGAACTTAACTGATAAATTATACGCTTACAATGTTTCGAGAGCCAATACCACAAACGCACAGCCAACATATACAGCGGCAGCTCCAAGAACTTTTGTATTTGGAATTCAGTACAATTTTTCATTAAAAAAATAAAATTATTTGCCCACAGATTACACAGATTAAAAGGATTAATCACAGAGCTTAAATAAAAAAATCATTTTAATCCGTGTAATCTGTGGCAAAAAAAATAAAAACAAAAACAACTCAATTATGAGTAAAGAAATCAAGAAAAAATCTTCTAAAAAGAAAGATTCTAAAATCGTAAAAAAAATCAAGCAGCACATGTACAAGTGGCATCGTGTTATTGGCTTAATTACCATTATTCCTGTTATTTTCTGGACGTTATCTGGTTTGATGCATCCTTTTATGGCGCATTTTTTCAAACCTGAAATTGCACACGAAAAACTGGAGCCGCAAATAATCGACAAAAGTCAGCTGAAATTATCTATTCAGGAAGTTTTACAAAAAAACGAAATCACTCAATTCAAAAATTTCCGAATCATCACTTTTAATAATATTACTTATTATCAGGTAAAAACCATTTTTGGTGAATTATGGTATTATGATGCTTCAAATGGAAAAAAACTGGAAGACGGAGATCAAAAATATGCAGAATGGCTTTCTCGCTATTTTCTGGATGATCAAAAAAGCACCATAAAAAAGAGTGAAGTTGTAACCGAATTTACATCACAATACAAATATGTAAATCGCTATTTACCGGTTTACAAACTGACTTTTGAGCGTCCTGATGCTATGGAAGTTTATGTCGAAACATCTTCCAGTAAACTGGCTACTTACAATCCAACTTCAAGACAGGCTTTTATCTGGTTTTTTGATACTTTTCATAATTGGTCATTTATTGATGCGATATCTAACAATAGTATCAGGATTATTACGATGATTTTTTTATTGTCAATTATTGGATTTTCTGCTTTAAGCGGTATTTTGATTTACGGTTTATTGTGGAAACAATTCAAAAAAACAGATAATGCGGCTCCTAAAAAAGGGCTTAGAAAATACCATCGCCAAATTGGGATCTGGGTTTCACTTTTCACTTTGACTTTTGCTTTTAGCGGAGGATATCATGCCACAACAAAATGGGCACCTTATACTTTATCGCAAATGGTTTATGAACCTACATTTGTGACTAAAGAAATTCCGCTGGCTAATAATGCGCTGGATCTAGACTGGACCCGTTTTCAAAATGCTAGTATTATTACTTTAAACGATACAACTTATTTCCGTTGTCAATTGCTTGAAAAAAGTAAATTCAAGACTTCAAAAGTAGATTCTAATTCAAAATGGAATAAAAAGAAAGATCAAAAATCGGAAGTGATTTACATTAACGCTGCAACCAATAAAGTTGTCCCAAATGTTGATCTTCATTATGCCGAATATCTGGCTTACTATTTCACTGGCGGAGCTCCGCAAGCGGCTTGCTGCGAAATGATCGAAACTTCTGATGAGCCCGAAGAATCAATAGAAAACGTAAAATTATTAGAATCAAAAGTTTTAACTGATTTTGAAAGCAGGGAATATGGTTTTGTAAATAAACGTCTGCCTGTTGTAAAACTAGCATACGGTACTCCGGAAAAAACAACCTATTTTATTGAAACTTCAACTTCAAGACTGGCGGCTGTAGTTAAAAACGCTGATAAAGTTGAAGGTTATTCTTTTGCGATATTGCATAAATTTTTATTCATGGATTGGGCAGGAAAAAACATTCGTGATTTAGCCACAGTTTTAGCTGCATTGAGCATTTTAATTGTCAGCATTTTAGGTTTTATTTTATTCTTAAAAAAGTAAACAACTCCACAACAACCTGCAAGGTTTTCAAAACCTTGTAGGTTTTAAGTTTTTAATATCAAGTCTTTTTTCGCCACGAATTCACGAATGTATTTGTATAAAAATTCATGAATTCGTGGCGAAAACTTTATCCTGTTTGTGTGTAATGTTACACCAAAATACCTACAAGGTTTTGAAAACCTTGCAGGATATCGTGATTTCTAATTCGTGTAATTCGTGGCAGAAAACTTTCCCCAACTACCAAAAGTGCCTGGGGATTTTTTATATTTGGTGACTAATAAACCTTTTACAATAAAGAATTGAGAAAAAAGATTCAGTTTTCGTTATTACTAATTTGGGCAATCCTTTTTAGTTATTTCTTTATTTTAATGCTGAAGCTAACCTTACAGTACATTCCGCTAAAAAACGACGCTGCTTTTCTCCAAATCAAACAAACCGAAGTTTCTGAAATTCCATATTACATTGTTTTCTTTTACATTCATGTCTATTCGGCGATTTTTGTTTTGCTATCGGGATTTTTTCAGTTTAACAATTTTCTTTTAAAGAAATATCCTCTTTTACATCGAAATCTTGGAAAACTATATGTTTTTATAATTCTGTTTTTAAGTGCGCCTTCAGGGCTATTTATTGGCTTTTTTGCTAATGGCGGATTTTATTCTAAAATATCTTTTGTCACTTTATCCGTTCTTTGGTTTTACTTTACTCTAAAAGGTTTTCTGTTCATTAAAAACAAAAATATTACACAGCACAAGGCCTTTATGCTGCGAAGTTTTGCTTTAACATTTTCTGCCGTTACCTTACGTTTTTGGAAGGTGATTCTTGTATATTTGTTTCACCCTGCGCCAATGGATTTATATCAAATTATTGCCTGGTTAGGCTGGATTCCGAATTTATTAATCATCGAATATTATCTTTATCATCAATCAAAAAAATGAAAAACCTTCTTTATTTATTTTTAGCCATCTCGCTTTTTTCTTGTAACTCTAAAGAAAAACAACCACAAATCACTGATAACAAAATGCCCGAAGAAATTCGAACTGATTTATACGGCTCATGGGTTGGCGATTTTGTTGTTGCAGAACGTGACACAACCCAGCCGGAAAAAGAAAGATATAGTAATAAGATTAATATCGTTATCAAAAAAATTACCGAAACAGAAGTTACAGGTCAAAGTATTGTTGCAGGTAATAACAGACCGCTTACTGGTACAATGAAAAGAACGGGAAATACAATTTCTTTTACACTAAAAGAACCGGGCGATGATAAAAACGATGGTGTTTTTACTTTCGAAATACAAAATGATACTCTTTTAAAAGGAACATGGACAGCAAATAATCCGAAAAAAGAAGTTCAAAAAAGAAAATTTGAACTAACTAAAAAACAGTTTAAATATGATCCTACAATAATGCTTCCGGATAACGATATGTATGTTGATTATGAAAATCCAAAAGAAGAGGAAGTAACTTATGAAGAGGAGAATGAAGGCGAAGAAACAAAAGACTCAACAAAAACCGAAACATATTTTGAGAATGTATACAGAATGGCATCTGAAAATATTTTAAAAATCAATTCTTCTACACAAAAGTTAAAAGAATCGGATGTTAAAAACTTAAAGAAAATCGATCTGGAAATTCTTAGAAATACCATTTTTGCCAGACACGGATTTTCTTTTAAAACGAAAACGGTACGCCAGTTTTTTGATGACGTTGAATGGTATATTCCGGTTTCGACTAATGTTGACGATCAATTAACTTCTGTAGAAAAAGAAAATATTGTATTATTAAAACGTTTTGAAAAATACGCCGAAGATAATTATGATTCTTTTGGAAGGTAGTTTATAAGGTGCTAAGATTCTAAGTTTTTCTCAACGACTCTCCTGCAAGGTTTCCAAAACCTTGTAGGTATAACATTTTAAGACTTAAGTTTTTTTTTCGCCACGAATTCACGAATGTATTTGTATAAGTGGATTCGTGGCGGAAAACTTTTCTTAAATACCTACAAGGTTTTGGAAACCTTGCAGGAAATCGCTATCTCGGGTTTTCTTCGTAATAACGTGCTTCGATTCGCTTAATATCTTTAATTGAATTTTTAGCCCACAACAGACGTTTTTCTAATATTTCTTCATCAGATAAATGCCAGTCAATATCTGAATTTCGTAGTCTGTTGGTAAGGTTTTGAATGATGATAGCAGCAGAAACAGAAATATTCAAACTCTCTGTAAAACCTACCATTGGGATTTTTAAAAATCCATCAGCTTTTTCTAAAATTTCCGGCGAAAGACCGTCTTTTTCAGTTCCAAAAAACAAAGCACTTGGTTTTGTGATATCAAAATCCTGAATCATACAGTCGTTTTCATGCGGTGTTGTCGCAATGATTTGATATCCTTTATTTCTTAAAGAAGAAACACAGCCTTCAACACTATCAAAACGGTTAATATCAACCCATTTTTGTGCCCCTAAAGCAATTTCTTTATCTATTCTTTTACCAAAACGCTGTTCGATAATATTAAGTTCCTGAATTCCAAAAACCTCACAACTGCGCATTACGGCACTCGTGTTATGCATTTGAAAAACATCTTCGACCGCGATAGTAAAATGTTTGGTTCGGTTTTCTAATACTTTTAAAAATTTCTCTTTTCGGTTGTCTGTCAATATATTTTCGAGAAATGCCAGGTAATCTAAATCAATCATTTTGTTTGTATTTGGCGCAAAAATACATATAAATCAACAGAAAGAAAATTCATCTGTATTTTAGCTTTCCTGATGCTCCAAAAACATGTTGTTTAATTTTTCGTGTAGCAGGTTAAGCTTTGTAAAATTAATTCCTAATTCTTCTTCCTTAAAAGAATCTCCGTTAAAAGCCTCATTTTCGTTTTTAGAATGGGCATTTAAACGCTCATACATTTTATCAAGTTCTGCATAAGCGTAATTGACTTTGATAAACGAAATAAATTTTTCTACAACCTGTTTCATTCCGTCATTGTAATAAAGAGCCGTAACATTTTGATCTGTTTCGTAAAAGTTCAGAAAACCTTCAAAATATTTCTCTAAAACTAAAGCTCCATATTGCTGAAAACTTATTTTATTTATTTCCTGCGCCGTAATTCCAAAAACACTCGGCGGCAGTAAATTGGGAACCATATGCATTCCCATCTTTTTTTGATGCGATTTTAAAACTTCTGTTGGATTTCTGTAAAGCAGCGCAAAAGGTGTTTCGGCAAAAATGCTTCTTAAATAACCCGCATTAAAAATATGCCAGGCATCCAGTTTTAAAATTAAATTCTTTTGTTCGGCAAATCTTTTTTGTCCTAATAATTTAATGACTGCTTTTAAAAGTGCCGATTTTTTGTCTAAACCAAACAAATTACTTCGCAAAATTTCATCCACGATTGGCGCTTCAGAAACCATAATATTTTCTGATGAAGTCGCTAAAGACTGACTCAGCATGGTAGAACCGCATCTTGAAACGTGAAATACCAACGATTTTAAATCGACCGAATCTATTTCTTCAGACCATTCTATAACATTTTCAGGAGTACTTATTACTTTAAACGACTTTGAATTGTATTCGTGTTTTCGGCATTTTAAAATTGTTTCCTCAAAAAAAGGTTCGGCATATTTTAAATCTCCCACATAAATCCATTCAAAATAAATATTATTTTCTTTTTCAATTAACTTATAAGGAATCCAGTTAGAAAGAGGATGGTGAATGTTTTCCATTGGTAATTTATTTTATTTTGACTGAAGATCTGCGATAATTTTTGCTGTCATTTCAGATGGATTCCGCGAAAGCTCAGCAATAATCTGTTGTTTTACCTCATCAGAATATTCATTTTTATTGGAAGAAGCATGAATATCAAAACCCATTTCGGCAAATAATTTATCCGACCAATCATTCCGAATGCAGTCCAGTGTAAGATGAATTCGCGGTTCGGCGCTCTTATTTTCAACACTGTGCGGAAGCTGGAAATTAGCATACCAGCACTCTCCCATTTTCATAGGAACGAGTTTTTTATCTACATAAAAATATACTTCTGAATTTGTAATGATAGGAACATGAATTCTAAAAAATCCATCTTCATAAGAAGTATCATTATCCACATGTTCTTTGATTTCGCTGTTTTGCCCTAACCGAAGTAATCGCACAGCTTCTTTTTCGCATTGAAACCAATCCATAATTTCCTTAAAATAATGACAGCGATCCAACAGCGGCGTATTTTGGTATTCCTTATTTGAGAAAGAGGTAATATCGTTTACCAAACCCGATTGTGATCGTAAAGAAACACTTGTCCAGTTTCCCTCATACCGGTTGGTGTTAAAATGCGGGGTCCATAAATCATTTTCGCAAATTGTAAGTTCTTGCTGCAGTTTTTCAATCGAAAAAGTAATAGGAAGTCTGCTTGACGAAGGATTCATAAGCTTAGGGTTAAATTTGAGATTTTTGTTTTGGTCCTGTAAATATATAAAATACACCAACCCAATTGTCAAATAGATAAGCAAAATTTTACAAATTCAGGAATCCGTTTTTTAAGATTAAAGTTCTTTCTTTAAATTATCAATAATGAAGTCATAAAGTTTATTTGTTGAAAAAGACACCGTTTCTGAATCGGTTTTTAAGACTAAATCTGCTGTTTCGGGAGTTTCAAAAACATCACTTATTCCGGTGAAATTTTTAATTCTGTTAAGGTCATCTTCCGGTAATAAAGCTTTTTTATACAAACCTTTCGGATCTCTTTTAATCAAATTATTTATCGAGCAATCTAAAAAAACAGTTCGCACAAATTCGTGAGTTCTTAATTCATTTCGCAGACTTTCGTACGGATTTATTACTGACATTAAAGTAATGGTATCTTCAGCAACAAAATTTCGTCCCACATCAAAAAGGCGTCTTACATTCTCACAGCGGTCTTCTTTAGAAAATCCTAAATCTTTACAAATCGTTTTTCGGTACACATCTCCGTCAACGATTTCAGCTTTATAACCGTTTTCGATTAATAAATGCCGAACATTTTGAGCTAATGTCGTTTTTCCTGAACCCGATAATCCTGTAAACTGAATTAAAATCATTTAGAATTTCTTTTGTTTTTATGAGGCATTAAAACTAAATAATCTGCAAGGTCAAAACAATAAGTATAATTACGGTTTTATTGTCTCTCAAAAATATTAAAAAGATAATCCGCAAATGTGCCGATAGGCACTAAATATCGGTAGAAACAAAAGTTTAAATTGATTTTGGCGTGCCGTAGGTACGCAATAGTCATTCTGTTGCGTACCTACGGCACGCTAAATTGTTTTCCATCCCTAATTTTCTACCGATATTTAGTGCCTAACGGCACACTCTTGATTCGCATAAATTGCTGCTTTTCGATTAAACAGAAACGTGCCGTTAGGCACATAATATCGGTAGATATTTAGAATTCGGTGTTCGTTGGCGTGCCGTAGGTACGCAACATAACAATAACTGTTGCGTACCTACGGCACGCTAAAATTTGGTTCCATTGCCATTTCTACCGATATTCAGTGCCTGACGGCACAAAGCATACATTTTTAAGTGGCTCACAAAAATCATTATTTTCAACTACTGTGCCGTTAGGCACATAATATCGGTAGATATTTAGAATTCGGTGTTCGTTAGCGTGCCGTAGGTACGCAACATAACAATAACTGTTGCGTACCTACGGCACGCTAAAATTTGGTTCCATTGCCATTTCTACCGATATTCAGGCCAGGCGGCACAAAGCATACATTTTTAAGTGGCTCACAAAAATCATTATTTTCAATTACTAAAAGAAACGTGCCGTTAGGCACATAATATCGGTAGATATTTAGAATTCGGTGTTCGTTGGCGTGCCGTAGGTACGCAACATAACAATAACTGTTGCGTACCTACGGCACGCCAAATTAATTCAACTCTTGTTTTTACCGATATTTAGTGCCTGACGGCACACTCAATATTGGCATAAATTGCTATTTTTATCTTTTAATAAATTTCAAATGAAAAAGAAACTTGTTGTTTTAACCGGCGCCGGAATTAGTGCCGAAAGCGGTATTAAAACCTTTCGTGACAGCGATGGTTTATGGGAAGGTCACGACGTTATGGAAGTTGCAACTCCCGAAGGCTGGAACAAAAATCAGGAATTGGTTCTCGATTTTTACAATAAAAGACGCCAGCAGCTTAAGGAGGTACAACCCAATTTAGGACATCAAATTTTAGCCGAATTAGAAAAAGATTTCGACGTTTATATCATTACTCAAAATGTTGACGATTTACACGAACGTGCCGGAAGTACCAAAGTTTTGCATTTGCATGGAGAATTATTAAAAGTGAGAAGTGTTAAAAATCGAAATTTAATTTTAGACTGGACAGCCGATTTACTGACGGGTGATTTAGATGAAAACGGACATCAGTTGCGACCGCATATTGTGTGGTTTGGAGAAGAAGTTCCGGCACTGGAAGAAGCTATTGATATAACCGAAACAGCAGATTATTTTGCCGTAATTGGAACTTCATTACAGGTTTATCCTGCGGCAGGATTAATTTCTTATACTCCCAGCACAACGCCTGTTTTTTATATTGATCCAAAACCTATTTCAATTCCCAATATTCGAAATAAAGTAGAAGTGATTGCCAAAACAGCAACCGAAGGCGTTGCAGAATTAAGAGAAAAATTAAAATCAATTTAAGAACACAATTATTGAACACGAATTTCACGAATTAGCACGAATATTTTGTGTTATCTAAAAATTAAGTAAAAAAAATTAGTGTCAATTCGTGAAATTCGTGTTTTATCTACTTTTTTCCCTTTTAAAATACTTTCAATTGACTTTGTGATTACTTTAAATCCGCAAATTCTGTTTATATTTGCACCTTTCGAAAAACAACATAACAATGACTACTCTAAACGAATTGAATGCTATATCGCCAATTGACGGAAGATATAGAAATAAAACTCAAAATTTAGCACCTTTCTTTTCTGAAGAAGCTTTAATAAAATACCGTGTATTGGTTGAAATTGAATATTTCATCGCTTTATGCGAAATTCCTTTACCTCAGCTTTCTGGAGTAAATGCAGACTTATTTGACAGTTTAAGAAATATCTACAAAAATTTCTCTACTGAAGATGCGCTTTGGATTAAAGAAACAGAAAAAGTAACCAACCACGACGTAAAAGCGGTTGAATATTTTATTAAAGATGCTTTTGAAAAATTAGGATTATCTCAATACAAAGAGTTCATTCACTTCGGATTAACATCTCAGGATATCAACAATACTGCCATTCCGCTTTCTACAAAAGAAGCTTTTGAGCAGGTTTATACTCCATCATTAATTGCTGTAATTTCAAAATTAAAAGAATTAAGCGTTGAATGGAAAGATATTCCAATGCTGGCACGTACGCACGGACAGCCGGCTTCTCCTACTCGTTTAGGAAAAGAAATCCTTGTTTTTGTAGAGCGTTTAGAAGAGCAGATGCGTTTGTTGTTCAATATCCCGTTTGCGGCTAAATTTGGCGGTGCAACAGGAAACTTTAATGCACATCATGTGGCATATCCGCAAATTGACTGGAAAAAATTTGGAACTAATTTTGTTGAAAATGAATTAGGTTTACAACATTCATTCCCAACAACTCAAATCGAACATTACGATCATTTTGCTGCGTTTTTTGATGGTTTAAAAAGAATCAACAATATCATTATCGATTTAGATCGTGATATCTGGACGTATGTTTCAATGGATTATTTTAAACAAAAAATCAAAGCAGGCGAAATTGGTTCATCTGCAATGCCGCATAAAGTAAACCCAATTGATTTTGAAAATTCTGAAGGAAACTTAGGAATCGCTAATGCTATTTTTGAACATTTATCTGCTAAACTTCCAATTTCAAGATTACAGCGTGATTTAACAGATAGTACAGTTTTACGTAATGTTGGTGTGCCAATTGGGCATACAATTATTGCTTTTGAAGCTACGCTGAAAGGTTTGAACAAATTATTACTAAACGAAAGCAAATTTGCTGAAGATTTAGAGAAAAACTGGGCAGTTGTTGCCGAGGCTATTCAAACCATTTTACGTCGCGAAGCGTATCCAAATCCGTATGAAGCCTTAAAAGGTTTAACAAGAACAAACGAAGCTATTGATAAAAACGCAATTCATAATTTTATTGCGACTTTAGAAGTTTCTGATGCTGTCAGAGCCGAATTAATGCAGATAACACCTAGTAATTACACAGGAATTTAAAGAAAACCTAAAATATTTTGTCAAAAAAAGCTATCTTTATCGAGATAGCTTTTTTTATTTTAACTCGGGAAGTTTTTAGCCCAGATTACTTCACCTAACTTTTATTTTTTATAGGAGTTCAGTGAATATATTTGCAATGAAAAGCCTTTTGCGAAAAAAGCCATATTTTTTTGTAGTTGAAGAGCGACCAACGGAAGCTCCTGAAACTGCTTAAAAAATAGGCGTTTTGAGTAAAAGCTTGAAATGGAAAGCTGGATTAAGCTCCTGAAAAAATACCACTTTATGATTGCCTTAAATGCCGCTGCAGAAACTACACATCATTTACAACCTTTAATTAGTGATCTGGGATTAATCCTGATGACTGCGGGAATTGCCGTACTATTATTTAAAAAAATGAAACAACCGCTGGTTTTAGGATACCTGATTGCAGGATTCCTGGCCGGAAACCACTTTGATTTTTTCCCATCAATTACAGAAATGAAAAGTGTAGAAGTTTGGGCAGAAATTGGTGTAATCATTCTTCTTTTTAGTTTAGGACTCGAATTTAGTTTTAAGAAATTAATGAAAGTTGGAGGAACGGCCTCCATTACAGCCAGTACACAAATTATAACCATGGTTTTACTGGGATATCTGGTAGGACGATGGATGGATTGGTCACAAATGGACAGCATTTTTTTAGGTGTAATTTTATCGATTTCATCTACAACAATCATTTTAAAAACCTTTGATGAACTGGGCGTTAAAGCGCAAAAATTTGCCGGAATCGTTATTGGCTCTTTAATTGTACAGGATATTGTAGCCATTTTAATGATGGTATTGCTCTCTACAATTGCAGTAAGCCAGCAATTTTCAGGAAGCCAGTTATTAATGTCCGTTTTAAAACTTATATTTTTCCTTACTGTTTGGTTTTTGGGCGGTATCTTTTTTATTCCCACGCTTCTTAAAAAAGCAAAACATTTACTGACAGATGAAATGCTGCTTATTATTTCTATCGCATTATGTCTTACTATGGTAATTTTTGCTTCAAATGTTGGATTTTCTCCAGCTTTAGGCGCTTTTATAATGGGATCGATAATTGCCGAAACAACACAGGCTGAACATATTGAACATTTAATAAAACCGGTTAAGGATTTATTTGGCGCAATATTTTTTGTATCTGTGGGAATGTTAATTGACCCTAAAATGTTGTATACGCATGCTGTTCCGGTGGCTATATTAACTGTCGTGACTATTTTAGGACAATCTGTAAGTTCAACAATAGGCGCATTACTGGCAGGACAGCCTCTTAAACAATCGGTTCAGACGGGAATGAGTTTGTCTCAAATTGGTGAATTCTCGTTTATTATTGCAACATTAGGAATGACATTAAATGTTACCAGTTCCTTTTTATATCCTGTTGTTGTAGCTGTTTCGGCAATAACGACTTTTACAACTCCGTTTATGGTAAAATATGCCGTGCCTTTTTCTCATTTCTTAGAACAAAAACTGCCCAAAAAATGGGTTAAAAATATCAACCGATACAGTATGAACGCGCAGGCAATAAAATCAGTCAGTATTTGGCAGAAAGTATTAAATGCCTATGTAATTCAAATTATACTGCACACCGCTATCATTACGGCAATTATTTTGTTATCGTCAAAATTTGTAGCTCCTTTAGTGGCCGATACCAGATTTGGAAACACTCTGGCCGCACTTATTACGCTGGTAGTTATTGCACCATTTTTATGGGCACTTTCACTTCGTCGTATAGCTCCCGAAGAAGTCGAATTATTATGGGAAGAACGCAAATACCGAGGTGCGCTGTTAATGATGATTTTAATACGCATGAGCCTTGGTTTATTTTTTGTTGGTTTCCTATTGAATATATTCTTTTCTCCTTTGGTCGCATTCGTAGCATTGGTAATTGCTATTGGAGTTTATCAAATATTCCCTAAAAAATTAAATGAGCAGTATCACAGGATAGAAAATCACTTTTTGAAAAACCTAAACGATCGTGAAAACAAAAAAATAGACAGAAGATATGCCAATTTAATGCCGTGGGACGGTCACATGTCTATTTTTGAGATTGGAAAAGAATCGAACATTGTCGGAAAAACTTTAGAAGAACTAAGAATCAGAGAACTTATGGGAATTAATATTGCGTATATACGACGCGGTGAAGTTACAATCCCAATTCCGTCAAAAAATGAACGCCTGTTTCCCGGTGATGAAATTTCTGTAATTGGTACCGATGCTCAAATTACCGAGTTCACGAAATACCTGACTCAAAATGAAAATGAAGCCCCAAAAGCAGTTGAAGAAACTGAAATTGTTTTACGTCAGTTAGAAGTTTCCCAGGAAGAATTCACACAAAAAAGCATTGGTCAATTTAGAGGAAAAACCGGAGCAATGGTCGTAGGAATTGAACGAAACGGAAATCGTATTTTAAATCCTGAATCAAGTTTACTTTTACAGCCAAATGACATTATATGGGTTGTAGGAGACAGAAGAAAGATGAGTGAGCTTCTGAGAGGCTAAGTTTCTGAGAGGCTAAGTTTCTAAGATTCTAAGTTTCTAAGATTCTGAGATACTAAGTTTTTTTCTTTACGAATATATCTTAAAAAAAGAATCTAAGATACTGAGATTCTAAGTTACTAAGATTTTTTTATATTCTAAAAACTCAGAATCTTACTATCTCAGCCACTTAGCATCTAAAAAAAAAGCGCTAAAATTCTAAATTTATAAGAGTTTAATCTCTTCAAAAAACTTAGAATCTTAGCAACTTAGTATCTTAGCAACTTAGAACCTTATTTATTCGGCTGCGGAGTTAAACGCAGATAAGGTTTAATAGGTGTATGCCCTTTTGGGAATTTTGCCGGAATATCACTGTCAGGAACAGCTGGCGTAATTACTACATCTTCACCATCTTTCCAGTTTGCCGGAGTAGCTACGCTGTAATTTGCCGTTAATTGCAAACTGTCAATAACACGAAGCAATTCGTCAAAATTTCTTCCCGTTGAAGCCGGATAAGTCAATGTTAATTTAATTTTTTTATCAGGCCCAATAACAAAAACAGAACGTACCGTAAATTTATCGCTCGCATTTGGGTGAAGCATATCATATAGATTCGCTATTTTTTTATCCTCATCGGCAATAATTGGAAAATTAACCTCTGTATTTTGAGTTTCGTTAATATCTTTAATCCACTCTTTGTGCGACTCTAAACCGTCTACACTCAAAGCAATTACCTTAGTATTTCTTTTGGTAAATTCCGGAACATAGTTCGCTACAGTTCCCAATTCAGTAGTACAAACCGGAGTAAAATCTGCTGGATGCGAAAATAAAACGCCCCAAGAATCTCCTAACCATTCATGAAAATTGATTGGTCCTTGTGTGGTTTCTGCATGAAAATCCGGAGCTATATCGCCTAATCTTAATGTTGACATAATTTATATTTTTTAGTTCCTCTAAAATTAACTAAAAAATACATTTAGAAAACACGTAAGAATTAAAAAAAAGTTAAAATTCTACATTATCTATCTAATTACTATTTTAAACTCATTTGAAGATTAATTTCAACACATAGAAACATAGCTTTTTGTAATGTTTACGGAATTATAAGTCTCTTTCTTCAACTGCAGAAATTGCTCGCAAAGTCGCAAAGACGCAAAGTTTTATAAAGAAAACTTAAAAAAGAAAAACTCAAAAAAAGAAAAAACTTTGCGGCTTCGCGACTTTGCGAGATTAAAAAAAATTAAATCTTAGCATCTTCGCTCCCGATAGCTATCGGGATTGCGAGATTAAAAAAATAAGCATTTAAATAAACCCCACAACAAAGTACCAAATCGCAAGCGTTACAAACGAAACAGGGATCCCAAAACCAATCATCATACTGCTTAATTTTGGTTTTAAACCATAGGTCGAAGCCAGAATTGCGCCTGTAATCATGGGCGCCATGGCGATTTCTATAATCGTAATTTTTATAGCTTCAGAACGCTGGTTAAAAACAAAAACATAAAGAATAAAAATAATAAGCGGCGTTACAATAAGACGAAAGAAAAGTCCCAGACGAAGAAATTTCCAATGTTTGCTGTTTCGATCAAAAGTCAATTGTAATCCAACCGAAAACAAAGCCAAAGGCGTAACCAAACTTCCCAGTTTTAATAAAAAAGGCTGAATATTCGAATCTAAATCATAATCAAAAACGTTGAGCAAACACGCCGCGACGAAGGTAATAAACGGCGGAAACAAAAGAATCTTCTTTGCAATACTTTTAAAATCCGGACTTCCTTTAGAATAAAAAGCCGCCACAAAAACACCCAGAGTCGAAACCACCACAAAAGTTCCCGGCTGATCGACCAATACTGCCGTTTCTAAACCTTTTTTTCCAAACAAAGCCTCAACAATAGGATATCCTAAAAACGATGAATTGCTTAATCCCGCAGTCAGGATCAAACAGCCAATTAATTTATTTGACCAGCCCAGTCGTCTTCCTAAAAAATGAAAAAATACAAAAGCCAGGAAAAAACTAATCCACCCCGCTCCTATTGGAAACAATAATTCGTTGCTCCATTTTATCTTCGGAATATGATATAAAGTTATCGCCGGAAGACAGACATAAATAACAATTTTATTAATCGTTTTATAAATATGAGTTGGAAACCGCTTTACATGCTGCAAAAGCAATCCTAAAAATAAAAAGAAGAATATTATAATAAAGTTGTTCATAGCAAGGGTTAGTGACAAAAATAGGGATTTATAAATTGATGTATAAAACAAATTACACACCTAAATAAAATTAACACATAGAAACATAGCTTTTTGAAAATAAAATTAATCTCGCAAAGACGCGAAATCGCAAAGGCTTTGTCATTTCGACGAAGGAGAAATCTGCGCAAGTAGCTCGACAAAGATTGGCGATTTAGTTTGCGGAGTTACTTACGCAGATCCCTCGTTCCTCCTTTAGATTTGTTTTTTGAATTTTTAAGTAAATTTATGATTGAGAAAGGAAGCAAAAGTGAACTATTCGTTCCTCCGAGTTTGTGGCTCATATCTTGATTAAGACTTTAGCTTCCTTTTCATCAAAGACTCAGATAGAAATTTGGGCTAGAGACCCGTTCTCATATCTTGATTAAGACTTTAGCTTCCTTTTCATCAAAGACTCAGATAGAAATTTGGGCTAGTGACCCGTTATTAAGGAGTTGAGCTTATGATGAATTTCTCAAATCATTGTTGAATCGTAAAAGCAAAGTTATGAAAAACATTATTATTGGCATTGATATCAGCAGCAAGACTTTAGATATTTGTGTAAAAGAAGAATCATTAAATTACTTTTCTATTGAGAATAACGTTCCGGCTATAAAGCGCTTTTTTAAAAAATATTCAGATGAGAATGTAATTTTAGCAATGGAAAATACAGGCAGATACAATTGGAATCTTTTTGAAGTATTGGAAAAATTCAACTTTAAAGTTTATGTAATATCGGCTCTGCATATCAAGAAAAGTATAGGTCTTGTCAGAGGTAAAAATGATAAAATTGATGCCCTGCGAATTTGTAGTTTTATTGAGAAAAATTATCAAGAAAATAGAGAATGGAAACCAAGTTCGTGCTCCATTAAAAAAATAAAAATACTATTGACCGAAAGAGCTTTAAGAATAAAAATCAAAAAGCAGCTTATGGTTCAGCAGCATGATTACAAATTAATGAAAGGCATTGGATTGGACAAAGAGCTAAAAAGTCTAAATGTAAAACTCATTAAAAATATTGAAGGACAAATTAAGATTATAGAAAATGATATTGAAAATATTATCCGAAGCGATGAAACTCTTAATGACCAGCAGAAATTGATAAAATCTGTTCCTGGAGTAGGTCAGGTTTTATCTTGGACATTATTATCAAAAACAGAAGGATTTACAATTATAACCGATCCAAGAAAAATGGCATGCTATAGTGGAGTTGTACCTTTTGATTTTCAATCCGGAACATCATTAAAAAGAAGGCCTGGAGTATCAATGCTTGCTGATAAAAATTTAAAAACTATTCTGCATCTGGC
>NZ_LIAC01000010.1:0-328878 GCF_002210235.1 Flavobacterium sp. NLM
TATTTTAAATATTATTATTCGATGCTTTATCTAGTGGTTCTTTTCAAATCTCTCGATTCTATTACTCTTATTCTTTTGTTCCGATTTGCATCGGAACGGCTGTCAATTCAATATGTCTACGAACGTGTATTTCTTTTTAACTTCGCTTGTGTTTCAAAGCGGGTGCAAAACTAAAACTTCTTTTTGTTTCTCGCAAGAAAAATTTAAAAAAAATTTGAAACTTTTTTTTCGTCTCCTTTTTCTCAATTTTCCTTCCAGTCTCTCAATGAACTTCCGTGTTTTGCGGGGTGCAAATGTAAAAGCATTTTTCAAATCTCACAAGCTTTTTCTAATCTTTTTTTCGAAAATTTCTTTTCGTTTTGATTAGCGGCTTGTCAGTATTTCAGGGAACGTCTTTCGTTGTTGCGGGTGCAAAAGTAGAACCTTTATTTACATTTACAAGCCTTTTTTTTATATTTTTTCCATCTTTTTTATAAAGCACTGGTTATGCGTTTTTTACAAGGCAAAGTTTTTTTCGTGGTTTTATCTTTATTGGGGATTTTGGCTGTTTGGCTTCGCTCTGCCTGATTCTGCCGCGAAGGCGCTAAGGCGTGAAATCTTGTTTTTTCTGTGTTTTTTTAATCTTGCAGAAACGCAGAGGCGCAGAGTTTTCTTTTTTTTCTTCTGGAAATGTCTTTTGCTTCGGAAATTTTATTCTGCAAACTCATGCCCTAGCCCCGATAGAAGTGGAAATCCTTTTATTTTGGGGTTCAAAATAAAAGATTGAAACGGATAGCGGGATTAAGCTCCTTATTAAAAACAAATTCCAAATCTTTTAAATTACAAATTCCAAACTCAAAAGGGCTTCGACTTCGCTCAGCCGGACACCTTTTATATATTTAGGTATGGGTTAATTAGATTTTTTTTATACGTGACGTAGACGCACTGCTGTGCGTCTCTACGGAAAATTGGGATTCAATTTATTCTATACTTATATATATGTATAAAAAACAAACCCGACAGGTTTTGAAAACCTGTCGGGTTGTGGAAATGAAATCTACTCTTATATATAGTATACTTATATATGTATACTATCGTTTAGGCTGTCGATTGCTTCTTTTGTGATTTGAATGCTTTTTAGTTTTGCCTGATGATCGAAGATTGGGCTTGTTACCATTAGTTCGTCGATTCTTGCGTAGTTGATGAACTTTTTCAAATCGGCTATTAATTGTTCTTTGTTTCCTGTGAAAGTTCCGGCTGTCATTTGATTGACATGGAAACGTTCTGCTTCATTCATAATATCATCTAATGACGGAACTGGCGGCTGTAAACCTTTACGATCGTTTCTAATTAAGTTCAGAAACATTTGATACAAACTTGTAGACAATAATTCTGCTTCTTCATTAGTATCTGCTGCAATTATATTCAGACAAGCCATTGTTTTTGGTTTGTCTAAATATTCTGAAGGCTGGAAATTTTCGCGGTAAAACTCAAACGCCTGAATCATTAGTTTTGGTGCAAAGTGTCCTGCAAAGGCATAAGGCAATCCGTAAGCTGCTGCCAAAGCCGCGCTGTCCATGCTTGATCCTAAAATCCAGATTGGCACTTTTAGCCCTTCGGCTGGAAATGCACGCACTTTTCCTGTTGCATTTTCACTTGAAAAATACTCTTGGAGTTTGCTTACGTTTTGCGGAAAACGCTGTGCCTGCTCAAAAAAGTCTTTTCGAATTGCTTCGGCAGTTGGTTGATCTGTTCCCGGCGCTCTTCCTAATCCTAAATCGATTCGGTTGGGATAAAGTGTTTCCAGGGTTCCAAATTGCTCCGCAACTACTAAAGGTGAATGATTTGGAAGCATGATGCCGCCAGAACCAACTCGGATATTTTTAGTCTGACTTGCCACATAACCAATTAAAACAACTGTTGCTGTACTTGCAACGTGTGCCATATTGTGATGTTCTGCAAGCCAAAACCGCTTGTATCCTAAAGTATCTGCTAATTGCGCTATGTCTTTTGTTTTTTGAAATGTTTCTGAAGCGTTGCTATCCTGAGTGATGATAGCGAGGTCTAATAATGAGACTGAAATTGGGTTTTTCATATAAAAAAATGCTAGTCTACAAAATTAACTCATTTATACGGATGCCTTTTGTTTTCTAATGTTAATAGATTTATAATATTTCTAAAACATTCCAAAATGGAATTTTTAATAATTAATTATTGTTTTACAATAATTAATTATACATTTGCAATATCAATCTAACTTTTCGATATATGAAGACAACTCATATTGTATCCAAAATATTATTTTACTTTACCCGATTTTTGTCTGTGATTTATTTCTTTTTGGCCGGATATTCTGTTTTTACATTAATTACAGGATTGTTTTTGACATTTAAGGACAACGGAAAGTATTTTCAGGTTTGTTATCCTTTTACTTCTCATCCTTTAATGATTGGCGATTACAATATGCCTTATATTCTTTTTGATTTTTTGGCTCCACTGAGTTTGTATGGGCTTTTCTTTTTATTGAGCAGTAATGTTTTTAAAGTATTTTTTCAGCCTAAATTATTTACTGCAAACGGAATTTCTCATTTAAGGCGTTTCTATTTATCAAATTTATTAATTCCGGGTATTGTAATATTTGTGGCTTTCTTTTTTGTTCCGCTGGATAATGAAGTTTCGCTTTTTATTCTATTGCACGGAATGCTTGGTGTTTTTGCTTACTTTTTAGCGGCCATATTTAAACAAGGTTTAAACCTTCAGAACGAACAAGACTTATTTATATAACTATGCCAATAATTGTAAATATTGATGTAATGCTTGCTAAACGTAAGATGCAGAGTAAAGAGTTGGCAGAAAAACTAGATATTACGCCTGCCAATTTATCGATTCTAAAAACTGGAAAAGCAAAAGGAATTCGGTTTGATACTCTCGAAGCTATTTGTAAAATACTGGACTGCCAGCCCGGAGATATTTTAGAATACGTGGCAGAATAGCTTTCTTTTAAATCTTATTCACTCTTAATAAATCGGTTTTTGAAACCGATAGGTATTCTATTGCCTAAATTTTTCAAATCATAGTTTAATTCAATCATCTAAATCAATCAAAAAATGAACAGTTTATCAATCCAAAATCTCAGCAAAACGTATGAGAACGGCACAAAAGCGATTGACAATTTATCGCTTGAAATTACAAACGGAATGTTTGGTTTACTTGGCCCAAACGGCGCCGGAAAATCGACTTTAATGCGGACTATTGCCGCTTTGCAGGAACCCACTTCGGGAAGTATTGAATTTAACGGAATTAATATTCTGGAAAATCCAATGTTCATCAGGCAAAATCTGGGTTATCTGCCTCAGGAATTTGGTGTTTATCCTAAAATTTCTGCTTATCGCTTGCTCGATCATCTGGCGGTTTTAAAAGGAATTGTTTATAAAAAGGAACGACACGATCAAATTTTGTATTTGTTGCAGCAGACCAATTTACTCCAGCATAAAGACAAAGCGGTTCATTCTTTTTCCGGCGGTATGCGTCAGCGCTTTGGAATTGCGCAGGCGTTATTAGGAAATCCTAAGATTATCATTGTGGATGAGCCCACTGCGGGACTTGATCCCGAAGAAAGAAACCGATTTAATAATTTGCTGAGTGAAATTGGTGAAAGCATTATCGTGGTTTTATCGACTCATATTGTAGAAGACGTTCGTGATTTATGCCCCAAAATGGCGATTATCTCTAACGGAAAATTGATTTTAGAAGGAAAACCAAACGAAGCGATCGATTCTTTGAAAGATAAAATCTGGATGAAGGCGATTGATAAAACAGAACTGAAAGAACATCAATCGAACTTTAATATCATTTCGTCCAACTTAAATTCAGGGAAAATCAATATTCATGTTTTCTCGGATAAACGCCCAGATTCTGGTTTCGAATTGATATCGCCAGATTTAAGCGATGTTTATTTTAGTGTTTTAGCTCAAAATCAACTTAAAAATTAGTGTTATGCTTTCTAAATTAATTCAATTTGAATGGCATAACAATACCAGAAGCTGGACTTTTTATGCCACATTTATTATTTATTTGGTTTTAGGATTTTTTGTGAGCGCTTTTGCCAATTTCTCTTTTTCGGGAGCTTACAAAAATAGTCCGTATGTATTGACTTATGCAATTGGTTTGATTTCGTTAATGACGATATTTTCGATTACGCTTCAGGTTGCACAGAGTTTTTTAAAAGAATATGAAACGAAATTCGATTCGATAATTTTCTCCTCTCCTATTTCTAAGTTTCAATATTTGGCACCTAAATTTATTACCGCGTTTACAATCGCGGTAGTTTCTTTTGGAATGTTTATCGTCGGAATGATCATTGGACACCAAATGTCATGGCTTTCTAAAAGTGAAATTGGTCCTTTTGAAATAATAAATTATCTCTGGCCGTATTTTGTAATTGTGATTCCGAATATTTTCTTGTGCCTTTCTATATTGACGGCTTTGGCTTGGCTTACGCGAAGTAAACTTTTTATTTATGTTGGCGGTTTATTAATTTATATCTTATATATCGCGGGTTCGATTTTTTCTAATTCGCCCATATTTGCAAATGCTTCTCCATCTTCGGCGAAAGCCATGTCTTTGGCTGCAAAAATAGACCCGTTTGGTTTGGCTGCTTTTTTAGAACAAACAAGATATTGGACTTCAATTGAAAAAAATATCGAATTGGTTTCGCTTTCGGGGAACTTTTTATTCAACCGATTATTGTGGATTTTGGTTTCACTGTTTTTGCTTTTTATTTCCTATCGCTTGTTTTCTTTCCGAAAAACGAAATCCAAAAAGGTAAAAATGCTTAAAGTTATTTCAAAACAAGCAAAAGTCTTTTCTTCGGAAATTCCAAAAAACATCGAGTTCAAAACGTTCAGGCATAATTTTGCTGTTTTTAAAAGCAATATCAAGCTGGATATTTTTTTAGTTCTAAAAGGAATTCCGTTTTTAGTGATTGTTCTTTTATTTTCGGGATTATTGGCAATCGAAATTTCGGATGAAATTGACGGCGGAATCCGATTAGCCGAAAAAATTACGGATACGGCTTTAATGATTTCCACCATAATGGATCGTTTGCCGTTTATTCTAATTTTAATTCTTCTCTTTTACAGCAATGAATTATTAAACCGAAGCGAAAATTCGAGATTTGAAATGCTGGAAAATACAGCACCGTATTCTCAATTTGTAGTTTTACTATCCAAATTGACAGCACTTTTTATCATTCCGTTACTCATTATTAGCATTAGTATTTTGATTGGATGTGCCTTTCAGATTGCGAATGCCAATGCTCCAATCGAAATTGGTCTTTATCTTTCTTTGTTTTATTATCTGGGATTTCCGTTGTTGTTGATCTCGATTTTGGTAATTGCGATTCAGACTTTTTTTAAAAATAAATATATCGGACTTTCGATTGCTTCTTTTGTCTGTATTTTGTTTTGTACGGGAATTGGAGAACAATTGGGAATTTCGCATCCTTTACTGCGATTTGGAAATGCTTTTAAAAGAGAATATTTTGATCTAAATGGTTTCGGAAAATATACTTTTCCGTTTCATATTTCGATGTTGTACAATTTCGGATTGGCTTTACTGCTTCTGACTTTGACAGGAATTTTATGGAAAAGAAACGCTTCAATCCTAAAAACCATTCGAAGAAATTCATTTAATGGTATTCAAAAAGCAACTTTTGCATTGGGAATTATTCTTTTTATTGGTTTTGGAAGTTATCTTTTTTATAAAACTAATATTGAATATCCGTATTTGAGCGAAGAAGATCAGAATAATTGGAGCGAGCAATATGAAAAGCAATTTAAAAAATATACTAATCTGCTTCAGCCCACGATTGTTTCAGTAAAAAGTAAAGTTGATTTATTTCCTGAGGAAAATCGTTATGAAGTAAAGGGCACTTATGAATTGATCAATAATTCTGAAAAACCTATTGATAGTTTACTCCTATATATAGATCGAAATTCGAAACTGACTTCTGTTGAAATTCCAAATTCGAAAAACCTAAATGATGTTTCGGTATTTCATCATTATTGGTATCGATTGGAAAAACCTTTACAGCCTCAGCAGAAAATAAAAATGAATTTTTCTTTTGAGTCGTCGTGGTCACCATTTAAAGGACATACTGCTTTTAATTCTATAATAGAAAATGGTTCGTTTATGCGAATAAGCCGTTACTTTCCGCTTTTTGGTTATCAGGAATCGAATGAAATCAGCAGTAAAAAAGAACGAGCAAAAAGGCATTTGAAACCGCAGACACCTCTTAAAAAACTGGAAGACAAATCGGAAATTAGATATGATTTTGTTGATTATGATGCAGTGGTCTCAACTTCTAAAAATCAAACCGCGATTGGGGTTGGGGATTTAATTGAGAATTGGAAAAAAGACAACCGCAATTATTTTCATTATAAATCTAACGGTAAGATTCCGTTTCGATTTGCTTTTTCTTCTGCCGAATATGAAATTCAAAAAACGAATTATAAAGGTATTTCGATTGAAGTTTTTTATGATAAAAGACATTCGAGAAACATTAAAAAACTAATTCAGGATGTAAAAAATACTTTAGATTATTGCCAAAGTAATTTTGGCAAATATCCGTATAAAACAATTCGCTATGCCGAAGTTGCTGCTTTCGCCGATGGATTTGCTGCGACTTCTTATCCGTCGACGGTTTTTATGAAAGAGAATTTTGGGTTTTACAGCAACCTTAACAATAAGGATAAGGAAGACGTAATTAATCAATTAACGGCACATGAATTATCGCACGAATGGTGGGGAAATTCACAAATAAGTCCGGAACAAAAAGAAGGAAGCTGGATTTTGACTGAAACTCTGGCGCAATACACTGAACTGATGCTTTATGAAAAAGAGCATGGTTTGGAAAAAGCACTAGAAACTTTAAAAATTCATCTGGATTTATATCTGAGCAGCCGAAGTTATGATCCTCAAACTCCTTTGTATAAAACGAATTACGATACACCGCATTTACCTTATGATAAAGGAATGCTGGTGATGCATCAGCTTCGGGTTTTAATTGGTGAAGAAAAAGTAAATCTAGCTTTGAAAAATTTCCTGAATCGTTATAAATACCCAAATCCGTTTCCTGATTCTGAAAGTTTATTAAAAGAGATTTATGCTGTTACGGATAAAAAACTGCATTCTAAATTAGATGAAATGTTTAAGCAGATTATCACTTATTCTTCAAAAATAGAATCGGTTTCAAGTATTAAACAAAATGGTTTTTATGAGGTTTCTTTTAAAGCGGTTTCTGAAAAATTTAGAGAAAATGCCACCGGAGAACGAAAATTAATTGCAAACGACGCCACAATAGATATTGGAATTTATGATGAAAATGGAAAATTATTTAGTTATCCTTTTGCCATAAAAAACAATAAAATTGATGGAAAAATTCAGCTCAAAACGAAACCTCAACGTATTGTTATTGATCCGTATTTAATGAATATTGATACTTTTATAAAGGATAACGAAAAGGAAATTGATTAGTTTTTTTGCCACGACCCGAGCGATAGCGAACAGGCGAAGCAATTCCACGAATTTTCACTAATTATTTTTTGCCACAGATTAAAAGGATTAAAATGATTTTTTGCTTACGCTAAAGTTTATCCTCAAAGTAAATAATCCAAATAATCTTTTTAATCTGTGGCAAAAAACTTTTACTTCAGCTGAATTAAAATCTGCTTGTGAGTTGTTTTTCCATCGTCTTTAATTTTTAAATCTTTGTTTGATTTGATTTCAAATTTTGAAGATGCATCAACTGCTAAAGAAATATCTTTATTTCTAAAAGTTTCTGGAATTTCAGGCAGTTCAATTTTAACTTCTATTTCTTTATTTTTTTGTTTGTAATCGACTTTGATTCTGTCTCTTAACCAAATGTATTCGTAAACTTCCTGCCACGGCGCCATCCAGATGGAATCGTTTCCTTTTTCTCCGTATTTGTTGGCAAGCGTTGTCATATAGTATTTAAAATCAGGAAAACGCATGCTTAGATTCCACAAATTTGTATTTCCTGTTCCGTGGGTAAATTCGTTAAACCAAATTGTATTGGGTTGTTTTACAATTGAATCTATAGCTTTTAAATAATGATCCATCGTTTTAAAACTAGTCGTGTCTTTTGAACTCTGCACAAAAGTTCTGGCCGTAATCATTTTATCTAGATTTACTTTTGAATCGACATTAAAAACTGGTCCAACACCATAATAAGATGCTACAGAAAAATGTCCGTTATTAAGTGCCTCTTTTTCATATTCCAAATAATATTTCTCATCACCTTCTCCGCCCGGAACCACAAAATGAGACATAGTAAAATCAAGATTCGGCTTTATTGAAGTGGTGTTTTCGGTTACTTCTGTCAAATAATTTGTGCCGTGTTTTGTTGCGTGGTGAAAACCGTGATTCAAAATGTCCCAACCAGCATTGTACATTTCTTTAATTTCCGACCACGAAAGATGTCCGCGATTTGCCGGTAAATCACGAATTGCACCGCCATTTACTGCCAAAGCCAATTTAAACGGAATTTTATTCCCGAATCCGTCTGAATAAAAAAGACCTTTTGAAATTGTTCCGTCTCCGCCCTGATCGATTTTCCATTCGTTTTTATCCGGACTGCTAATTTTTCCTCCATTCAATAATGGAAAAGCCGTTAAATAAGCAGATCTATAGCCATCGTCAAGCGTAAAACTGTAAGCAAAATGTTTATTGAATTTTAAAGGAGCTGGTTTTATTGTGACTTTAACATCTGATTTTAATTTGATTTTAAAGGAAATGGTTTTAGCTTTTGAAGAATCTATTTTGGTATTAAAATCATTTGCAAAACAAAAAGAAATCGAATTAATTAGGAGAACGAAAGTGAATAAAAAGGATTTTATTCGGGAATGTGGTATTTTCATTTTAAAGTTAGAATTAGAGATTCTAAAGATACATATACTTTAAAATAAATTGATAATTGTTGAGTGTAATAATTGAACGCGGATAAAACGGATTCACTTCGTGAAGACGCGGATTAACGCTGATCTTAAAAAAAAATCCGTTTTTATCCGCGTTTTCACGAAGTGAATCCGTAAAATCAGCTTCTAAATTTTATCGAACTAAAAGTTGATATTTCAACACATTAAACATATTTAACGAAATATAATAGTTCTCCCTAATTCAATATCACAGGAAATCCTTTATAATCAATACTTCACAAAAGGGCATGTAGATTGTATTTTAAAATACAACTAAAAAATCCTGCTATGTATCTATCTAATACAAAAACAATTGTGTTTATTTCGGGAGCTTTTGTGAGCCATTTTTATTGGGAAGAATGGATCGTTTTTTTTGAAAATAAAGGATATAAAGTTGTAGCTCCGCCCTGGCTTCATAAAAATGATTCGGCTGAAAATTTAAGGAAACAAAATCCGTGTGTAAAAATTGGATCGATCCGTTTATTTGATCTTTTGTGCTATTATACCGAAGTTATTGAAAAACTTCCTGAGAAACCTATTTTAGTGGGACATTCTTACGGCGGACTTTTAGTACAGTTGCTGGTTCAGAAAAATTTAGCGGAAGCTGGAATTTGTATCAATTCCTTTCCGCCCAAAGGCTTTACATCTTTAAAATTCTCCTTTTATAAAATCATTTTGGATTTTTCGTGCGACATTTTTTCTTCTAAAAAAACTTTCATCTTATCATTCGAAAATTGGAAAAATATATTCTTCAATATTGCATCAATTCAAGAACAAAAAGCAGAATATGACAAATTCATTATTCCTGAATCTAAAAAAGCTTTGTGGAATTTATTTTCAAAAAATGCTAAAATCAATTTCAGAAAAAAACATGTTCCGCTCTTTTTTATTTCTTGTTCTGAAGACCAAATTATTCCACCAAAATTGGTTCATTGGAATTTTAGAAAACATAGAAATCTACATTCAATAACTTGTTATAAAGACTTCAAAAACAAAAATCATTTTGTCATACTTCATCCCGAATGGCAGGAAGTTGCAGAAAGTGTTACAAGATGGATTGAAAAGGTTACTTAAGTTTATTTTTTCTTTGAATCTCGCAAAGTCGCCAAGTCGCTAAGTTTTTCTTTTAAAGATTAAATTTTGCGACTTGGCGACTTTGCGAGCAATTTTCGGTGCTAAAAAAGATTAACTTATTTCTCGTTTAATTTCTAATTTCTTAATTTTTGAATTTAAGGTTGAAGGATGAATGTCTAAAATTTCGGCAGCACCGCCAGCACCAGAAATCTTTCCGTTACATTTTTTAAGGATATATAAAATGTAATCCCGCTCATTTTCTAAAATGGTTTTAATCGAAAAGGAATCGGTATTTTGCTGTGCGTGCATTTTTGATGAAGGTGAAAATTCAATTGCTTTAATTGTATTTCCTTCTGTGAGCAATAATGTACGCTGGATGAGATGCTCGAGTTCTCTAATATTTCCCGGCCAATCGTAATTTGTTATTTGCTGTAAGGCATTATCAGAAAGCATTGGCACTTTTCGATTCATTCTTTCGCTGTATATTTTTATAAAATGATCTGCTAATTCGGGAATATCTTCTTTTCGTTTTTTTAATGACGGAACTAGAATTGGGAAAACATGAAGTCGATAATACAAATCCATTCTAAAACGTCCGGCAGCGACTTCTTCTTCAAGGTTTTTATTCGTTGCTGCAATTATGCGAACATCGATTTTTATAGGCATAAGTCCGCCAACACGTTCTATTTCACGTTCTTGTAAAACACGCAGTAATTTTACCTGAAGTTCTAGCGGCATCTCTCCTATTTCATCCAGAAAAATTGTTCCGCCGTTTGCCAATTCAAATTTTCCTATTCGTTTTTCTAAAGCTCCTGTAAAAGCTCCTTTTTCATGTCCGAAAAGTAACGATTCTGCAAGGTTTTCAGGAATCGCACCGCAATTTATAATAATTAATGGTTTGTCTTTTCTTGGCGATAAATCGTGAATGCTTTTGGCAATTTTTTCTTTTCCGGTACCGCTTTCTCCTAAGATTAAAACCGAAGTATCAGATGGTGCTACTTTTTTGATATAATTAAAAACCGTTATCATTTGTGAGCTGTTGCCAATTATTCCTTCAAACCCTGATTTTGTGTTTTCAATTTTTTCTTTTTTCTGCGGAATTTCTTTTGTTTCAACAATTATTTTTTCAGAAGAATAAAAACGGGAAATAAATTGTGAAAATGTATTTTCAAGATTGGATAATAATTTCAGATTTTCATCTGAATATACATTAAAATTACGGCTGTAAAATGTAAAACAAAAACGCTGCGAAACTGCAATTGAAAGCGGAAAAACCAAATATGATTTGATTCCGAAATTATGCGAAATAATTCCTTTTATCGGCGCGGCCTGAAAATTATTAATCAGTGATTCTTCACTGTAAATAATTGGTTTTATGTCTATTTGAGATTTTACGTAGGTTTCGTTTAACTCTTTTATGGATATATCGGCAATTTGAGAAAACTTTTGTACGCTTATGATTTGGTACTGATCGATATTTTTTCGGATGATTCCGAGGTTCGAATATTGTTCTGCATTTACAAATCCAGCTTCTAAATAATCAAAGCAAATAAAAGTCTGAATGATTTTAGCAAAAGCCAATAAAGCTTCTTCGAGTTTTAGGTTTGAATTGATTAATTCTGTAATCTCATTTTTCAATTCCAGTTGCTGCATTAACTGCGATTCGAGACTGTATTTTTGTCTGTAAAACGCGATTTCGAGCGTTGTTAGAATATCTTGTTCTCTAAAAGGTTTTACAATAAATCCGTATGGCTGTGTAGTTTTGGCCTGATCCAGGATTCTCTTGCTTGAATTTGCCGAAATAAAGATAAAACCGATATTTTTTTCCTTTAAAATATGTGCCAGATAAATTCCGTTTTTATCTCCTTTGAGCATAATATCCAAAAATACCAAATCTGGTTTCTGGGTCTGAATTACATCCAAAGCCTGATCGACAGAACGCACAATTCCTATAACATTATAATTTGCTTTTTCCAAAATTAACTGCAAATCATGTGCTTCAATAAATTGATCTTCAACAATTAGTATTTCTTTTTTAAAGTCGGTTTCGTCAGATTGGGTGCTTTTATCAGACAAGGTTCCCATAAATGTAGTATTATTTATATTATAATTTTATAATTCACTGGCATAAAATTAGTTAAATATCACCAGTAATTTCAGTGTTTTGGAAAAATTAAATTAAATAAATCACATTTAATGTGAATTTTCTTGATATTTTTCAAAAAAATCACACTCCTTTATTTCTATATTTGTTTACTAAAACCAATCCAAAAAACTAATTTTTAACAAATTATGAAACGACCGCTTACTTTCTATTTGATTTTCTTAATTACCAATTCATTATTTGCACAAATAGCCCCTGCCGTTGCTAAATATGATCTTGCTAAAAAGAGATTATTAATACAAAGCTGTTCTACCTATTTATTTAATGCCAATCAAGGTGCAATAGACGTTGATAGTGCTGTAGTTGTTGCTTGCAAAGCTTACAAATTGCCTGTTTCATTAAGTTATACTGAAGGTTTTAGTGATGATACAAAATTAATTGGAAGTGAGTTCATAGATAAAGGAAACATCACTTCTGTACTAAAGCTTTTGGCTAAATCAAAGGGTGAAGACCAAATTAAATTATTACTCCAATTAGGGAGTTTTTATCTTTTTAAACCGGGAACAAAACCGCAGGATTTAAAAAACGCAAAACTTTATATTGACAAAGCAGTTTTGGCAAGTAATCAAAGTAAAATAAAAAGATTACAGCATCAAAGTTTATTGTTATTAGGTAAATATTATTATCAGGCTAATAATCAGCCGGAAGGCAAAAAAATATTTTTGCAGGTTATAGACGAATGCCGAAAACGAAATGATAAACTGGCTCTTGCCGAAGCGCTGGATGCTTACGGAACACTTTTATTCAATTTAGATCCTGAAAAAGAAAAAATACTGCAAGAAGTTGTTTCTCTTTATGCTTCTTTAGGTTTAGAAGAAAAGAGAATCGAGAATTATACAAAAATCACGACAATCTATTTTTGGACAAATAAAGTAAATGATGCTAAAAAAAGATTGTACCAAAATTTAGTTGATCTACGAAAAATTGGTTTTACACATCAGCAATTTGCAGAAACTACAATTGTTTATATTGAACTGGCAATGCACAATATACCAAACGCATTATATTATGCCCTAAAAAGTGTAAAACGAATGGAAGCTGAAAAGGATTATACTTTTGGTGACATTTTTTATATGCGCTTAGGAGATGTATATAATCATTATGGTCATCATGAAGAAGCTTTGGAATTGTACAAAAAAAGTATCGAAATAGGCCAGCACACTATTGATACCGGCACTTGGTATAAAAGTTTTTACAGCGCTGTAGCTGCCTTATCTTTAAAAGGAAAAACTAAGGAAGCGATTGTTTATATCAATTCAATGACAGAAAAGCATCCTCCTAAAAGTACTTTTGATAAAATGTCTGTTGCGTATGTTAAAGCCAATTCTTATGACGAAATAAAGGATTTTGTTAAAGCTGAAAAATACTTTAAAGAAACTGCGTATTATGCACAGCAGTTAAATGGCCCGGAAACTTTTAGAGAAGTTGTTCACGAATATATTATAATAGCTCTTTTTTATATCAAAATTAATAAGCCAAAAGAAGCTAAATTTTATTCTGATAAAGCTGCCGCGCTTTTAAAGACCAATGACAAATATAATTCGCATGCACTTCAGCTTTTATTGTATAAAACAGACTCGATCAATGGTAATTTTAAAGGTGCTCTGGAACGTTTTAAAGATTACAAAAAAATAATGGATTCAACTCATGGAGTGGATAAAAACAAACAAATTGACGAACTTAAAATTCAATATGAAACGGCTAATAAGGAACAAAAAATTAAACTTTTAAATAATCAGGATAAATTGCAAAAAAGTGAATTGCAAAAATCAAAACTTTTAAATAGTGTCTCTATATGGAGTTTAATATTGTTATTGCTTGTAATTGCATTATTATTTAACCGATACCGATTAAAACAACGAAATCATGCTAAACTTGAAATCAAAGAGAAAGAAATCAACCAGAAAAATATTAATCTTAAACATTTACTGGATGAGAAAGAATGGCTGTTGAAAGAAATTCATCATCGTGTAAAAAATAATCTGCAAACCGTCATAAGTCTTTTAAATTCGCAATCAGCTTATTTAGAAAATGATATGGCATTGTCGGCGATAAAAAACAGCCAGCACAGGATTCATTCGATGTCTTTGATTCATCAGAAATTATATAATTCTGAAAATATTTCGACAATCAATATGCCAAATTATATTAAGGAATTGGTCGAATATTTACGGGAATCTTTTTCGCTTGGACAAAGAATTCGTTTTGAAGTAAAAATTGATCCATTGGAATTAGATGTGGCACACGCTGTTCCGCTTGGATTGATTTTGAATGAAGCGATTACGAATTCCATCAAATATGCTTTTCCCGAAGATCAAACCGGAATGATTTACATTACGCTCGAAACTATAGCCGAAAATCAATATTTGCTGACTATTTCTGATAACGGAATTGGTTTTGATTTGAACCTCAACAATACAAAAGCGAACTCATTTGGAATGAGCCTGATAAAAGGTTTAACGGATGATCTTGACGGAAAATTGACAATGGAAAATAATAACGGAACCATTTTGAAAATTGAATTTTCACAAGAATTTCCTCTGAATCAAAAAAGGAAAATGATTTAAAACCTACATTTGTACATCAAAATACCTACTTGGTTTTAGCTATCTGCAAATGACACACAAAATTTTAATTATAGACGACGAAGAAAAACTGAGAAGTCTGCTGGCGCGTATTATAAAATCGGAAGGATTCGAAGTTTTTGAAGCCAAAGATTTAAAGTCAGGTTTTAAGAAACTCGAACAAACGGATATTGATGTTGTTTTATGTGATGTAAAACTCCCTGACGGAAATGGTGTTGATTTTCTTCAAAATATAAAAGGAAGTTTTCCTCTCATAGAAGTTATTCTTTTAACTGCTTTTGGAAATATTCCGGATGGCGTTCAGGCAATGAAAAATGGTGCTTTCGATTATATTGTAAAAGGCGATGATAATGATAAAATTATTCCGCTTCTTTATAAAGCAGTTGAAAAAGTGCATTTACAGAAAAAAGTGCAACAGCTTGAAAAACGTATTAATGATAAATATTCATTTAGTACTATTGTCGGAAAATCTAAAGGAATTGAACAGGTTATTGATCTTGCACAAAAAGTAGCCAAAACCGATTCGACTGTTTTACTTACTGGCGAAACCGGAACCGGAAAGGAAGTTTTTGCACAGGCCATTCATGAAAACAGTAATCGCGTCGGTAAATCTTTTGTGGCTTTAAACTGCAGCACTTTCACCAAAGAAATTTTAGAAAGTGAACTTTTTGGTCATAAACAAGGCGCTTTTACGGGAGCTTTAAAAGATAAAAAAGGTTTTATTGAAGAAGCCAATGGCGGTACTTTATTTCTAGATGAAATTGGTGAAATGCCAATTGATCTTCAAGCCAAATTGTTGCGTGTTTTAGAAACTTCCGAATATATTCCCGTTGGTGACACAACTCCAAAAAAATCAAATTTCAGATTAATTGCTGCTACAAATCGTGATTTAAAAACAGAAAGTGATGAACACCGTTTTCGTTCTGATTTGTATTTCCGTTTAAATATCTTCGAAATAAAATTACCTTCTTTACGAGAAAGAATAAAAGATATTGCGGTATTGACGAATCATTTTGTCAAACAATTTTCTGAAAAAACGAATAAAAAAACTTTACATATCTCTGATGATTTTCTGCAGAAATTAGAAAATTATTCCTGGCCGGGAAATATCCGTGAACTTAAAAATATTATCGAAAGATCGGTTATTTTGAGTAATGGCGATACTTTAACGTCGGATGTTTTACCTTATGAAATGCAGCATCAAGCGGAGAAAAGCACAAAATCAATGTCGGCTTTTTCTATGCAGAGTGTTGAGAAACTTCATATTCAAAAGGTTTTAAATTATACGAAAGGGAATAAAGCTGAAACGGCACGATTATTAGAAATTGGAATTGCGACTTTGTATAGAAAGCTGGAAGAATATAATATACAGCCGTGATCCTGCAAGGTTTTCAAAACCTTGTAGGTTTAGATTTTAAATAATTCGAATTTTACACTTAAATATAATACCTACAAGATTTTGAAAACCTTGCAGGAATCGGTAATAATCAAAACAACCTTATCATTTCAATAAAAGCTTATCAAAATGATAGGCTTTTTTTATGCCTAATTTTTGGCATATAACTACATTCCTTTTATTGACAGCACTTTAGCTGTAACTCAACTTTTTCGGAACATATTTTGGCATAAGGAGGAAGAACATTAAAAATTCATTCCAAATGAAAAATCAAGTAACCTCAATCTACAAACAAGCTGAACGATTTGCCGAAATCACTAAAAAATCTATTATTTCTGGCAATATCGTAAGAGCAAAGAAATGTCTGGCTCTTGCCGAACGTTTGTTTATAACCGGAAGCATCGAAACTAAAAATGCCATTTCTAATGTGTATGTTTTTTCGGTTTCTTCTTTTATGGAAGTACGTCACTGCAATATTTCACATCTTTTTCCACAAACACTTAAAACGGAATATATCAAGCAAATTAATGCTTCGGGTGTTTAATCGGTTAACTGTTTAATCGCTCCAAAACAATCTAAAATCTGAACTCTAAAATCTAAAATAAATCTTATGATCACTTTTCTTTTACTCGGGCTGGCCGTCGTGCTTTTCTCCATTTGTTTTCTCTCTGTTGAATTCTTTGAAAAAATCTAATCATGACCGCATTATTTATAATCTCAATCGCCGTTTTCGTGTATTTGGTTTATGTATTAATCAAACCCGAAAAATTTTAAAAAATGAATTTTTAGAATTTAAGATTGTCTCAAAGAAATCTAAAATCTAAAATCAACAATCTAATATTAAATATATGAACACAGAATTATTAGGCGTCATTGGTATTTTTATCTTAACTATTTTTTTAGCGATTCCTTTAGGAAAATATATTGCTAAAGTCTATTTAGGAGATAAAACACTTTTTGACCCGATTTTCAATCCAATTGAAAAGTTTATCTTTAAAATCAGCGGTATCAATTCCACTGAAGAAATGAACTGGAAACAACACTTAAAAGCACTTTTAAGTATTAATATGGTTTGGTTCTTTCTTTGCTTTTTTGTCTTATTATTTCAGGGTTCTTTACCTCTTAACCCGGATAATAACCCTTCTATGACGCCGGATTTGGCATTTAATACTGCTATTTCATTCTTAGTCAATTGTAACTTACAGCATTATTCAGGCGAAAGCGGGGTTTCTTACCTTTCACAAATCGTCTTGATGTTCCTTCAATTTGTTTCTGCTGGTATCGGAATGGCTGCTGCTGCAATGATTTTTACAGCAATGAAAGAAAGAACGACAGAACAATTAGGTAATTTTTATAATTATTTCATCAAAAGCTGTACTCGTATTTTATTACCGCTTTCAGCAATTGTGGCTATTGCATTAGTATTTAGCGGTACGCCAATGACTTTTGAAGGAAAAGATGCTATTACAACACTACAGGGCGATCATGTAGAAGTTTCTCGCGGACCTGCTGCAGCTTTTATTGCGATTAAACATATTGGTACAAATGGTGGTGGATTTTTTGGAGCCAATTCAGCTCATCCATTAGAAAACCCAACTTATTTTACTAACGGAGTGGAACTTTGGGCGCAAATGATTATTCCGTTTGCGATGATTTTTGCTCTTGGATTTTTCCTAAACAAAAGAAAATTATCAAACATCATATTTGGTGTAATGACGGTTGGATTTTTACTTCTGGTTGTTCCAACAGTTATGAGTGAAATCAACGGAAATCCTGCTATCGAAAAAATGGGCATTGCGCAGGCAACCGGAGCGATGGAAGGAAAAGAAGTTCGGTTTGGACCAGCAATGTCAGGTTTCTGGAGTATTGCTACAACGGTAATTTCTACAGGTTCTGTAAACAGTATGCACGATAGTTCAATGCCAATGTCTGGTACTATGCAGTTATTATCGATGATGGTAAATGCCTTTTACGGCGGATGCGGTGTTGGTATTCTAAACTACTATATTTTCATTATTCTGGCTGTATTTATCTCCGGTTTAATGGTAGGCCGAACCCCTGAATTTTTAGGCAAGAAAATCGAAGCACGGGAAGTTAAAATTGCGGCTTTTATCGCCATTCTTCACCCATTATTAATATTAGCCGGAACTGCTTTAGCATCTTATTTTGCCGCGCATGACACTGCAATGGGTTATTGGTTTAACGGAAACGCAACAGGCTGGTTAAATAATCCTGGTAATCACGGATTCTCTGAAATGTTATACGAATATACTTCAAGTGCTGCTAACAACGGTTCTGGTTTTGAAGGATTGGGAGATAATAATCCGTTCTGGAACATCACTACAGGAATTGTATTACTGTTAAGCCGTTTTATTCCAATCATTGGTCCATTGGCAATTGCTGGTTTATTGGCAGGTAAAAAATACATTCCGGAAAGTGCAGGAACTTTAAAAACGGATACATCCATTTTCGGAATCATGACTTTTGCCGTAATCGCAATTATCGCTGCTTTATCATTCTTCCCAGCACTGGCGCTTGGTCCTTTGGCGGAATTCTTTACAATGAAATAAAATACTGGACATTTTAAATACATAAAAATAAACGCAAAATATTTCAAACATAGCCCGTGGTTTTAACCACGGGAAACGAATTGCGGGAACATAGATTGTAATATACGTTGCGTTCCAGCGGTTGAAACCGCTGGCTATGTTTTCTAATCTATGCGTTTTTCCAACGCAACATTTAACAAATAACATTTAACTTTTTACAAGAAAATGACAACTAATAAATCCACATCATTGTTTGAAAGTAAACAGGTAAAAGAAGCCTTAGCGCAGTCTTTTGTGAAGCTTAATCCAAAGTTGATGATCAAAAATCCGGTAATGTTTACCGTAGAAATTGGAACTGCAATTATGTTTGCTGTCTGCATTTCAATATTAATGGGTGCAAATGACCAAGGTAGTTTTACTTATAACCTAATTGTGTTTTTAATTTTACTGGCAACGCTTTTATTTGCCAATTTCGCCGAAGCCATTGCCGAAGCAAGAGGAAAAGCACAAGCCGACAGTTTGCGAAAAACACGTGAAGAAACTCCGGCAAGACAAATTTTACCTAATGGAGAAATTAAAAACATCAGTTCTTCGGCATTGAAAAAAGATGATATTTTCCTTTGCGAAGCTGGCGATTTAATTGCTGCCGATGGTGAAATTATCGAAGGACTGGCAACAATCGACGAAAGTGCCATTACCGGAGAAAGTGCGCCTGTAATCAGAGAAGCTGGCGGAGACAAATCTTCGGTTACCGGAGGAACAAAAGTATTATCTGATAAAATTAAAGTAAAAGTTACTTCTGAACCTGGCGAAAGCTTTTTAGATAAAATGATTGCTTTAGTTGAAGGAGCAAGCCGTCAGAAAACACCAAACGAAATTGCCTTAACCATTTTATTAGCCGCATTTACTTTAATCTTCGTGATTGTGTGCGTTACGCTAAAACCGTTTGCCGACTATGCCAACGCACCCATCACGATCGCGGCTTTCATTGCTTTGTTTGTTTGCTTAATTCCAACTACAATTGGAGGTCTGCTTTCTGCAATTGGTATTGCGGGAATGGACAGAGCTTTACGAGCTAACGTAATTACAAAATCTGGTAAAGCGGTTGAAACTGCTGGGGATATTGATGTTTTACTTTTGGATAAAACAGGAACCATCACCATTGGAAACAGAAAAGCAACTAATTTTTATCCAACAAAAGGAATTTCTTTTGATGACTTTGTAAAATCAGCTGTTTTGAGTTCGCTTGCAGATGATACTCCAGAAGGGAAAAGTATTCTCGAATTAAGTGAAATGTTAGATGTAAAAAGTGAAACGAAAGCGAGCTTTTTAAAAACTACTTCTGATATTTCACATACCATCAAATTTACTGCCGAAACCAGAACTTCTGGAGTAGTATTAAAAGACGGAACTAACATTAGAAAAGGAGCACAAGATGCTGCTAAAAATATTGCACAGCAAGCCGGAAATGCTTTCCCTGAAGATACTGCGCAACAAGTTATTACCATTTCGTCTAACGGAGGAACTCCGCTGGTTGTTATTAAAGACAATGTAGTTCAGGGTGTTATCGAACTTCAGGACATTATCAAAACCGGAATGAAAGAACGTTTTGAGCGTTTACGAAGAATGGGAATCAAAACGGTTATGGTTACAGGTGATAATCCGCTTACGGCTAAATTTATTGCCGAAGCAGCTGGTGTTGATGATTTTATTGCCGAAGCGAAGCCTGAGGATAAAATGAATTACATCAGAAAAGAACAGGCCGAAGGAAGATTGGTTGCCATGATGGGTGACGGAACAAATGATGCTCCTGCCCTTGCTCAGGCGAATGTTGGTGTTGCGATGAACAGCGGAACTCAAGCTGCAAAAGAAGCCGGAAACATGGTCGATCTTGACAATGACCCAACGAAACTAATCGAGATTGTTGAAATTGGGAAACAGCTTTTAATGACTCGAGGTACTTTAACTACTTTTTCTATTGCAAATGACGTTGCGAAATATTTTGCTATTGTTCCTGCTCTTTTTATTACTGCGATTCCTGCGCTGCAAGGTTTGAATATTATGCATTTGCATAGTCCTGAAAGTGCTATTTTATCGGCTGTAATTTTCAATGCGATTATCATTCCGATATTGATTCCGCTTGCACTGAAAGGTGTTGATTATCGACCAATTGGAGCTAGTGCCATCCTTAAAAGAAATCTTTTGATTTATGGTTTGGGTGGTTTAATTGTTCCTTTTATCGGAATTAAAGTTATTGATCTAGTTGTCGCACTTTTTATGTAAAAATTAAACCTGACAGGTTTTAAAAACCTGTCAGGTTCACAAAAACTCAATTAAAAACATAGACTTTAAACTATAAGCTTTTAAGAAAAAACTTAGAACCTTAGCATCTTAGAGTCTTAGAATCTCAAAAGAAATGAAAAATCTATTTTCACTATTAAAACTTACCGTATTTACTTTGATTTTGTTTGCGGTTATTTATCCTTTAGCGATTTACGGAATCGCACAAATTGCTCCAAATCAAGGAAAAGGAGAAACTATTTCGGTTAACGGAAAAGTTGTTGGTTATCAAAAAATTGGTCAGAAATTCGATAAGTCGAATTATTTCTGGGGAAGACCTTCGGCTGTTGATTATAATGCAGCGGGAAGTGCCGGAAGCAACAAAGGCCCAAGTAATGCTGATTATTTGGCTTTAGTTCAAAAAAGAATTGATACACTTTTACTGGTTCATCCATATTTGAAAAAATCTGATATTCCGTCAGATATGGTTACGGCTTCAGGAAGTGGTTTAGATCCGAATATTTCTCCGCAAGGCGCTTTGATTCAGGTTAAACGAATTGCTAAAGAAAGAAAACTGGATGAAACTAAAGTTAAAGCTTTGGTTGAATCTAAAATTAATACTGCTGTCGTTGGTCCTGAAACAGTGAATGTTTTGGAATTGAATGCGGCACTGGATCAGTTGAAATAATACGCTTTAAACCCGACAGTCCCGAAGCCTCGGGATTAAAAACCTGTCGGGTTTGACAAAGATATTCAGTGATTCTTGTCATTCCGAGGAACGAGGACACGAGCGATAGCGAACTGGCGAAGCAATCTCCACAAGTAGCTCGACAAAGATTGGCGAATTTCTATGCGGAGTTTCCTCGTTCCTCGGAATGACAAACAAGTCTAAACTGAAAATTAAATACCTACAAGGTTTTGTAAACCTTGCAGGAAACAAAAACGCCTTTTTTACCCCAAGTGCCCTAGCCCCGATAGCAGTGGAAATCCTTTTGTGTCTCGTTTCTTTAACGAGATACAAAAGATTGAAACGGATAGCGGGATTAGCTCCTAAAAAATCTACTAATAAATAATAGAATACCACAAAATGAAAAAAATAATACTTACTGCTTTAATCGCTTTTGGTTTTAGCAATTTACATGCACAAGAAGAATCAAAAAGTCCGTTTACGTTTTCAGGATATGTAGACGCTTATTATAGTTATGATTTTGCAAAACCGGAAGATCATACACGCCCGGGATTTTTTTACAGTTATAATAAAAGTAACGAGGTAAACCTAAATTTAGGAATGGCAAAAGTGAATTATTCGAAAGAAAATATTCGAGGAAATTTTGCTTTGATGGCGGGAACTTATGCCGAATATAATATGGCTGCCGAACAAGGTTTATTGAAAAATGTTTACGAGGCAAATGTTGGTGTAAAGATTTCGAAAAGTCATAATTTATGGATTGACGCGGGAATTATGCCTTCGCATATTGGCTTTGAAAGTGCGATTGGAAAAGACTGTCAGACTTTAACGAGAAGTATTATGGCTGAGAATTCTCCTTATTATGAAACGGGAGTTAAAATTGGTTATACATCTGAATCTGGAGAATGGTACTTGGCAGGTATGTACTTGAATGGCTGGCAGAGAATTGAGAAAGTAGAAGGCAATCAAACGCCTGCTTTTGGAACTCAGGTTACTTACAAACCTTCTGATCGGGTTGCTTTGAATTGGAGTACATATGTTGGAAATGAACAACCGGATATTGATAAAAAATGGCGTTATTTCAACAACTTTTACGGACAATTTAAAGTAACGGAAAAGACAAATATTACAGCTGGTTTTGATATTGGATCGCAGCAATCGGCTAAAAGCAGTAATAAATATGATACTTGGTTTTCACCGGTTTTAATTCTACAATACAAACCAACAGATAAAATTCAGCTTGCAGCACGCGGTGAATATTATAGCGACGAAAAAAGTGTAATTATCGCAACTGAAACTCCAAATGGTTTTAAAACTTATGGATTTTCAGCTAACTTTGATTACTTAGTTACTGATAATGTTATGTTTAGAATTGAAGCGAGAAATCTTTCAAGTAAAGATGAAATCTTCACAAATAAAGACAATCTTCCAACGGATACGAATACGTTCGTAACGACTTCCTTGGCGATTAGTTTCTAGGAGAATATTTCTTGACACAGATTAAAAGAATTTTTTAATGTCTTTGTGTAGATTTATTTGCCACGAATTACACAAATTTTCACGAATTATATTAAATAAAAATTTGTGCAAATTTGTGTAATTCGTGGCGAAAAAAAATAATCCTTTTAATCTATGTAATCTGTGGCTTTAAAAAAAAACTTTGTGACTTAGCGCCTTCGTGGCAAAAAATATGGAAAACGAAAATAATAACGCACAGCACTTTCTCGATTTAATTCAGAAATCACGAAAAGGGAAGTTTAAAATCTACATTGGAATGAGCGCCGGTGTGGGCAAAACTTTTCGTATGCTTCAGGAAGCGCATTCGTTATTGAAAAACGGAATTGATGTAAAAATTGGCTACATCGAAACGCACATGCGGAAGGAAACGCATGAATTATTAGCGGGTTTGCCTATAATTCCGAGACGGACCATTTTCTATAAAGGAAAAGAATTGGAAGAATTGGATGTTCAGGCGATTATCAATCTTCGTCCAGAAGTCGTTATTGTTGATGAATTAGCGCACACGAACGTTGAAGGAAGCAAAAATGAAAAACGCTGGCAGGATGTTTTAGAAATTCTGGAAGCTGGAATTAATGTGATTTCGGCGGTTAATATTCAGCATATTGAGAGTTTAAATGAAGACGTAAAACGAATTACAAACATTGATGTTCAGGAAAGAATTCCTGATAATGTATTGCGATTGGCAGATGAAGTCGTCAATATCGATTTAACATCTGAAGATTTGATTGCGCGTTTGAAGGAAGGAAAAATTTATACTCCGGATAAAATTCAGACGGCTTTAACGAACTTTTTTAAATCGGAACAGATTTTACAACTTCGAGAACTAGCTTTGAAAGAAGTAGCGAGTCAGGTCGTTCGAAAAGTTGAAAATGAAGTTCCGAATCTTCATGCTTTAAGACATGAAAAACTTTTGGCCTGTATTAGCAGTAATGACAAAACAGCCAAAATTGTAATTAGAAAAGCAGCCCGACTGGCAAGTTATTATAATGGATCGTGGTATGTTTTGTATGTAGAAACTCCGCAGGAAAGCAGTACAAAAATTGCTTTGGACAAACAGCGACATTTAATTAACAATTTCAAACTCGCCGTACAATTAGGCGCAGAAGTAATTAAATTAGAAAACAAAAATATTGCCGATGCAATTTTGATTACCGCAGAAGAAAAACAAATTACAACTGTCTGCATAGGAAAACCGCATTTGAATTTATTTAAAGTAATTTTGTCTACAACAATTTTTAGGCGTTTGCTAAACAAACTGTCTCTATCAAATGTTGATCTTGTTATCCTGTCGTGAAAAAATATTAAACCATATAAGTAATATAAGTTCATTTTAATTAGGATGTTTGGTTTGCCACGAAGGCACTAAGACACAAAGTTTTTTTAATCTAATCTTTGTTTGCTTTGCGAAACCTTGGCCTCTTTGCGGTTAAAAAAGACACAAAGCGTTTCCTATACATCTTCTAATATTTTCTTATATTACTTATATGGTTCAAAAAAAAAGTTTTATAAAATGAGAATTAAAACCAAATTGAATCTGGGAGTTGGATTGTTATTTTTAATGATCATTATACTTTCGTTAGTGAGCGGCTATTCTGTTTTTTTGATAAAAGCGGATACAGAGAATATTCTGAAAGCGAATTACAATACGCTGGAATATTCGCGAAATATGATTTTGTCTTTGGATGAAATTAAAGCGAGCCCTGATATTAAGATTCATGTTTTCAAGGAATATCTTGAAAAACAAACGCAAAATGTTACCGAACCCGGAGAAAAAGAAGCAACTGCAAGTCTTGAAAAAAGTTTTGCTCTTTTAGAAAAAAACGGCTCTAACGAAGCTTTAAAAACACAGGTTAGACAGGACATTTTCACTATTATGAAATTGAATCTGGATGCCATAAAACAGAAAAGCGATATTGCCAAACATACCGCCGAAAATGCTAATTTATGGATTGCTATTGTGGGAACTTTATGTTTTTTAATTGCTTTTAATTTACTCATTAATTTACCCAATAATATTGCCAATCCAATAAAGGAATTGACGCTGAGTATTAAGGAAATTGCCAATAAAAATTATTCAGAGCGTGTTCACTTTACAAGTCATAGCGAATTTGGAGATTTGGCCAAATCGTTTAATACAATGGCGCAGAAACTTCAGGAATATAACGATAGTAATTTGTATAAACTCTTTTTTGAAAAGAAACGACTGGAAACTTTAATCAATAATATGAACGATCCTATTATTGGCCTTGATCACGAAGGAATAGTTTTGTTTGCCAATGATGAAGCACTTAAAATTATTGGTCTGAAACTGGAAGATGTTATCGGGAAATCGGCTTCTACTCTAGCCTTGTCCAATGATTTGATTCGTTCTTTGATTTTGAAAGAAGACTCAGAAACTCCTAAAAAGCAGCCACTTAAAATTTATGCGCACGGAAAAGAAAGTTATTTTGAAAAAGAAATCCTGAATATTACCATAATTCCAACAGGTGAAGAAAAAGAAATCAATATTGGCGATGTAATTATTCTGCGAAATATTACGCTTTTTAAAGAACTTGATTTTGCCAAAACCAATTTTATTGCAACGGTTTCGCACGAATTAAAAACACCTATTGCGTCTATAAAATTAAGTCTTCAATTGCTTGAAAACAATAAAACAGGCGACATGAACGACGACCAGAAACAATTGGTAGAAAGTATAAAAGATGACAGTCAGCGATTGTTGAAAATTACAGGAGAATTGCTTAATCTGTCTCAATTAGAAACCGGAAATATTCAGCTGAATATTGAAAAAAGTAATCCGCATGAGATTGTAAATTATGCTGTCGAAGCGGTAAAAGTTCAGGCTGATCAAAAACAAATTAATCTTTTAATTGATGCCGATGAAAATCTGCAAGACGTAAAAGCCGACAGCGAAAAAACAGGCTGGGTTTTGATTAATTATTTGTCGAATGCGATTCGGTATTCTTCTGAAAAAAGCACGATTATCATCAAATTAAAAAAAGAAAATAATCAAATGGTATTTCAGGTTATCGACACTGGAAAAGGAATTGATAAAAGATATAAAGACAAAGTTTTTGATAAGTATTTTCAGGTTCCGGGAAGTCAGAAATCCGGAACGGGATTGGGTTTAGCTATAAGTAAAGAATTTATTGAAGCTCAAAATGGAAGTGTTGGTGTAGAAAGTAATTTAGGATTGGGAAGTACGTTTTGGTTTTCGTTGAAGGTTTAGATTTTTTTTCCTGCCACGAAGGCACTAAGACACAAAGTTTATTTAAAGAATTTGAAAGATTTTTGAATAGCTTTGTGCCTTAGTGCCTTCGTGGCAAAAAAAATTACGTATTCGAAGTATTATTCTTAATCTCTCGAACTTCTCTTTTCAATTCTAAAAGCAAATCTTTCATTGCTCCTGTTTCTGTGATTTCTTGTTTTTTATCCGAACGGCCAATATTACATTCGTATTCCCAAATCTCCAAAATATCAGAAGCTTTCACTTCATAATTTGGATAAAAACTATTATCCGATTCTAAAACCAAGGCGTTCTTTTTGTTTTTATTGAGACGCTTATATACCATTCCTTCATTCTTAGTGATAAGAATATAGGTTTTACCATCCATCACCTCTCCCAGCTTTTCCACATAACGGCCAATAATAATAGAACCATCTTCGTGTGGAGGCATTGAATCACCTTCAACAGGAAATCCACGATGTTTTCCTGGTCCTAAAAAAGGAAGTGTAATCTGCTGTAAACTTTCAATATATTCCGGATCAGCATATCCGTTTAGATAACCTGCTTTTGCTTTTTGAGATACAATTTCAATAAAGTTTTCTCCAAAACTATCCACTTGAATCGGTAAAATAAGTCGATTGCCTTCCAGTTTTATCAAATTTTGCACATCAATTTTGCGTATATCGACAGATAATATCAAGTCAATACTCATATGAAAATATAAGGCAATTTTCTTTAAAATATCATACGGTGCTTCCGAAGTTCCATCTTCGTATTTAACGTATCTTCCTCTGGTAATACTAAGGTTCTCAGCTAATTTCTCCTGCGATATTTTATGCTTAACCCTTAATGCTCTGATGTTGTCTGAAAATAAGGACATAATTAATTTGTTATAATTTGGAACAGCAAATATATAAAAAAATGTTATCAACTGTACTAATTTTGCTTTATACAAAAAAACATTTTTTTGAAGTGATTATGAAATTGAGCAATATAAATACCACAAAATCAATAGAATTGTACATTCCGGATGTAAGTTCAAAAGTAAATCTGCCTTTTTTTGACGTTGGTATCAGCGCAGGTTTTCCTTCGCCTGCTGACGATTTTATCGAATTATCGATTGATCTCAACAAAGAATTCATCAAACATAAATACACTACTTATTTTGCAAGGGTTAAAGGACATTCTATGAAAAATGTCGGTATCAATGATGGTGATTTATTGATTATTGATAAAAGTCTGGAACCGCAGAATAATAAAATTGCCGTCTGCCAAATCGATGGTGAATTTACTGTAAAACGTATCAAAATAGAAAAAGACATTATTTGGCTTATTGCCGAAAATGAAGATTATCAGCCTATAAAAGTAACCCCGGAAAATAATTTTGTGATTTGGGGAATTGTGGTTCATTGTATTAAAACTTTTTAAGTTGAATGTCACGCTGAGCGAAGTCGATTGTCAGTCTGAGCGAAGTCGAAGACCTTTATACGATGAATCCCTTCGACTTCGCTCAGGGTGACAGAACAGAAATAGAAATAAAAAAAAACACATTTAGAAAATGTTTGCTTTAGTCGATTGTAACAATTTTTATGCTTCTTGCCAAAGAGTATTTGAACCACATTTAAGAGGAAAACCTATCGTTATTCTTTCTAACAATGATGGTTGTGTTATTTCACGTTCTGATGAAGCTAAAGCTTTGGGTATACCAATGGCTATCCCGGCTTTTAAGTATGAATCTGTTTTTAAAGAAAAAAACATTTTTGTTTATTCTTCTAATTATCCGTTGTACGGCGATATGAGCAATCGGGTAATGAACCTGCTTCAAACTTATACGCCCGAAATCGAGATTTACAGTATTGATGAAGCTTTCCTGAAATTTTCGGGTTACGATTTATTTGACCTGAATACACTGGGTTTAAAAATGCGTAAAGAAGTCACTCAAGGAACAGGAATTCCGGTTAGTATAGGTTTTGCACCTACGAAAGCTTTGGCTAAAGTAGCAAATAAAATTGCCCGAAAATTTGCAGATCGTACGCAGGGTGTTTATTGTATCGATTCCGAAGAAAAAAGAATTAAAGCATTAAAGTGGACAAAAATTGAAGACGTTTGGGGAATTGGAAGAAAACATGCCAAACGTCTTAAATTAAAAAAAATAATCACAGCTTATGATTTTACCCAATTTCCAGACGCTTGGGTAAGAAAAGAAATGTCTGTAGTTGGGCTTCGGTTAAAACATGAATTAGAAGGAAAACCAACTTTAGATTTAGAAGAAGCCGCAGACCGTAAAATGATTGCGACTACGAGATCTTTTGAAAAAAGATATACTACTTTTGAAGAAATCTCGGAACGAATCAGCACATTTACAGCTTCTTGCGCTGAAAAATTAAGACGTCAGGAGTGTCATTGCAATATGGTAACTGTATTTATCCAGACGAGTTTTATAAAGAATGAAGAATCACAATATTCACGAAGTATTACCATCACTACTGATTTTCCAACTAATTCGACAATAGAACTTAATGAGGCTGCACAAAAAGGTTTTAAAGCTATTTTTAAAAAAGGCTATCGTTATAAAAAAGCGGGTGTAATTGTAATGGGCTTAACGCCAAATAGTGAAACACAGCTTAACTTATTCGAAACTTCAAATCCTAAACATCAGCCTTTAATGAGTGTGATTGATAAAATGAACCAGAGTTACGGTAATAATAAAATTAAATTTGGTGTACAGTCGTTGGGGCGGCAGTGGAAAATGAAACAGAACAGATTATCTCCTAAGTTTTCTACTTCACTCAAGGATGCTATTACGGTTAAAGTTTAAATGTAAACAACAGAAAAACAATCGGTTTTACGTTATATAAAGATGAAAAATACGGAATATGCCATAGTCGATATTGAAACCACAGGCGGAAATGCCAGTGGCAGCCGCATTACAGAAATTGCCATTATTATTCATGATGGTAAAAATGTACTTGATCGTTATGAAACACTCGTTAATCCAGAGCAGGACATTCCTCCTTCTATTTTTGGATTAACCGGTATTAATAACGAAATGGTGGCTAATGCACCTATTTTCGACGATATTTCAGAGAAAGTATTAGAAATGCTTACTGATCGTGTTTTTGTTGCTCATAATGTCAACTTCGATTATTCATTTGTTCATCATCAGCTTGAAAAGGCGGGTTTTAAATGGTCTGCAAAAAAACTTTGTACCGTTCGTGCAGCCAGAAAAATCAAACCGGGTTTAGGATCTTACAGCTTAGGAAATCTCTGCAATTCCTTAAACATAGGTTTAGAAAACAGACACCGCGCGGGCGGAGACGCAGATGCAACTGCTATTTTATTTTCGCTTTTACTGGAATGGGACGATGCGGGAGAAATCGATAAAATGATCAAAAAAACGGCACAAGATCAGCGTTTGCCACCAAATCTTCCGCCTGATGATTTTAATAATTTACCTGAAAAACCTGGTGTATATTATTTTTATAATCAACAGAAAAAAGTGATTTATGTTGGAAAAGCAATTAATGTAAAAAAACGTGTTGCTTCGCATTTCAGCGGTAACAATATTAATCCGCAAAGGCAGCACTTTTTAAGGGATATTCACGGAATTTCTTTTGAAATCTGCGGTACAGAATTAATGGCACTTTTATTAGAATGCACCGAAATCAAAAAACTCTGGCCAACTTACAACAGGGCCTTAAAACGCTTTGAAGCAAAATTTGGAATTTATCAGTATGAAGCCCGAAATGGTTATAAATATCTGGCCATTGGAAAAGTAAGCAAATTTCAGATCTGCATTCATGAATTTAACAGCCAATATGATGGAATTAATTTATTGCGAAGTCTGGCAGAACAGTTTGAAATCGACCATAGATTCTGCAAATACACCAGACCGGAAGAAGGAGAACTTTTTCAAAATAATGAAGTAAAAGATCTGCCTGATGTTGTACTACATAACGAACAAGTTGATAATGCTATTGATTTTTTATTGACCAACAGACCCACTTTTGCTATTATAGACAAAGGAAGATCTAAAGACGAAAGAAGTTGCATTTGGATCGAAAACGGACATTTTCATGGCATGGGATATATTCCGTCAGATGTCTCTATTCATGATCCATTAGAAGTAAAAAACTATACGGAGCCTTATAAAAGCAATCAATATATTGAACATTTGATTTTTGCTTACGCAGAAAAACATCCGGGTAAAGTGTTCTTTAACAAGCAGTTCCTGAAATAAGAATATTAAATTAATCTCGATTAAATGCTTAATAATCAGTAAATTTAATAATACAACTAATTAAATGTACCATGAAAATAGCAACATATAACGTAAACGGAATCAACGGTCGCCTGCCTGTATTATTACACTGGCTTGATGAAGCTGCACCAGATATTGTCTGCCTGCAGGAATTAAAAGCGCCACAGGATAATTTTCCGCTTAAAGCGATTAATGATGCCGGTTACAATGCGATTTGGCACGGACAAAAGCAATGGAACGGTGTTGCAATTCTTGCCCGAAACATGGAAATTGAAGAGGTAACACGCATTCTACCGGGAGATGATGAAGATGTTCAGAGCCGTTATATCGAAGCTTTGATTAATGGAATCGTGATCGCCTGCCTTTATCTTCCAAATGGAAATCCTTTGCCGGGACCCAAATTTGAATATAAGCTAAAATGGTTTGATCGTTTACATGAACGCGCACAAACATTATTGAATTTAAAAATTCCTGTAATCTTAATTGGTGATTTTAATGTTATGCCAACAGAATTGGATGTTTACAAACCCGAAAAATGGGTTAACGATGCGCTATTCAGGCCAGAAGTTCGAAAAGCTTTTGCGGCTATAGTTTCGCAAGGTTGGACAGATGCGATTCGGAAATTATATCCTGACGAGAAAATTTACACTTTTTGGGATTATTTTAGAAATGCTTACGAACGGGATGCCGGTTTAAGAATTGATCATTTTTTACTGAGTCCGCAAATAGCTTCAGCATTACATTCGGGCGGTGTTGACCGTCATGTGCGAGGCTGGGAAAAAACAAGCGATCATGCTCCTGTTTGGATTGAAATTGACAAAAAATAAATGGAAAATGACATTATTTAACGACACCGAATTATTTACCGCAGGTTTGGCAGGAAAAAAAGTATTTGACATCCCTGATTCTGAATTGATTTTGATTGATAATTTCTTCACCAAAGAAGAATCTGATCGTTTTTATGAAAGACTGCTTCGCAAAACGAAATGGAGAGAATATGAAATGGAAATTTACGATAAAACCTATACAGTTCCCAGAATGATCGCCTGGTATGAGGACAAAGATAATCCCGGAGCAGACCCAAAAGGACCCGACTGGACTTATGAATTACTAAAAATTAGAGGCCGTGTAGAAAAAGAAACACAGCTGGATTTTAATACCGTTTTACTTAATTTATACCGCGATGGAAATGACGGCGTGGGCTGGCACAGCGATAAAGAACACAATACGGGGCCAAACCCGGTTATTGCTTCGGTGACTTTTGGAGAAACCAGAATGTTCAGGCTTCGTCATAAATTCAACAAAGAAATTCCACAGGTCGAAATTCCGCTGCATCATGGATCTTTTTTACTGATGGCGGGAACCACAAATAGTTTTTGGCAGCATCAGGTTCCTAAAACAGCTCGCAAAGTTTTGCCCAGAATCAACCTTACTTTTAGACAAACCAAACGTAGTGTATGATTTATAATCAATTCAAAATGAGTTTTTTCACCATTTAATAACGATGAGGAAAATTCTGTCGAAAAAAGTTAAAATACTGATTGTATGAAGGTTTTATTAGGCAGACCCTTTCTTTTTTACTAGTTTTGCAACCCTTTTTTAAAATATAATACCAAAATGGCTTATTCAAACAATGATTTATCGCGTTTCTTAGATGCGCAAAATAAACTTTATCTTACTGCCCTTGCTGAGATCAAAAAAGGGAAAAAAGAAACGCACTGGATGTGGTTTATTTTTCCTCAGATTAAAGGATTAGGCACGAGCGATACTGCAAATCTTTATGCGATTGCCGATCTAAAAGAAGCTTCAGAATTTTTGGAGCATCCTATTTTAGGAAAACATCTTATTGAAATTTCTGGAATTTTATTGACTTTTAAAAGAAAATCAGCTGACGGAATTTTGGGTGATTTAGATGCTAGAAAATTACGTTCTTCGATGACTCTTTTTTCAATGACCGAAAATACGAATCCAATATTTCAGGAAGTTTTAGATGCTTTTTTCTCTGGAGAATCAGACCCGCTTACAATATCTATTATTAATTCAACTATAAAATCATCTACTGAAGCTGTAACTATATAATTTATAACATTCATAGATTTTTTACGTATAAAGGCACTGCATAATGCAGCGCCTTTTTTGTTTTTTATTTATCAAGGTTTTTCATCAAAACACGAAAACATAAAGCTTTATATTTATATTCTATTTAGTTTTACTTACATAAAAAACCAAATCATGACCGAAACAATCAAAACTCTTCAAATTATTCACCTTGCCGTTTGTGCAGGAACAATTGTCGCTTATTTCTTTTTAGGTGAACTTTCTGTCGAAAAACTAAATATTCCTAATATTGATTCATCATCACTGGTATATGTTTTTATTCCAGTTTTAGCGTTTGTTTTCAGTACTTTTTTATTCAAATCACAATTAAAACAAATTGACCAAAACTAAAAACCGAAGACAAATTACCCATTTATCAGACAGCATCAATAATGCGATGGGCAATTTTAGAAGGTGCTGCTTTTTTAATCTTATTTTTAAAACCGGATTTTGTGCTATTCGGAATTCTTATCATTATATATCTTATTTTCCTGAGACCTACCGAGGAAAGAATCAATAACGATTTAAACGAAAATTCTTAACCGCAGAGAAGCAAGGATTTTACGCAAAGGCATAAAGAAAAAAATAAAACTTTGCGACATTATCTAAAATCTATTCTCTTTATTTATCTTCTTACCTCTCTTCTCAAGTAGCGAAATTTCATGAAATAGAATCTGATTCTCGAAATATAACAGCTTATCAAAAACATAAAATATCCGAAACTCCTTGTTTTCGGGCATTTTTCGTGTGGCACATGTATTGGTTTCTTACAAATCAATTAAGATTAAACCATATGAATTATGAAAAAATCAATTTTTATTTTATGCTTCATTTTTTTTAATTACACGGTTTCCAAAGCTTGTGACAAATGCGGAACTTACAATAATAGTGACTTTAAGATCAAATCGGCCACAATTACGCATAAAGCAGATTTAGGTATTACGGTTTGGGATATTAAAGTCGAAGGAACTGCCGGAAAAACAATGCCTAAACCTGTTGGACAATTAAACGGAGCGCCTGTTTTAGCTTACGTTTTTCCAACCACTTTAAAATCATCTGATATTGGTTTCGGTCAAGCCGAAGGAATCGTAGCACTTGCTCTGACATCACATCCTGATTTTGAAGATACTCCGCTTTGGGATGAAAATCTGGACGGAAATTATCTTAACGACGGATTGGTTTGGCATGCCCACTGGGTTCTTTTGGTTGAAGACAAGCGTGTTGCGGGCGGACTTTCGGTTAGAGAATTTACAAAAGGAGATCCTAATGTCATTTTACCTCCAACAAATCCCGGAATGGCAATGTATATGGACAGTCCCGGTTTTAATATCGTTTCTAAAGGAAATTCAATAAAAGTAATTGTTCCCAATTTTAGGATCAACAACAAAACAAATTTCAAGTTTGATGCTGTAAGCTGCTATATGGAAGTCAGTACTGGTGCCGGAGGTTCACATGAAGGAGAAGGAAAAAAGCCAATGCTGGGTGTTTACAAAGTTTATACCGTTGCCAGCGGAAATCTTTCACTTCCTTATTCTGTTAAATAAACTCGCTTTACAAAGTTTTTGCCCACGGGTCTAACGGATTAAACAGGTTTTCACTGGTTATTTTAATTCAATCGCATAGTTTTAATAAAACAGCGTAAACCTGTTTAATCCGTTAGAACGGTGGGCATATTCATATTTTTTTTGAGGAATTTTATTTTATTTTTGGTTATAAATTTGTTGCACAAAAAAGCGCCTTGAGATTATCAAGGCGCTTTGGTATTATTAAAGTTTTCAATTTGAAACTTGAAACCTCAAACTTGAAACAAATTTTACTCTTTTGGTTTAGTTAAGTAGTAAACCGGAATTCCTGTTACCATAATTAAAACTCCCCAACCACAAGTTGAGAACTTTGTGATTAATAATGAAACACAAATCGCCGCTGCTATTATAATATATAACATTGGTAAAAATGGATATCCAAAAGCTTTATAAGGTCTTTCTGCATCTGGCATTTTTTTACGTAAAATAAAGATTCCGTAGATTGTCAGGATATAGAAAATCAAAACAATAATAATTACGAAATCCAACAAATCACCGTATTTCCCAGTCAAACACAAAGCCGAAGCCCAGATACATTGTGCCCAAAGCGCCCATGCAGGAACGCTGGATTCATTTAAAACAGCAGCTTTTTTAAAGAACAAGCCATCTTTTGCCATTGTATAATAAACTCTCGCACCAGCCATAATTAATCCGTTGTTGCAGGCAAAAGTTGAAATCATAATCATGATTGCGATAATCAACGTTCCAATATTTCCGAAAATATATTGTGAAGCTACAACTGCCACACGATCCGATTTTGCTGTTGCGATTTCGTCTAGCGGAATTACAGCTAAATACATAATATTGGTTAAAACATAAATAATCGTTACGATAAAAGTTCCAAGAAATAAGCTGAAACCTACGTTACGTTTTGGGTTTTTAATTTCTCCGGCAATAAAAGTAACCCCGTTCCAGGCATCACTTGAAAATAATGATCCAACCATTGCGGCAGAAATCCCTGTAATTAAAGCTGTTCCGCCTATTGGCAGCCAAGAACCCGTTTCTTTATCAAACGAACGTGTATTCCATGCATCTGCCCAGTTGGCATCCCAAACCGAAGCTTTTGCTGCAAGCGTTAATCCAAAAACAATTAATCCCAGCAATGATAAAATTTTGATAATCGTAAGAACGGTTTGAAGAATTTTTCCGTTTTTAACCCCGCGGCTATTAATATAAGTCAGTAAAATAATCGTGAAAATCGATACTAACTGCGCAGCATTGAGTTTGAATGAACCAATTTCATAAAGTATATTTTCATCACTCAATGGTTCGTATAGATAAGCAGCAAATTTTGAGAAAGCAACTCCAACTGCTGCAATTGTTCCGGTTTGAATTACGGCGAAAAAACTCCAGCCGTACAAAAACGCAATTAATTTGTTGTAAGCTTCTTTTAAGTACACATATTGTCCTCCAGCTTTTGGGAACATAGCACTTAATTCGCCATAACTTACGGCTGCAATAATGGTAATTAATCCTGAAATCAGCCAAATTAAAGTAAGCCATCCGGCAGATCCTACTTGTCTGGCGATATCGGCACTTACAATAAATATTCCAGATCCAATCATAGAACCCACTACAAGCATGGTTCCGTCTAATAATCCTAGTTCTCTTTTAAAGTGTTCTTGGTTTTCTTCTTGCATTTTTTTGGTTTTTGGGTTGGTTAAAGATATACTTTTTTCTCAAATTTTAGATTTTCTGTTATAAATTTCAGGTTATTAAAAATATTTTGGGCGTATCCCTCCGGGGCAGGCTATCCACTTTATCTTTTATGGTGAACCCCACCATAAAAGGATGCCGTTTCTATCCCTTACGCAAACTTTTCCATAAGAACTTTTTCGAATAAAACTTCAATTACGGTTTTCCATAAAATATAACTTTTCGGACTATTTACATTTGAAAATCGAAAACTTAAAAAAATCAATAATAACATGGCTAGAATCATTTTACAAAACGACAATATAAATTTTAGCACAGATAAACAAACCATAACAAATGGCTTCATTAGCGATCGTGATCTTTTAAAAAAACGTTCAAAAAAATATCTTGATCTTATTGCCGGGTTAGATGCTAAAACATTGACTGAAACAAAAGGAATGGATGAGCTTATAAAAGCTATTCAGGAAGAATTTGGCACAGCTGAACTTTCTAATTTACCATTGGGAATTCTTTCTAAATGTTTCTTAGGACATCCGTATGAAGTACACACATTGGACTTAAGCGGAAGTCAAATCATCAAGCATTACAAGATTACCGAAACAATGGAAGCTGAATTCGAAAAAGCACGATCTGTTGCTAAACATAATGCTTATGCTATGGTTGAAATTTATAAAGACAAAATCATTTTAATCCGAGAAGACGGAACAGCAACAAAACTATAACATCAATAAACAAATAACTATGTCTCAACAAGTAATCTCATATGCAGACCTTTCGATTATAAATAGTGCGTTAAGGTCAATTAGTTCAGATATGAAAGGAGTTCATTCTGAATTAGGAACATTAAATTTCAAACAAGATCAATTAGAAAGTGAGTTGGTAAAACTAGCAGATTCATTTGCTGATTTTGTCGAAGCTGATATAAAACACAAATCATTACAGCTTGCAGAAACCCGCCAAGGAAATTTAAAACAAGACCTGCAAATCAAATTTGGTTATTATGCCGACGTTCGAAGAATGGCAACAGGTATACTACAAGGTGTTGATACAGGTGTAATAGGCGAAGATACTTTAAGATTTACAACCGAAGAAGTAATGATAAAAGCACCTGGATACTGGTTAGCACCTGCTTTAGTTTCTTTAACTGCCTGGATACGAAACGACAAAAGCACAACTGAAAAAGCTTTGAATGAAGCTTTAAAAAGAGATGATTACAAAACTACACTTTTCTTTATGATGGTCATGCGAAGATTGACAAGAAATGATGCAAGTTTGAAATGGCTTGAACGCTATTTTATGCATCAAAACCCACATAATCTTGATAGAGAATTTATCATCATTCTTGAAGCAGTTACTACAGGAGTATTCCCGCCAGCTGCAAGACAACTAATGATGGTAAACGTTAAAAACTGGCTTGACCAGCTTACACAAGGTGATCAATTTATAAATGAGCAAAAATCGCAATGGGTTAATTTTTTTGTTGCATTAGGCCCTTTATCTGAAGGCAAATATCCTTTATTAGAAAAATTTTCCAGCAATTGGAATTCACTTGAAAATTCCTTGAAAGAAGCCAAAATACATGATATTTTAAATACACATTTTAAAAATATCATTTCTTCTTCTGCTGATTTTTCAAAAGGGATTAAGGTACAATTAGATGAAATTTTATCTCTGCTTGTTACCAACTTTGATGATGAAGAGCTGCCATTACAAGAGCAAGTAAGGCTAAATCAACTTATTATTCAAATGGATGGAGACAAAAATGCTGCCCAATCTTTAATGGATGCTGAAAAACATATTTTTGATGAAAAGGTAGATTTTTTACAACTTTTGACAAATGCATCCTTTAACCCTGAATTGTCCGGAGCAACTAAAGTGACACAGGCTCTCGCAGTTTCAATAAGTCAGCCTTGGATATTAGAAGCATACGACACCTTTACTGCTCAAAGTAGAAATAATATTCCTCAATACATTGAACTTTCCATTGATGATTTTAAAGCTTCTACAAAAGATGGAAGCGAAGAAAATGAACTTTTAAAAGAACAAGAATCTTATTATGATAAAATTTTAGGAACAGAATTAGGCAAAATCTCTTTTCCTTATGCGGCTGTAATCATTGGAATATTAATTTGTTTTCTTGGCTTATGGGCTTTTAGTCTTCATGTAATAGTTGGAATTCTAGGTTGTGGTATTGGCGGCGTTATAATCTGGAATTCGGTTTCGACATACAAGAAAGCCAAAAATAGAGTTATTGAAAACGTAGAAGAGCGAAAACAAAAAGCAAAAGAAGTTTTAAGAGGCTGTATTGCCGAAATGGTTGACTATAGAATAGAACACACTTCAGAAGACAACAAGGCAGAACAAGTAAGAGATCTTATTTCATCCATTACTCCAGAAGATTTTTCAAGTGTATCACACGAAACAGCAAGAAGCATTATTTAATTTCAAAAAAATCAATCATGACAAAAATAATTTTAGATAATCATTCAGAAGAACCTGAAGATAAAATGCAAGAATTGAAAAAAGAAATCAGCATTAAACCAAATCTTTTTCAAGGCAGAACAGAAGCCGAATTACAGAACGCAAAATTCCCAGAATGGGATATTATACCTCCAAATCAATTCATTAATCCCAGAATTAAAGCTCAATGATAAAGGGCCCGACAACATATTCTGAATGGGTAAATTTACTTAATCAATTCGCAAATGGTGATGATTCAGTTTTAGATCAATTGAACAACGGAACATTTTTAATTGATGCCGGAACTGCAAATCGTTTCTATTCTAAAGTTGAAGAAGTATATAAAAAACGAAAACAAAATTGGCTGGATAAATTTCAAAGATCTTTTCAATTACAAAATCTTAAAACCGAGAATGACTTTGAAATTGCCTTAAGAAACGGAAAACAAAACCTTATTTTGCTGAACCATTTTATCAGTATAAAAGGCTTACCTGAAGATTTAAGAAAAACATTAAAAAAAGATCTGGAGGATTTTATTACTGAAATTAGAACGTCATTAAAAAAGAATAATTCTAACACTTCAAAAAATGAAAAAATGCTAATGTTACTGAATTCTTTTCAATTCAATACAATCTCTGCTGAAATCAAGTCAGATCAAAAAAATAATAGTGAAATAACCGCTTCAACGGGCAGAAAAATAATATTCTAGATGGCAAATAAATCAGAATTTAAAACTTCGCTTTTGCGAATGTTTAGAGCAAGAATACCTTTTATATCTATTAGAAGTATAGAGCGAGCAAGAGTGCTGGAAGTTATTCAACAATTAGCTGAAGAAATCAATATTCCTATTTATTATCATAATTTATCACAAGGAACTATTGATATAAAAACAAAAAAAAGTATCAACGATGATCGTTCAGTTGCCGGAGGTCTGGACTATGCCGTTCAAAATATTTCGCAAAGACAAAATTTGACATTTGTTTTTACTGAAGTAAGTGATATTGAAGATGATAATTTAGTTTCGAGACATCTTTATGATTGTGTAGTTCAAGCTATTGAAAGAGGCGGAAGTATTTGTTTAATTACTACTAAATCCATATGGCCTCAACTACAGCGATTAGGAATGACCATTACACTTGATGCTCCTAACGAAGAGGAAATGTTAGAAGTTGTTAAAGACTGTGTTACTCCTTATAAAAGCTCAATTCCGCTTGAATGGGACGAAACAGATTATAAAATGGCTGCGGCTATTTTAGCAAATATGACCAAAATAGAGGCCGAAAATGTTTTAGCAACTCAAATGGCGAAAGGTTCTTTAACCAAAGAAGATATTAAAGAATTAAGCAATGCCAAAGACAAATTATTTAGTGATATATCGGGTCTGGAAAAGGTAAAAATTGACTCTTCTACTCTATCAGTTGCAGGATTGACAGGATTACAACATTGGTTAGATAATCAAAAACAACTTTTAACAGCAGACTTAAAAGCAAGAAAAATGCGACCTCCAAGAGGAGTTTTACTTGTAGGAGTTCCTGGATGCGGTAAGTCTTTATCTGCCAAATTTATTGCTGCAAATTGGAACCTTCCATTATATCGTCTCGATCTTGCCGCTATTCAGGGACAATATCTTGGACAATCTGAAAACCGACTAAAAGAAGCGTTAGCATCTGCAGATAATGCCGCGCCTTGCGTATTGTGGATTGACGAAATTGAAAAGGGTCTTTCTGGTGCAACTGGGTCAAGTGATGGCGGGACCTCAACAAGAATGGTTGGGCAGTTTTTGTTTTGGCTGCAGGAAAGTATGGCAAAAGTTTTTGTAGTATCTACAGCAAATGACGTTAGTAAGTTGCCTCCTGAACTATTACGAAGAGGGCGTTTTGATGAGTTATTTTTTGTTGACTTACCCGGAGACATCGAAAGGAAAGATATTATAAATCTTTATATAAATCGTAATTTATTAACCCAGCCTTCACCAGATACATTAAATCAGCTTGTTGAAATTTCAGATGGATTCGCTGGCTCAGATATAGAAGGTGCGGTAAGAGATGTTGCCATTCAGGCTGTAATTCATGGAGACAATCTTGTAGATGATAATCTTTTTGAAAAATGTTTTAAAAACATTGTTCCACTAAGTAAAACTGCGCCAGAAAAAATTGAAGCAATTAGAATCTGGGGGCGAGAAAGAGCAGTGCCTGCATCTGGAGTTTCCTGGGAAACTTCATCTAATGACAGGATCACAGGAAAACGTTCTATTATTATTTAAATTGATTAACTTTTATTTCTAATATTCCTGTATTATAATACATTAAACTGCAAACATTTTTTGCAGTTTTTTTATTTTACACTATTAAACAAAAAATCATACTTTACTGTAACATTTATCTTCAAATAAAGTAATAATCAAATGGTGGTTTTAAATTTACAATTATTTAAAACAAACATAATATTTTAATTATCAATTATTTAAATATTAGATACAAAAATTAACAAGAAAAAAACAACCGCTTGTAAAAAGATTCATATTTTTTACTAAATTTGGTTAAAGACTCCATAAGTCTTAAAATTTAAGTATTTTTATTAACAATTGTTCATTTTTAATCTTTAAAATAGTGAGCCTCAAAACTATTATAAAGAAAGAAATATACAAGCTTGATTTAGACCGGATATTAATATTAACCTACTAATATGAAAATCATACACAAGATTCGATCTTTAAAGAGCTTTCGCCTGCCTAACGTTTTTATTTTAATTTTGATCGTTTTTATTTCATGTGCATTGCTAATTTGCATCAACTTTTTTACGATTAAAATATTATCTGCTAACAGGGCATATGTAAACGGAGAATCTCATTACTCTAAAGGACAAAAAGATGCTTCGCTCCATCTTATTACTTATTTATATAATAAAGATCCCAATCAGTATAAATTATATTTAGAAGAACTAAAAGTGCCTCAAGGCGACGGAATTGCCAGAAAAACACTTTTAAAGGCCGGCGACAACAAAGTAGCAAGGCAGGGTTTTACTATTGGTCGAAATCATAAGGATGATTTAGACGATCTTGTGTGGTTGTTTGTGAATTTTAAAAATGTTCCGTTTTTAGCAAAGGCTATTCATGAATGGGAAGAAGGAGATGCTTTAATCGAGAAACTATTTATCATTGGAACTCAGGTAAATGCTAAGATCCAGCATAACACCTTAACTGTTGCTGATCAAATAAAATTTCTTCATCAAATAAGCAGTATTAGTGCCAAACTTACTATTAATGAACGAAATTTTTCGAGTACGCTGGGAGAAGGAACTCGTAAAATCAAAAACCTACTCATTATTACTAATATTATTTTCACTTTAATAATCATTTTAAGCGTTTGCTCTTATTATTCGATAATGGTAAAACGTTTAATTGTTTCAAAAAAAGAAATTGAGGTTAAAAATGAAAATCTAATTTTAGCCAATAACGAGTTAGACCGTTTTGTATACAGCGCTTCGCATGATTTAAGATCGCCCATAACTTCTTTAAAAGGTTTGATTGAAATTACGCAGCTCGAAGATGATATTGATCAAATAAAAGATTATCTGCGGTTAATGTATCAGAGTCTTGCGAAACAAGATCAATTTATCAGCGATATTATTGACTATTCTAAAAATAAACGGAAACAAATTATAATGGAGCCTGTAAGTCTGCAGGAAATCTTTAATGAAGCCATTTCGCAATTAATGCATATTGAAAATGCCAGTAAAATAACTTTTACACAGGAATTATTAGTAGATCAAATTGAAAGTGACGGTTTGCGTTTAAAAATCATTATCAGCAATTTACTTTCTAACGCTATCAAGTATGCTGATAATACTAAACAGGAAATGTTTATTTCGATTAAAACTTATATTCATGAAGGTTTTAACAAAATTGAAGTATCTGATAATGGAATTGGAATTAATGACGATTGCAAGGATTATATTTTTGAAATGTATTTTGGAACCAACAAAAATAAAGGCTCAGGATTAGGACTCTATATCGTTAAAGAAGCAGTAGAAAATATTAAAGGAAATATTTCGGTATTTTCTGAAAGCAGTGTTGGGAGCAAATTTATCGTAACAATACCAACTTCATATGGAGCTTAAACCTTCGTTTCTCTTAATTGAAGACAATTTAATTGATCAGCTTGTTACCAGAAAACTGCTGAAAAAAGTTTTGGATATAGATCAGGTTTTTGTTGCTAATAATGGCCTTGAAGGCTTACAGTGGATTATTAAAAATAAAAAAATCTGCCACTCTTTAATTATCTTATTAGATATTCAAATGCCAATAATGAATGGCTTTGAATTTCTGGATATATTCGAAACACTAAATGAAGAAATTAAAAACGAAATTCTGATTTTCGTAATGTCTTCCACTCTAGATCAGGAAGAAATTAAGCGTATAAAAGATAACATATATGTGAAGGATTTTTTAACTAAACCCTTTCCAATTGAAGAATTAAAAAAGCAGCTTACCAGCTATTTCTTATTCTAGAATACGGTTTATTTGTGAAAAGGCTCTTTGGTAATAAGCTTCTTTAGTTGAAGAAATCATAACACCTCCATGGGTCGAAGAATGCACAAATTTGATTTCACCATCAGTATTTTCAACTACCATTCCAACATGATTAATTTGGCGTCTTCCGTTAGTTTTAAAGAAAATTAAATCTCCCTTTTGTGCTTCTGTAGTAGCTACTTTTGTTCCGATGCGAGATTGCTCGATGGAACTTCTTGGTAGTTTTATATCAAAATTTCCGAAGGTGCAGAACATCAAACCAGAACAGTCAAAACCTGCTTTTGTAGTTCCGCCAGAACGGTAACGGGTTCCTATATTTTCTGTAGCGTTTAGAATTAATTGATCAATTAAATCAGAATGATTCCCATTATAAACAAAAGTTGAATCCTTTTTTATTACTGTATTATCTGCAATTTGAGTTGCAGGTGCAGTCGTTTGGTTTTCTAATTGAGGTACAGGAGAACTTATTGAGCCAGCAGCATCTGCTTTTTCTTTGGTTGTCCTTATTTTTAAAACGTATCCAACTGGAAGTTTTCCTTTAATAAACGGATTTTGGCGTTCTAATTCTTTTACCGTTATTCCGTATTTCTTGGCTATTGCATATTTTGTTTCTTTTGGCTGTACCTCAACGACAATATCAACATCTGTTACCGGAGTACTTTCAGGTTTTTCAGCAGTCTGAGTTTGAGACACAACAGGAGTATCTTTTATATTTTGATCTGTTTTTCCTCCAGAAGGACGAATTTTCAACATGTAACCAACTCCTAAATTCCCTTTAATAAAAGGGTTTTGACGTTCTAATTCTTCAACCGTTATTCCGTATTTCTTGGCTATTGAAAATTTTGTTTCTTTGGGCTGCACTTCAACTACAATTTCTCCGTCTTCTGCCGGAATAATTTCTGGCTTTCCTTCATTGATTTTAACTGTATTTTCTGAAACTGCCTGAGCTTTTGACGGAATATTAAGCTGCTGTCCTATTTTTAAACCTTCTGTTTCTAACGTTGGATTTGCTTTTTTCAATTCATCAACGGAAACATTGTATTTTTTAGCGATTCCCCAAAGTGTTTCTTTTTGTAAAACCTCATGTGAACCAGGGGTATTATTAGCAATTGTTTGAGGAGTATTTTGTGAAGGTTTTGCGTTTTTATTCGGAATTAATAAAATCGAATTGAGTTTTAAAACTTTAGGTGCATCTGGATTTGCTTCTTTAATATCTTTAGCTTTTAATCCGTATTTTTTAGCAATTACAGTAAGGTTTTCTCCTTTTGAGATTTTATGTTTGATAAATTTTTCCTGAGAAAAAGCTCCAACACTAAAAAAAAACAATACTATAATTAATCTAAAAACCATATTTACCTATTAAAGTTTATTACTCCTTTTTTTTAAGTTTAGATAATATTTTAAACTTAAAAGGCGCGAATATATTACCTAAAAAGGCGAATTTAACTCATTCAAGCACAAAAACCATTTTTTTTAACAATTAATTTACTTCAAATTAACAAGAAAAACTCAGCCTTAACCTTAACTTCTAGTCTATCTGACAATTACATTTTTTCTTCTTAATTGTAATTTTTAATATAATTTTCATTTTGAAACCTGATGCCCTAGCCCAGATGGAAGCAACATCCTTTTTATTTTTTCTTTAAAAATAAAAAGATATAGCGGACAACTCGATTAGCTCCTAATAAAAAACGCCCTGTTTACACAGAGCGTCTTTGGTATATAATAAATCTTTAAAGATTAAGCTTTTCCAGCTGCAATTAAGTTTAATGCAGAACCTGCAACGAACCATCCAATTTGTCCGGCGTTGTAAGTATGGTTTGCTAAGATTATATCTTTTGTACCATCTGCATGAACAAATTCTAACGTTAATGGTTTTCCCGGAGCAAACTCTGTTAAATCAGTAAAATTGATTGTATCATTTTCCTGAATTTTATCGTAATCTGCTTCGTTTGCAAAAGTTAATCCTAAAAGACCTTGTTTTTTAAGGTTTGTTTCGTGGATACGAGCAAAAGATTTTACTAATACTGCTTTAACACCTAAGAAACGAGGTTCCATAGCCGCATGCTCACGAGATGAACCTTCACCATAGTTGTGATCTCCCACAACGATAGACGGAACTCCAGCTGCTTTGTAAGCACGTGCAACTGCAGGAACAGCATCATATTCTCCAGTTAATTGATTTTTAACTGAGTTTGTTTTTTGGTTATAAGCATTTACAGCCCCAATCAACATATTGTTAGAAATATTATCTAAGTGTCCGCGGAAACGCAACCATGGTCCAGCCATAGAAATATGGTCTGTTGTACATTTTCCGAAGGCTTTGATTAACAATTTAGCGCCTGTAATGTTTTTTCCATCCCAAGCATCAAACGGAGCTAATAATTGCAAACGCTCTGAAGCAGGATTTACCACAACCTGAACACCTGAACCATCTGCTGCCGGAGCCTGAAAACCTGGATCTTCGGCATAGAAACCTTTAGAAGGAAGCTCGTCTCCTGTTGGAGCATCAAGCATTACTTCTTCACCATCTTCGTTGATTAATGTATCTGTTAATGGATTAAATCCTAAATCACCAGCGATTGCCATTGCAGTTACCAATTCTGGAGAACCAACAAAAGCTAATGTATTAGGGTTACCGTCTGCACGTTTTGAGAAGTTACGATTGAAAGAGTGAACGATTGTGTTTCTTTCTTCTTTTTCTGCCCCTTCTCTATCCCACATACCAATACAAGGGCCACAGGCGTTGGCAAAAACAGTAGCTCCAATTTTATGGAATGTATCAATAAAACCGTCTCTTTCGATTGTTGAACGAACTACTTCAGAACCCGGAGTAATGGTAAATTCGGCTTTTGTTTTTAAATTTTTATCTGCAACTTGTCTTGCTAAAGATGCTGCACGAGAAATATCTTCATAAGATGAGTTTGTACAAGAACCAATTAAACCAACCTGAATTTGTAACGGCCAGTTGTTTTTGATTGCTTCTTCTTTCATTTTAGAAATTGGAGTAGCTAAATCTGGCGTAAAAGGACCGTTTAAGTGTGGCTCTAATTGAGATAAATTGATTTCGATAACCTGATCAAAATATTTTTCCGGGTTTGCGTAAACTTCTGGATCTCCTGTTAAGTATGAAGCCACTTTATCTGCAGCTTCAGCAACATCAGCTCTGTTTGTAGAACGCAGGTAACGACTCATAGAATCATCATAACCAAAAGTTGAAGTTGTAGCTCCAATTTCAGCACCCATATTACAAATAGTTCCTTTACCAGTACACGACATAGAAGTTGCACCTTCTCCAAAATATTCAACGATTGCACCTGTTCCTCCTTTTACAGTAAGAATACCGGCAACTTTAAGGATAACATCTTTTGGAGCTGTCCATCCTGATAATTTACCAGTTAATTTAACTCCAATTAGTTTAGGAAATTTAAGTTCCCAAGCCATACCCGACATAACGTCTACGGCATCGGCTCCACCAACACCAATGGCAACCATTCCTAAACCACCTGCATTTACAGTGTGAGAATCGGTACCAATCATCATTCCTCCAGGGAAAGCATAATTCTCCAATACTACTTGGTGAATAATTCCGGCTCCCGGTTTCCAGAAACCAATTCCGTATTTATTAGAAACCGACGATAAGAAATCGAAAACTTCGTTACTTTGTGTTTTTGCTCTGGCCAAATCGGTTGCAGCGTCTACTTTTGCCTGAATCAAGTGATCGCAGTGAACAGTTGTAGGTACAGCCACTTTAGATTTTCCAGCATGCATAAATTGCAATAATGCCATTTGAGCCGTTGCATCCTGACATGCTACACGATCTGGTGCAAAATCAACATAATCAACTCCTCTTCCAAATGCCTTTGTTGGATCTCCATCCCAAAGGTGATTGTATAAAATTTTCTCCGTTAAAGTAAGTGGACGACCAACAATCTCGCGTGCTTTGTCAACACGACCCGGCATGTTCTCATACACTTTTTTAATCATTTCAATATCAAAAGCCATAAGTTATAATTGTTTTTGTTTTTTTTATTTTGAACATGACAAGTTACAAAAAATAGAAGTGCCAGAAAAGAAAAAGCCCGAGTTTATCACTCGGGCTTTTAAAATATTAATAATCGTAAGATTACATTACTAACGATTTATTTGAAGGGGCAAATTTAGTTAAGTTGATACCGTCTACAGCCGTTGTATATTCAGCTAATGTTGGAGTTCTACCTAAAATTGTAGATAAAACTACAACCGGAGTTGAAGAAAGTAATGACTCTCCTTTTTTACCATCAGCATCTTCTACTACTCTTCCTTGGAAAAGACGAGTTGAAGTTGCCATTACTGTATCACCTTTTGCTGCTTTTTCCTGGTTACCCATACAAAGGTTACATCCCGGACGCTCTAAGTATAACATGTTTTCATATTCTGTACGTGCTGCACCTTTTGGAGCATTATCGTCGAATTCGAAACCTGAGTATTTTTGTAAAACTTCCCAGTCACCTTCTGCCTTAAGCTCATCTACGATATTATAGGTAGGCGGCGCAACAACTAGTGGAGCGTTGAATTCAACTTTACCATTTTGTGCTTCTACGTTTTTCAACATTTGAGCAAGGATTTTCATATCTCCTTTGTGAACCATACAAGATCCGATAAATCCTAGATCTACTTTTTTCACTCCTCCGTAAAAAGAAAGAGGTCTGATAGTATCGTGAGTATATCTTTTAGAAACGTCAACGTTATTTACGTCTGGATCGGCGATCATTGGCTCAGAAATTTGATCTAAATCAACTACAACTTCAGCATAATATTTAGCATTTGCATCTGGAGTTAAAGCTGGTTTCTCTGCTGATTTAATTTCTGAGATTCTCTTATCTGCTTTGTTAATTAACCCTTGAAGAACGTGTTTCTCATTATCCATACCTTTATCGATCATGATCTGGATTCTGCCTTTTGCAATTTCCAATGATTCGATTAAAGTATCATCTTCAGAAATACAAATAGAAGCTTTTGCTTTCATTTCTGCAGTCCAGTCTGTAAATGTAAAGGCCTGGTCAGCAGTAAGTGTTCCAATGTGAACTTCAATAATTCTACCTTGGAAAACATTTTCTCCACCAAATTGGTGAAGCATTTGCGCTTGTGTAGCATGAACCACATCACGGAAATCCATGTAGCCTTTCATATCCCCTTTAAATGTCACTTTTACAGATTCCGGAATTGGCATTGAAGCCTCACCAGTAGCAAGAGCAAGAGCAACAGTTCCTGAGTCAGCACCAAAAGCAACACCTTTTGACATTCTTGTATGAGAGTCACCACCAATAATGATAGCCCACTCATCAATAGTAATATCGTTAAGTACTTTATGGATAACGTCTGTCATTGCATGATAAACACCTTTTGGGTCACGAGCTGTGATCAAACCAAAATCGTTCATGAATTTCATCAATTTTGGAATGTTTGCCTGCGCTTTTTTATCCCAAACCGAAGCCGTGTGACAACCTGATTGGTATGCACCGTCAACGATTGGTGAAATTACGGTAGCTGCCATAGACTCTAATTCCTGAGCAGTCATAAGACCTGTAGTATCTTGCGAACCTACAATGTTAACTTCTACACGAACGTCAGAACCAGCGTGTAATACTTTACCTGCAGGTACACCAACAGCGTTTCTGTTAAAGATTTTTTCTACAGCTGTAAGCCCTTGTCCTTCAATAGAAATTTCTTTTGATGGAGCAAATACAAGAGGAGCTTCAACATCTAAAATTTTTGCTGCTAATGTTTGAAGTTTTTTACCAAACACGATAGCGTATGAACCACCAGCTTTAATGAATTCCATTTTTTGAGGCGTAAATGCCTTAGAAATATCAATTAATTCCTGATCGCCATTATAAAGTTTTTTCTCTTTAATATTGATTGTTAAAACTGTACCTGTTTCAACAGAATAGGTTTGTTCTAAAATTGGTTCGTCGTTTTCATTACGTAAAACGTTACCATTTGCATCTACCTTTTTAACCCAGTTTTTAAGGTCTAAACCAATACCACCGGTAACATCTACAGTTGTTAGGAAAATTGGAGAAATTCCGTTTGTTCCACCAACAATTGGAGCGATATTAACGAATGGAATATATGGACTTGCTTGTTTTCCTGTCCAAAGAGCCACGTTATTTACACCTGACATTCTAGAAGATCCTACTCCCATTGTTCCTTTTTCAGCGATCAACATTACGCTTTTATCAGGATGTTGTGCTTGTAAAGCTTTAATTTCTTGCTGTGCCTGAGGCGTAATCATACATTGACCGTGAAGTTCACGATCTGAACGCGAGTGCGCCTGATTACCAGGAGAAAGTAAATCTGTTGAGATATCACCTTCACCAGCAATAAAAGTAACCACTTTAATTTCGTCAGCTACTTCTGGAAGTTTTGTAAAAAACTCAGCCTGTGCATAACTTTCAAGGATTTCTTTTGCAACTGCATTATTGTTTTTGAATGCCTCTATTAAACGGTCTGTGTCTGCTTCATAAAGGAAAACTTGTGTTTTAAGAACTTTAGCCGCTTCTTTTGCAATAGCAACATCATTTCCTAAAGCTAAATCCAGCAAAACTTTTATAGAAGGTCCGCCTTTCATATGTGATAATAATTCAAAAGCAAAGGCTGGTGTAATTTCTTTTACTACAGCTTGCCCAAGAATAATTTCTTTTAAAAACTTGGCTTTTTCACCAGCAGCACTTGTTGTCCCCGGTAAAGTATTGTAAATGAAAAATTTAAGAGAATCTTCTCTGTACTCGTTATCTAAATCTTTAATTTGTGCAATAATTTCGCTTAATAATTCAGCGCTATCGATTGGTTTTGGGTGAAGTCCCTGATTTTTACGTTCTTCAATCTCTTGGATATAATCCTTATAAATATTCATAATTAAGGCAGATTTATTTTTTTGTTCGCAAATTTAATCATTAATGCGGATAATTAAAAATAATATAATAGAAGTCGCCTTTTCAAAAATTATTATTGTTAAAAAACGATTTTCACTGCTTGTTTTTGTCAAAATATCAATTTTGTATTAAAAAAATGAATTATTGATATTTTAAAATCTTTTCTTTAACAAAGTCGAAATTAGACGTTATAAAGTAAGTGAGATTTTACGTCTATTTTCGCAAAGAATAGTTCTAAATAAATAATTATAACGTTATAGTTGCGATTTTTGACGTCTGTTTTTAGTCTTTTTCCCTAGTTAAAGTTTTATCAAATTTCACATTAAAAAAAAGCACCTAAAATATTTGTAATTCAATTTTTCTTTTAACTTTGCAATTCAAAGTTCTTTCAAAAACACAAAACTATGAAATACAAATTAGAAAATGCGAACGATTACATTAATCAAATTGGAGTTGGCTTTAGCATCTTCACCAGTTTATTCAGTGGCTTTTTTTTATTGATTTTATTATTAAATGAAAACACTAAATTTTTCGGTGCCGGAGCATTGGGCACTCTTACATTGATAATGGAGTTTATTTACGGAGTTACCGTTACATTTCTTATTCTTAGAAAAAGGGAAAAATATCTTCATTTAACTCCTTTTCTTATACTTAACTGGTTTATTGGATGTTTTTGCCTAAATACTTTTGTTCCTATATTTGAAGATCTTCCGTTCTGGGTTTACCTTATCTCTTTGCTCTTTTTTATTAGTAATTTTTTCATTTACCAAAAACCACAAGAAAATAATTTTACTCTTTCTGTCTTTTTTATAAATGGGTTATCTTATAGTTTAATATTGTATTTCACATTCTTTCTATTACCCCTTACACCTTTTGCCTTCGTCGGAATTTTATTATTAGGAATTGGTTTTTATGCATTAGTCCCTTTACTAGTTTCCATTATTCACATAGCAACTATAGCTCGTTATTTTCAGGAAAACAGAAGACATTTGATTTCATTCAGCGCAGGTTTTGGATTCATTTTAGTTCTCTTATTTTCTTTTGTTGTAATTCTTGACAGAGAAAGCAGGCTTATTAATGTTAGACGTCCTATCAGTTCTTTTACTTCAAATGAAGATTTACCTAATTATATTAAAATATCACAAAGTCTTGAGCCTAACTTTTTTAATGAAATTTTACTTAAAAAAGACATCGTTTATACTGGCCCTGAAAAGTACTTTGATTATGATCTTGGTTCTTTTGGAATTGAACAATTTAACGAAAGAAAAGTCCACAATCCTTTTATTACAATAGCTTATATTTTCTGTGAAGATCTTAATCTGAGTCAAGACGACCGTATTAATATTCTTAAATCTAATTTTGACAAACGATTAGAAACCGAAGAACATTTATGGAGTGGTGAAGATTTGATTACCAAAGACATCAAAGAAGATGTGAAATTATATCAAGACAGCAGGCTTGCTTATACAGAAATCACCATGAATATTGCCTGTGAAAAAGATACATGGAGAGATCAGGAAGCTATTTATTATTTCCAGCTTCCTGAAGGTTCTGTTGCAACTTCACTTTCATTATGGGTAAACGGTATTGAAAGAAAAGGAGTTTTAACGACAAAAGAGAAAGCTGAAAAAGCATACAAACAAATTGTTGGTGCAGAAAGTCGCGATCCATCTTTAATGCAATGGCGAGAAGGAAACAAAGTTGTTGTGAGGGTTTTTCCTGTAAACTATAAAACACCAAGAACTTTTAAATGCGGCTTCACTACTCCTTTAAAAGTTGAAGATAATAAATTGAAATACGAAAGCCTTTCTATTAAAGGTCCAAATATTTCAAATGCTTCTACAATTTCAAGAATCCAGATGACAGGAAAAAGTGATGTAGAGACAAGTAAGAATTTTAAACTGCAAAATAATTTCTATATCAATAAATCAAAAGGTCTTGATGATTGGGAGGCAATAATACCTTTGAGCAAAATATCGAAGTTAAATTCTTTTGCCTGGAAGGATAAAATATATGAGGTAAAAGAGAGTCAAAAAGTAAATATTCCTTTTAATGCTTCAGAAGTTATTTTAGATTTGAACAGCAGCTGGACTTTAAACGAAATAGAATCATTTGTAAACGTAAAAGGAAAAGAATTTTATGTGTATGATGACAAGGAGAAAAAAGCAATAAATAAAGAAAACTTCGAAACTGTTTTTCTAGATTTCAAATACTTGCATTATTCTTTATTACCCTTATATACAATCAAACATAATAGTTTGATTATAACCAAATCCGGAAATTTTTCTGCAAATTTTGAAGAACTTAAGGAATCTGAATATTTAAAAAAGATTCGAAGTCAGACTAAATCACAAAATCTGAAAGTTATTAATATTTCCGGAGACATTAATCCGTTTTGGCAGACTGTAAAAGAGCAAAAATATGTAGATTTTTATCAGACAAATTTCAGAAATAGTTTAAAAATGCTGGAAGGAAATTATTTCATTAAGTATAAAACTGCTGATAATGTGGTTAATATTGAACCTTCAAACATTTCGATTCAGGAAAAACCAAAAGACAGTATTTCTAAAAGTAATGGCCCAAATCATATTTACAGAATGTATGCTTTTGGGAAAGTTCTTGAGGAACAAATTAAAATTCAAAACGATACCTTAAGTGCTAATAAATATGTAACACTTGCAAAAGATGCCAATATTGTTACTCCAATTTCGTCTTTAATTGTTTTGGAAACTGATGCCGATTATGAAAATAACGGAATTGAGAAAAATGAGGATACTCTTGGAAACGCTTCGATTAAAAATGACGGTGCAGTTCCGGAACCTCACGAATGGGTAATGATTATTATTGGCCTGACTACACTTTTATTTTACTATCAAAGAAACAAAAAACAAAAAGCTTAGTGAAAGTTTTACTGCAGTCACACGCCAAATTAATTGCTATTCTTGCTATAATCATGCTCTTAGTTCTAAACTATAGTATTGTATCAACAGGATTAGACAATAATTTTTTTGGCGTTATATTTTCTATTTTCCTATTTCTTTATGCAGGAAGAAAAACTGCTTTAAAGATTAGTTATCCGCTGCTTGGATTAATTTTTTTATTAGAATTTATAAGCTTCAGACTGCATACAAAGTCGTTGCATTTTCATGCTCTTTTGTTATTTGGATGTTTTGTTTATTACAGCTTTACCCAAAAGTTTTCTTTTATCGCTTTTATCTGTCTCTTTTTGTTTTCGTCAGTTTTTGATCAGTTATTCAATTATTTAACTGTCGAAATAAAACAGACGCTTTGTTACGGAGTGTATTTAACATTAAAAAATTTCATTCCGATAACTAAAATTGAAGGCGTTAATTTTTATATCAATAATGCAAAAGTTTCGATAGATACCGCTTGTATGGGTTTGTCAATGTTTAAAACGGGATTATTATTCGGAGCTTTTTTATTGACTCTAGAAGAACGTAAAAACCAAAAGTATTTCAACATTCTGCAAATTTTATTGTTTTGCTGTATAATAGTAGTTCTGAATATTATCTCCAATTATTTCAGAATCATTACTTTAGTTTTATTCAATTGCACCGAAGAAAATATACTGCATCACACTATTGGAATTATGTGTTTTGTATTTTATCAAATTGTTCCTCTTTTATTTCTAATTCGTTTTTTTCATCCTAAAAAAGAAAGCATAACCAGCAATTCATTTTTGCCAAAACTTTTGCCAATGATAATTGCGACCGGAATATTGTTTATTACTAGTTTAGAGCTTAAAAAGGAACAAAACTATTCGCTGTTAGAAAATCTCAATCCTAATTATAATATTAAAAAAGGGGTTTGGATCAATAATGAAGTTTTTAAGATTGCAGTGCCAGAAACTTTAATTTATATCAAAACACCAATTCACAAACCTTTAATTTGCTGGACAGGAAACGGATATAAAATCATTGAGTCTAAAGAAATCATGAGAAGCAACGAAAAAATATGGCTCACAAAATTAGAAAAGAATAATATTAGATATTTCTCTTATTGGTGGTACGAATATGACAATAAAAAATATACTTCGCTTACAGAAGTTTTACTGCTAAAACTTTTTCACAACAAAACGGTACGGTTGATAAACGAAACGAGTATTAAAGAACTGAATTAAAAAAGAGCTGCCCCAAAAGTCGAGGCAACTCATTTACTTAGAATTATTTTGTTAGTTTTTAGCGACTTATTGTCCACGTTTTGATATCCTATTTATCATTCCATAGGAATGTTTCGTAGGTAGAAAAAAAAATAAAGATCAGCCAAATTTGCGTTCCGTAGGAACGCTTGATAGGTCTGATTATTAAAAAACAATGTCAATCAAACATTCCTAGGAACGTAATCCATTATGCCAATATAATTTTCTACCAATGAAATGTTCCTACAGAACAAGGAAATATGTAAAATAAAAAAAGGCTGTCTCAACTTTTGAAACAGCCTTTTTTTAGATATATCTTACATCAGCTTTTTAATAATAACTTCTTCCGTTATTCCTTCAGCGTCTGCTTTGTAGTTTTTAATAATTCTGTGGCGTAAAATTCCGGTTGCCACTGCTTTTACATCTTCAATATCCGGCGAAAATTTACCATTGAAAGCTGCGTGGGCTTTTGCTGCCAAAATCAAGTTTTGCGAAGCTCTCGGTCCTGCTCCCCAATCCAGATAATTTTTAACAAAATCATTTGACAAAGCATTATCAGGACGTGTTTTACTTACCAGAGTTACTGCATATTCAATAACATTATCGGCAACAGGAATTCTTCTTATTAAATGTTGGAAATCAATAATTTCCTGCGCTGTAAATAATGGGCTTATTTCTACTTTATTATCAGATGTAGTTTGTTTTACAACTTTTACTTCTTCTTCAAAAGTTGGATATTCTAATTTAATCGCAAACATAAAACGGTCTAATTGTGCTTCCGGCAAAGGATAAGTTCCTTCCTGCTCAATTGGGTTTTGTGTTGCCAGTACAAAATAAGGTAAATCTAATTTATAGTTTTGTCCTGCAATTGTAACCGAACGTTCCTGCATTGCTTCCAATAAAGCTGCCTGCGTTTTTGGCGGCGTTCTGTTGATCTCATCAGCCAAAATGATATTAGAAAAAATTGGCCCTTTTATGAATTTAAAATGTCTGTTTTCATCTAAAATTTCACTTCCTAAAATATCCGAAGGCATTAAATCCGGTGTGAACTGAATTCTTTTAAAATCTAAACCTAAAGCTTGAGATAAAGTATTAATCATTAAAGTTTTTGCCAAACCAGGAACTCCTATTAAAAGAGCGTGTCCTCCAGAAAATATACAAAGTAAAATTTGGTCAACAACGGCATCCTGCCCTACAATGATTTTTGCTATTTCGTTTTTTAATTCGTTGCGTTTCTGAACTAAGTTATGAATTGCTGTTACGTCAGACATTTATGAATGTATTTTAAATTAAAAAGAGTTAGTTGAATGAATTCATAAAACTAACTCTTTTTCTTTATTTAATAAAAATTATTTTTTCAACCAGTTATTAGCAAACGTACAATCTCTGTACTCTCCAATAATTTTGATATATGTATCTTTAATTTTAGTATCAAACCATTTTGCAATTGCGTTGATTTGTTTTTCTTTTAAAGCTAATTCTTTAATTTTTGTATAATCTTTAGCGTAGTCAGCAGTATGCTCGTCGATTCTGTTTGTAACAGTGATCAGCTTATACGTTTTCTTTCCTTTATCATCCGTATTTAAAAGCGGCTGAGAAACTTCATCATCTTTTAAATTTGAAACCTGACCGTATAAAGTTGGATCCATTTTAGTTAATTCAAAACGAGTATCCTGAGTATTTGGATTTATTAAAGTTCCTCCGTTTGCTCTGGTTTCCTTTTCGTCAGATTCTGTTCTTGCAGCCTCTGCAAAAGTAATTTGCTTGCTTACAATTTTCTCTCTAATATTTGCTGCTCTTTCTTTAGCTTCTTTCAAAGCACTTTCAGAAACAACCGGAGCAATTAAAATATGTCTTAATTCAACTTCCTGTCCTTTTATTTTGTCAACCATTATAATATGGAAACCAAAAGTAGTTTCAAATGGCTGCGAAATTTCACCTTCCTGCAAACTAAATGCTACGTCTTTAAATTCTTTTACGAAAGGCGTTTTACGTGTCATTTTATAGTAACCTCCATTTGGTGCAGATCCCGGATCCTGAGAGTACAAAACTGCTTTTGTAGCAAAACTTGAACCTTCTAAAACATCTTGTCTAATAGCGTTTAATCTATCTTTAACTTTCTGTTTATCTTCATTAGAAACTTTAGGTTCAGTAACAATCTGCGCTACTTCCATTTCAGCTCCAAAAGTTGGTAATTCATCTTTAGGGATTTTTTTAAAGAAATTACGAACTTCCTCTGGAGTAATCTCTACATCTTTTACAATTTTATCTCTCATTTCTGAGGCTAATTTTTGCTCTTTTAAGATGTCCGCAAAATACGTTTTAAATTCTTCTACAGAACTCTTTTTATAGTATTCTACTACTTTATTGATATCTCCAACTTGTTGAATCATATAATTCAAACGCTCTTCCATCATCCCTCTAACTTCAGCATCACTTACAATAATACTATCCTGAATGGCCTGGTGCGCGTATAATTTATCTTCTAAAAGTTTACCAAGCATTTGGCATCTTGTAATATCTTTAGTATTACCACCCTGGCTTGCAATCTCTAAATAACCTTTATCAATATCAGAATCTAAAACAATATAATCTCCAACCGTAGCAATGATACCGTCAATTTTTTGTTTACCGTGTACAGTTTCTACCGGCTTTTCGGCTACAACATCCTTAATAATTTCCTGTGCTGAAATTATTGAGTTGAAAAAAAATAAAAAACACATTGTTAAGACTACCTTATAATCAATTGTTTTTAGTTGCAATTTTTTTAATGACATTATTTTAAATTTAATTTTTGGATGTAAAGATCTGTATTCTAAAATTTAACTGGCTATTATTTATTTTCAAAAACGATTCTGAAAAACTAAATAATGAACTTCTGTTTTCTTTTATAAAACGAACAAAAATAACAATTCAATTACATAATACAACTATCAGCCATAGTATTAACAAAAAATTATGTGGATCGTATTTAAATTCACGATAAGAAGTTTAATTCTCCAATCTTTTTCTTTTTCAAAAAGCTCTTAACTCAAAAAGAGTCAAAATAATTCTAATTGATTTTCAAGCCTCTAAAAAAAAGTTTTAAACACTACAACGTTTTCGTTGTAAAACTATTTTCCTACAAAAACAAATCGAATCAAAAAACCCTTACTTTAGGTGCGTTATTAATAATTTATGGCGGCAAAAAATAAGAATATCTTGTTTTTGAAGTCTTAAAATTAGCAATTTCAAACTTTATTAATTTAACCTTAACCACAATCTATTATGAAAAAACCTATTGTAAGATTATTTTTTCTTACTGCAATTACAACCTTTTTGTATTCTTGTACAAATGAAACGAATGATGTTGACGCTAAAGCAGAAAGTCAGCAATTTAAAATTATCAACGTGACTCACCACGATGGTAAACCTTTTAGCACCGGAGCTTCTTTATCTTCCCCTACAGGAAAATATGTAGATAATCCTGGTGGCGGCGTAATGATGCAGGCTTTTTATTGGGATGTTCCTGCTGGTGGAAACTGGTGGAATACCGTAAAAGGAAAAGTGACTGCCTGGGGAAATGCCGGAATTGGCTCTATCTGGCTTCCACCCGCTTCTAAAGCTCAAAATGGAGCATTTTCTATGGGATATGATCCAACGGATTATTTTGATTTTGGAGATTACAATCAAAATGGAAGTACCGAAACTCGTTTTGGTTCTAAAACAGAATTAGTAAGCCTAATAACGTCTGCTCACACAGAAAACATAAAAGTGTATGCCGATATCGTAATTAATCACAACAGCGGCGGTCAATCTGAAGCAAATCCGTATACAGGCACCAGCACGTGGACAAATTTCAGCGGTGTTGCTTCTGGAAAATTTACACGTAATTATAATGACTTCTATAAAAACAGCTACGGAAATAATGATGAAGGCGCTTTTGGCGGTTTCCCTGATTTATGCCATGCAAATCCTCATGTTCAGGACTGGCTTTGGCTGAGAGCTGACGGAGTTGGTAAATATTACAAAAATACCATGAAGTTTGACGGCTGGAGATTTGACTACGTAAAAGGATTTGGCGCGTGGGTTGTAAATTCATGGAACGCTAATGTAGGCGGTTTTTCGGTTGGAGAATTATGGGATTCAAACGTAAATGTATTAAATGACTGGGCAAACGCTGCTAACAGCTCTGTTTTTGACTTTGCTTGTTATTACAAAATGAACGACGCTTTTGACGGTAATAATCTGGCGCTTTTAAATGATGATATGATGTGGAAAAGAAATCCGTACAAAGCGGTGACTTTTGTAACGAATCATGATACAGATGAAATTTGGAGCAAAATGCTGGCGTATTCTTATATTTTAACTCACGAAGGTTATCCAACAATTTTCTATAGAGATTATGAAGAATGGCTGGATAAAGCGAAATTAAACAACTTGATCTGGATTCACAACAATAAAGCAACAGGTACAACTTCTATTTTATATTCTGATAATGATGAATATGTAGCAAGAAGAAACGGTTATAACGGAAATCCGGGGTTAGTAGTTTACATCAATAATTCGGACGCTTGGCAGGAAAGATGGATTCAAACCAATTGGGCTAATACGCAGATTAAAGATTTTACAGGGAATTCAACCTGGTATCCAACAACTCAGGCAGATAAATGGGTAAAAATTCAATGTCCGCCAAAAGGATATTCTGTTTGGTCAATTAACCAATAATTTATTTTTCAATATCAATGTAAGGCTGTTTTTAAAAACAGCCTTATTTTTTTTTATAAAAAGTACTGTTTTGAAAACTTATCGCTTTCAATTTAAGAACTGAATATTTTTATTAAGCCGTAATTAATAGTACTTTTGCAACCTATTTATACAAAATATGAGCTTTTTAAAAGAAATACAACGCAGAAGAACATTTGGAATTATATCGCATCCCGATGCCGGTAAAACAACATTAACGGAAAAATTATTGTTATTTGGAGGGGCGATTCAGGAAGCTGGAGCTGTAAAAAATAATAAAATTAAAAAAGGAGCAACGAGTGATTTTATGGAAATCGAACGCCAAAGAGGTATTTCGGTTTCGACTTCTGTACTTGCTTTTAATTATAAAGATAAAAAAATCAATATCCTTGATACTCCGGGACATAAGGATTTTGCCGAAGATACATTTAGAACTCTTACTGCTGTTGATAGTGTAATTGTGGTTATTGACGTTGCAAAAGGGGTTGAGGAACAAACGGAAAAATTGGTTGCTGTTTGTAGAATGCGTAACATTCCTATGATTGTTTTCATCAATAAGTTAGACCGTGAAGGTAAAGATGCTTTTGATTTGATGGATGAAGTGGAACAAAAACTGGGATTAAAAGTTACTCCTTTAAGTTTCCCTATCGGAATGGGTTATGATTTTCAGGGTATTTATAATCTTTGGGAAGAAAACATCAATCTTTTCAGCGGAGACAGCCGTAAAAATATCGAAGAAACTATTGCTTTCTCTGATGTTCAAAACAATCCTGAATTAGATAAAATTGTTGGTCAAAAAGCAGCTGAAAAACTTCGTGAAGAATTAGAATTAATTGATGAAGTTTATCCAAAATTTGAACGTCAGGATTATTTAGATGGAAAAATCCAGCCTGTATTTTTTGGTTCTGCTTTGAATAATTTTGGAGTTCGCGAATTGTTAGATTGTTTCGTGGCGATTGCTCCTTCACCAAGACCAAAAGATTCTGAAACTCGTTTGGTTGATCCGGCAGAAGAAAAAATGTCTGGTTTTGTATTTAAAATTCACGCTAACATGGATCCGAAACACCGTGACCGTTTAGCTTTTATAAAAATTGTTTCGGGAACTTTTGAAAGAAACAAACCTTATTACCACGTTCGCCAGAAGAAAAATTTAAAATTTTCAAGCCCGAATGCCTTTTTCGCAGAGAAAAAAGAAATCGTTGATATTTCTTATCCTGGAGATATTGTTGGTTTACACGATACCGGAAACTTTAAAATTGGAGATACTTTAACAGAAGGTGAAGTAATGAGCTTTAAAGGAATTCCGAGTTTCTCTCCGGAACACTTTAGATACATCAACAACGCTGATCCGATGAAAGCTAAGCAATTAGAAAAAGGAGTTGATCAGTTAATGGACGAAGGTGTAGCGCAGTTGTTTACTTTAGAGATGAACAATCGTAAAGTTATTGGAACTGTTGGAGCGCTTCAATATGAAGTAATTCAATATCGTTTAGAACACGAATATGGTGCAAAATGTACTTACGAAAACTTCCCTGTTCACAAAGCTTGCTGGGTAAAACCTGATGATGCTAAAAATGAAGAATTCAAAGAATTTAAACGTATCAAACAAAAATTCCTTGCGCATGATAAATATGGTCAGCTGGTATTTTTAGCCGATTCTGATTTTACAATTCAAATGACACAAAGTAAATATCCAAGTGTGAAATTATACTTCACTTCTGAATTTGATTAATCACTTCTTTAGAAAATATAAAAAGGCTGTCTACTATTAGACAGCCTTTTTTCATTACAATCCCCAACATTTTGTTTTATTGATCTGTATAATTAATTCCTAATCCGCCGGCAATAAAAATTTTAGTCAGCTCATCTGCATCAACAATTATATTTTGTGATAAAACATTATTTTTAACTGCTTTCATAGTAAAAGGTATTTCTTTTGAAAGATAATAATCGCTTCCTGAAATTGTAACTATTAGCGTTTTACTAGTTTTTGCAACTTGCGCTGCTATAGTAAATTCTCCCGTTTTTTGATTTACTTTCACAGGAGTTTCTGAACCATTAACAGATAACATTAAATCTGGATATGTTTCTTTATTAAAAGGTTTATGTGTTTTTGCTTCTAATAATTTTCCTTTTACTGTTATCAAAACTTCTTCGTTTACTGTTTGGTTATATGCTACTTCGCCTAATTTGTACATTGGCTCTGCACAGGCTTTTTCGATTTTAACAGGCTCTTTTTCTTGTGCAGTAAGGTTTGAGGCAAGTAAAATAGTTGCTGCAACTGCCGCATATTTTAAAGTATTGATTTTAGAAGTTTCGCTGTATTCAAATTGTTCTTCAAGCTGCGTTGTTTTTAATCGTGCACATATGTTTGCATCTTTATTTCCGGCAATGAACCTGGCAACTTCAGAATTCGTTTTTTTACTTAAATCAATTACATTTTTCATGCATGAATCACAAAATGAACCACCTGCATTTGGAATCATTTTATCAAAATTTTCAGAGCAAGGATTTTTTATTTCTAAGGTGAATTTCTTTTTCATACTAATACTTTATTTAAGTTAAAACCTTTTGTAATGGTTCTTATCTATATAGAGTATATTTTAAATTAAAAGGTTGGGAAGCGATCAAAATATTTTCAAATTATAAATTGATTTATTCATTTTTAGGCATAAAAAAAGCGCTAATTTGATTAGCGCTTTTTTTTAATTTGAATTAAATCAACCTTACTAAGTCATTATATTTCAAAAATTAATCTTTCATAGGCAGAGCCAAATTAGAACAATATAACCACGCAGGAAAATTTAGTCGATTAAAGTATATTAAATCAGATTAACTGCATTTATTGTAACTCTACAGCAAAAAAAAAGCCCCATTAAAATGGGGCTTTAAAATTTATGCTTGTCCTGCCGGACCAAAATTAAGCGGTATTGGTGCTTGTTCCGTTTCTTTGATTTCGCCGTGAGCGGCCTCAAATCTATGGATATTTTCACCTATTGCTCTTAACAATCTTTTAGCATGTTGTGGTGTCAAGACAATTCTTGACTTTACCTTGGCTTTAGGAATACCCGGCATAATGCTGACAAAATCTAAAACAAACTCTGATGATGAGTGGTTGATAATCGCAAGATTAGAATAAATTCCTTCTGCAATACTTTCGTCTAACTCAATGTTAATTTGCTCTTGTTGTTGTTTCGGATTACTCATAGTTTCCTAATTAATAAATATATTCTTCTTTATTAGCCATCATTTCATTGTAATCGTCTTTAGATCCTACGATAGTGTTATCATATTCTCTCATACCAGTTCCCGCAGGAATTCTGTGTCCAACAATTACATTTTCTTTTAATCCTTCTAGATCATCTACTTTACCAGCTACTGCAGCTTCGTTAAGTACTTTCGTTGTCTCCTGGAATGAAGCCGCAGAAATGAATGATTTAGTTTGTAACGAAGCTCTTGTAATACCTTGAAGAACTGGCGTTGCAGTTGCAGTAATTACGTCTCTTGCTACAACAAGATTTTTATCATTTCGTTTCAATAATGAATTCTCATCACGTAACTCACGAGGTGAAATAATCTGACCTGGTTTCAATACAGCAGAATCTCCAGCGTCTTCAACTACTTTCATACCATATAATTTATCGTTTTGAACGATGAAATCTTTAGTGTGAATTAATTGATCTTCCAGGAATAATGTATCTCCTGGATCCTGAACTCTTACTTTACGCATCATTTGACGAATAACTACCTCAAAGTGCTTGTCATTAATTTTTACCCCTTGTAAACGGTAAACCTCTTGAATTTCATTTACCAAGTACTGTTGAACAGCAGCCGGTCCTTGAATTCTCAAGATATCATCTGGTGTAATTGCACCGTCAGACAATGGAACTCCCGCTCTTACGAAGTCATTTTCTTGTACTAAGATTTGGCTAGAAAGTTTAACTAAATACTTTTTAATCTCACCAAATTTAGATTCGATAACGATCTCACGGTTACCTCTTTTGATTTTTCCAAAAGAAACAACACCATCAATTTCAGATACAACTGCTGGGTTTGAAGGGTTACGAGCCTCAAGCAACTCAGTAATTCTTGGTAAACCTCCCGTGATATCGCCTGCTTTAGAAGAACGACGTGGGATTTTTACTAATACTTTACCTGCTTTAATTTTCTCACCGTTTTCAACCATTAAGTGTGCACCTACTGGTAAGTTGTAAGAACGAATTAATTCACCTTCTTTACCATAAACTAATAACGTTGGGATTAATTTTTTATTTCTAGCCTCAGAAATTACTTTTTCCTGGAAACCAGTCTGCTCATCGATCTCTACCATGAATGATTGTCCTTGCTCTAAATCCTCGTAAGCAATCTTACCAGTAAACTCAGAAACAATTACACCATTATAAGGGTCCCACTTACAGATTACAGTTCCTTTAGCAACAGTTTCTCCATCTTTAACAAAGATACTAGAACCGTAAGGAATGTTATGTGTATTTAAGACGATTCCAGTTTTCTCATCAACTAATTTTAATTCAGTTGAACGTGATACTACGATATCTACCGCATTACCTTCGCTGTCTTCACCTTTAACAGTTTTTAAATCTTCAATCTCAAGTCTACCGTTGAATCTTGTAATGATACTAGATTCTTCAGAAATACCTCCAGCAACCCCTCCAACGTGGAACGTACGAAGTGTTAACTGTGTACCTGGCTCTCCAATAGACTGAGCTGCAATAACTCCAACAGCTTCACCTCTTTGTGTCATCTTACCAGTAGCTAAGTTTCTACCGTAACATTTAGCACAAATACCTTTTAAAGCTTCACAAGTTAATGGAGATCTAACCTCTACTTTTTCAATTGGAGAAGCTTCGATAGTTCTCATAATTGCTTCAGTAATTTGCTGGCCAGATTGAACCATTACTTCATTAGTAAGTGGGTTTATAACATCTTGCAATGCAACACGTCCTAAAATTCTTTCTCCTAATGATTCAACGATTTCCTCATTTTTCTTCAATGCAGAAACTTCAACACCTCTTAAAGTTCCACAATCTTCTATGTTAACAATAACATCTTGAGAAACGTCATGAAGCCTTCTTGTTAAGTATCCGGCATCGGCCGTTTTAAGAGCCGTATCCGCAAGTCCTTTACGAGCACCGTGAGTAGAAATAAAGTACTCAAGAATCGAAAGACCTTCCTTAAAGTTAGACAGAATCGGGTTTTCAATAATCTCACCACCACCAGCAGTAGATTTTTTAGGCTTAGCCATCAAACCACGCATACCAGTTAACTGACGAATCTGTTCCTTAGAACCCCTCGCCCCAGAGTCAAGCATCATATATACAGAGTTGAAACCTTGTTGGTCCTCTCTAATATTTTTCATTGCTAATTCTGTTAACTGAGCATTTGCTGAAGTCCATACGTCAATAACTTGGTTGTAACGTTCGTTATTGGTAATAAGACCCATGTTATAATTCACAGAAATACCTTCAACTTGCTCTCTGGCATCTGCAATTAATTTTGTTTTTTGTTCTGGAATTCTAATATCACCTAAAGAGAATGATAAACCTCCTCTAAATGCGAATTTATACCCCATATCTTTCATATTATCCAAGAAAGCTGCCGTTGTAGGTACATCAGTCACACTTAAAATGTGTCCGATAATATCTCTAAGGTTTTTCTTAGTCAATACATCATTGATATATCCAGCTGCTTCAGGTACTACTTCATTAAATAATACACGTCCTGCAGTTGTTTGAATAATTTTGTACACTAATTCTCCAGCATCATTAAAATCTTTTGCTCTAATTTTAACACGAGCATTCAATTCTAATCTTCCTTCGTTTAATGCAATGTTTACTTCTTCAGCAGAATAGAAAGTCAAATCCTGACCTAAAATAATGTGATCTTCTGTAGAAATACGTTCTTTGGTCATATAATATAGACCCAAAACCATGTCTTGAGAAGGTACTGTAATAGGTGCACCATTTGCAGGGTTCAAGATATTGTGAGAAGCCAACATTAATAATTGAGCCTCTAAAATAGCTTCTGGTCCTAAAGGTAAGTGAACCGCCATCTGGTCACCATCGAAATCGGCGTTGAAAGCCGTACATACTAATGGGTGTAACTGGATCGCTTTTCCTTCAATTAATTTTGGCTGGAAAGCCTGAATACCAAGTCTGTGTAAAGTAGGAGCACGGTTCAGTAATACTGGGTGTCCTTTAATTACATTTTCTAAAATATCCCAAACTACCGGCTCTTTTTTGTCTATGATTTTCTTAGCAGATTTTACTGTTTTTACAATACCTCTTTCAATCAATTTACGGATAACGAAAGGTTTGTATAATTCAGATGCCATATCTTTTGGCAATCCGCATTCGAATAATTTTAACTCAGGACCAACAACAATTACCGAACGAGCAGAATAATCCACACGTTTTCCAAGTAAGTTTTGACGGAAACGTCCTTGCTTACCTTTTAATGAGTCAGATAATGATTTTAATGGTCTGTTAGATTCTGTTTTAACAGCAGAAGCTTTACGAGTGTTATCAAATAATGAATCTACAGATTCTTGCAACATACGTTTCTCGTTTCTTAAGATAACTTCTGGAGCTTTAATCTCCATTAATCTTTTTAAACGGTTGTTACGGATGATTACACGACGATATAAGTCGTTCAAATCTGAAGTTGCAAAACGACCTCCATCAAGCGGCACAAGCGGACGTAATTCTGGTGGGATAACTGGAACCACTTTCATAATCATCCATTCTGGACGGTTTTCGCGGTTTTCGTTAGACTCACGGAAAGACTCAACAACTTGTAATCTTTTTAAAGCTTCAGTTTTACGTTGTTTAGATGTTTCGTTGTTAGCGCTGTGTCTTAATTCATAAGATAAAGCATCTAAGTCAATACGAGCCAATAAATCCATAATACACTCTGCTCCCATTTTGGCAACAAATTTATTTGGATCTAAATCATCTAAATATTGGTTTTCCTGTGGAAGAGTATCTAAAATATTCAAATATTCTTCTTCAGTTAAGAAATCAAGTCTTTGTAAAGATTCTCCATCTGCATTTTTAGCAATACCAGCCTGGATTACTACGTATCTTTCGTAGTAAATGATCATATCTAATTTCTTAGATGGAAGACCAAGGATATAACCAATTTTGTTTGGAAGAGAACGGAAGTACCAGATATGAGCAATTGGCACAACAAGGTTGATGTGTCCTACTCTGTCACGACGTACTTTTTTCTCAGTAACTTCAACACCACAACGGTCACAGATGATACCTTTGTAACGAATTCTTTTATATTTACCACAAGCACATTCAAAATCCTTAACAGGTCCGAAGATTCTTTCGCAGAAAAGTCCGTCACGTTCTGGTTTGTGAGTTCTGTAGTTGATTGTTTCTGGCTTTAAAACCTCTCCTCTTGATTCTTTCAAGATAGATTCTGGTGAAGCCAATCCAATAGAGATTTTGTTAAATCTTTTAATTGGATTCTTATCTTTATTATTTCTATTATTCATCATAGTTTTTACTATTGATTTACTTGCTATTAAAAATTGATTTAGATTCACAATCTACATCTTTCAAAAAGTTCCCTTTAAAAAAGAGTTAAATCATTACGCTTACCACGAGTTACTTCTCTAAACTCCAAACTTAATTTGAAGCGCTAGTTATAAAATGCCTTGCATTATTATAAAAAATCGGAACGGGTTACGGGTATAAATCTTAAAAACTCTAATATTTAGTCACAGTTAGCAGTCTCAATTTTCAGTACGGAACTGAATGCTGAGACTGTGACTGAAAACTTTTATTACTCTTCCAAACGAAGATCTAGACCTAGACCTTTCAATTCGTGCATTAATACATTAAATGATTCTGGTAAACCTGGTTCTGGCATAGTTTCACCCTTAACGATAGCCTCGTAAGTTTTAGCTCTACCAATAACGTCATCAGACTTAACAGTTAAGATTTCACGTAGTGTACTAGAAGCTCCATAAGCTTCAAGTGCCCAAACCTCCATCTCTCCAAAACGCTGACCTCCAAATTGAGCTTTACCTCCAAGTGGTTGTTGTGTAATCAACGAGTATGGTCCGATAGAACGTGCGTGCATCTTATCATCAACCATGTGTCCTAATTTAAGCATGTAAATTACACCCACAGTTGCTTTTTGTGCAAAACGCTCACCAGTTCCACCATCATAAAGATAAGTATGTCCAAAACGTGGTACGTTAGCTTCATCAGTCAAGGCATTGATCTCATCAAGAGAAGCACCGTCAAAAATTGGAGTAGCAAATTTTCTACCCAAGTTCATACCAGCCCATCCAAGAACAGTCTCATAAATCTGACCAATGTTCATACGTGAAGGTACCCCAAGTGGATTCAATACGATATCTACCGGTGTTCCATCTTCTAAGAAAGGCATATCTTCATGACGAACGATTCTTGCAACAATACCTTTGTTACCGTGACGTCCTGCCATTTTATCCCCTACTTTCAACTTACGTTTTTTAGCGATATAGATTTTAGCCAATTTCAAGATTCCAGATGGTAATTCATCTCCAACTGTAATAGTGAATTTTTCTCTTCTTAAAGATCCTTGTAAGTCGTTCAGCTTAATTTTATAGTTATGAATTAAATCATTAACCATTTTATTTGTAGCGTCATCAGCAACCCATTGACCTTTGCTTAAGTGAGCAAAATCCTCTACTGCGTAAAGCATTTTTTGAGTATATTTTTTACCTTTTGGTAAAACTTCTTCACCCAAATCATTCATTACACCTTGAGAAGTTTTTCCGTTAACGATCAAGAATAATTTTTCAACTAATCTGTCTTTTAATTCAACAAATTTAGTTTCAAATTCCATTTCTAAAGCGCCTAAAGCATCTTTATCCTGAGTACGTTTACGTTTATCTTTTACGGCTCTTGCAAATAATTTTTTGTCAAGAACTACACCATGTAAAGATGGAGAAGCTTTTAATGAAGCATCTTTTACATCACCTGCTTTATCCCCGAAGATTGCACGAAGCAATTTCTCTTCTGGAGTAGGATCTGATTCTCCTTTTGGTGTAATTTTTCCGATCAAAATGTCGCCAGGTTTAACCTCTGCTCCAATTCTGATCATACCGTTTTCATCTAAATCTTTAGTAGCTTCTTCAGAAACGTTAGGAATATCGTTTGTTAACTCTTCGTTTCCTAACTTAGTATCTCTAACCTCTAATGAATAATCATCAACGTGGATAGATGTAAAAATATCATCACGAACTACTTTTTCAGAAATTACAATCGCATCCTCGAAGTTATACCCTTTCCATGGCATGAACGCAACTTTTAAGTTTCTACCTAAAGCTAATTCTCCATTTTGAGTAGCATATCCTTCTGATAATACTTGTCCAGGAATAACTCTGTCACCTTTTCTTACGATTGGTTTCAAGTTAATACTTGTACCTTGATTGGTTTTTCTAAATTTAATAAGGTTGTATGTTTTCTCATCAGCATCAAAACTAACCATTCTCTCGTCTTCTGTACGATCGTATTTAATAGTAATGATATTAGCATCAACATATTCAACAGTTCCATGCCCTTCAGCATTGATTAATACTCTTGAATCTGAAGCTACCTGACGCTCTAAACCTGTACCTACAATTGGTGCTTCAGGACGGATCAAAGGAACTGCCTGACGCATCATATTAGATCCCATCAACGCACGGTTCGCATCATCATGCTCCAAGAAAGGAATCAATGACGCAGAAATCGATGCAATCTGATTAGGAGCAACGTCTGTATAATGAACTACAGATGGTTCAACAACCGGGAAGTCACCTTCCTCACGAGCAATAACATTGCTAGCTGTAATTTTACCAGTTTCGTCCATTTCAATGTTTGCCTGAGCAATCATTTTACCTTCTTCTTCTTCAGCACTTAAGTAAATTGGAGTACTTTCTAAATCAACTACACCATTAGTTACTTTACGGTATGGAGTTTCGATGAATCCCATTCCGTTTACTTTTGCATAAACACCAAGAGATGAAATCAAACCAATGTTTGGTCCCTCAGGAGTTTCAATCGGACATAAACGACCATAGTGCGTATAGTGAACGTCACGAACCTCGAAACCAGCTCTCTCTCTCGAAAGTCCACCTGGTCCAAGTGCAGAAAGTCTTCTTTTGTGTGTAATCTCAGCTAATGGATTCGTTTGATCCATAAATTGAGATAACTGGTTAGTACCAAAGAAAGAGTTGATAACTGATGATAATGTTTTAGCATTGATCAAATCAATTGGTGTAAACACCTCGTTATCTCTAACGTTCATTCTCTCACGAATAGTTCTAGCCATACGTGCTAAACCAACACCGAATTGTTGAGACAATTGTTCACCAACTGTTCTAACACGACGGTTTGATAAGTGATCAATATCATCAATCTCTGCTTTAGAGTTGATCAATTCGATCAAATATTTTACGATTGTAATGATATCTTCTTTGGTAAGCACTTGCTTATCCATTGGGATATCTAAATCTAATTTTTTGTTCATTCTGTAACGACCAACTTCACCTAAGTTATAACGTTGATCAGAGAAGAACAATTTATCTATAATACCACGAGCAGTTTCCTCATCAGGCGGTTCAGCGTTACGCAGCTGACGGTAAATGTGCTCTACAGCTTCTTTTTCAGAGTTTGTTGGATCTTTTTGTAACGTGTTGTGGATAATAGCATAATCTGCCTGGTTATTATCCTCTTTGTGTAACAAGATAGATTTAACGTTAGAATCGATGATCTCTTCAACATTATCTTTGTCGATAATTGTATCACGATCAAGGATGATTTCGTTACGTTCGATAGAAACTACCTCACCAGTATCCTCGTCAACGAAATCCTCGTGCCATGTGTTCAATACACGTGCAGCAAGTCTTCTTCCAATATATTTCTTAATACCAGTTTTAGAAACTTTAATCTCTTCTGCTAAGTCGAAAATTTCAAGGATATCCTTATCTCTTTCGAAACCGATAGCACGGAATAAAGTTGTTACAGGTAATTTTTTCTTTCTATCGATATAAGCGTACATTACGCTGTTGATATCTGTAGAGAATTCTATCCAAGATCCTTTAAAAGGAATTACTCTCGCAGAATAAAGTTTAGTTCCATTTGCGTGGAATGACTGTCCAAAGAAAACCCCAGGAGAACGGTGTAATTGTGATACTACTACACGCTCGGCACCATTGATTACAAAAGTACCACTAGGAGTCATATAAGGTATTGTTCCAAGATATACATCTTGTACAATTGTTTCAAAATCTTCGTGTTCTGGATCTGTACAGTATAGTTTTAACCTGGCTTTTAAAGGCACACTATAAGTAAGACCTCTCTCTATACATTCTTGAATTGTATAACGTGGCGGATCAACAAAATAATCTAGGAATTCCAATACAAAGTTGTTTCTTGTATCTGTAATTGGGAAGTTTTCCATGAAGGTATTGTATAACCCTTCGTTGCCTCTTTCGTCAGATTTCGTTTCTAATTGGAAGAAATCCTTAAAAGATTTAACCTGAACATCCAGGAAATCCGGATAGTCAGGAATGTTTTTTGTAGAGGCAAAATTCAATCTTTCAGTCTGATTTGTTATCATCAATGGACAAAATTTTGATTAAAAAAAAGTAATTTTTTTGTGTAAAAACACAGTGCTTAGTTTATACTTTCTTTTTAAAATCAATACATCTTTAAAAATAAACAGATAAAATCAGTTGCATTTTTTTTCTTCGTATTGATCAAAAACTTTTTCGTATTTTAAACTATTTGATAATAAAATTTAATGTATTTTATTATACGAAAAATGGTTTAGGCCTTTGAGTGTTAACTCAGGACCTAAACCTAGTTCTTAAAACTGAGTTGAATTATTTAAGCTCAACTACAGCTCCAGCTTCTTCTAATGATTTTTTAAGACCTTCAGCCTCTTCTTTAGAAACACCTTCTTTAACAGTACTTGGAGCACCGTCAACTACATCTTTAGCTTCTTTAAGACCTAAACCTGTAAGTTCTTTAACTAATTTTACAACTGCTAATTTAGAAGCACCAGCTTCTTTTAATACAACTGTAAATTCAGTTTGTGCTTCTTCAGCAGCACCTTCTCCACCACCAGCAGCAACTACTACAGCTGCAGCAGCAGGCTCGATACCATACTCGTCTTTTAATATTGTTGCTAATTCGTTAACTTCTTTAACTGTTAAGTTAACTAATTGTTCTGCGAATTGTTTCAAATCTGCCATTTTTTCTATCGTTTAAAATGATTTGTAAAAATATAATTTATTTATTGTGCGCTAATTAAGCAACAAGGAAGCAAGCTTCCCTGCTTTGATTATTATGCTTCAGTTTCTTCTTCGCTACCAGCGAATTTGTTTTGTAAAGCAGAAATAATTCTTTGAGCTGGAGATTGTAATAATCCAATGATTTCTCCAATTAACTCTTCTTTAGACTTGATAGTTGCTAGTGCATCTAATTGGTTATCTCCAATATAAACTTCATTGTTAATGAAAGCACCTTTTAAAACTGGTTTATCAGATTTCTTACGGAAATCTTTAATGATTTTTCCAGGAGCATTAGCTACATCAGAAATGAAAATAGCACTATTACCAGTCAAAACTGAAGGTAAGTCACCATAATCAGTAGAAGAAGCTTCCATTGCTTTTGCAAGCAAAGTGTTCTTTACAACTTCTAATTTGATACCTGCTTTAAAGCAAGCTCTACGTAAGCTTGAAGTTGTTTCTGCGTTTAAACCAGAAATATCAGATACATAAATGATATTTGTACCAGCTAACTGCGCAGTTAAATTTTCAATCGCGATTGATTTTTCTTCTCTAGTCATACTAAAAATTTTTAACTACCAATTATACTGCTTTTGGGTCTAATGCAATAGCAGGACTCATTGTGCTTGTAAGGTGAATACCTTTAATGTATGTACCTTTAGCAGCAGTTGGTTTAAGTTTTATTAATGTTTGAATAATTTCGTGTGCGTTGTCAACAATTTGCTCAGCTCCAAAAGAAACTTTACCAATTCCTGCGTGAACGATACCAGTTTTATCAACTTTAAAGTCAATTTTACCAGCTTTAACCTCTTGAACAGCTTTTGCAACATCCATAGTTACAGTACCTGTTTTAGGGTTTGGCATTAAACCTCTAGGTCCTAAAATACGACCTAATGGACCTAATTTCCCCATAACAGCCGGCATAGTGATGATAACATCAACATCTGTCCAACCATCTTTAATTTTTTGTAAGTAATCATCAAGACCAACGTGATCTGCTCCAGCTTCTCTTGCTTCAGCCTCTTTATCTGGAGTAACCAATGCTAATACTTTAACATCCTTTCCTGTTCCGTGAGGTAAAGTTACCACACCTCTTACCATTTGATTCGCTTTTCTTGGATCAACACCCAAACGCACTGCGATATCAACAGACTCATCAAATTTTGCAGAAGCAACAACTTTCAATAATGCCGCAGCATCTTTTAGAGAGTATAATTTGTTCTTTTCAATTTTTGAAGCAGCCTCTTTTTGCTTTTTTGTTAATTTTGCCATGTCTTTTTCTTAATTAAAAAGGAGCATCTCCTGATACAGTTATACCCATAGATCTAGCTGTTCCAGCAACCATACTCATTGCTTTTTCTACTGTAAAAGCATTTAAGTCAGGCATTTTGTCTTCAGCAATAGCTCTAATTTGTTCCCAAGTAACACTAGCTACTTTTTTACGATTAGGCTCACCAGAACCAGATTTTAGCTTTGCAGCTTCCATTAACTGAACTGCTGCTGGAGGAGTCTTAACAACAAAATCGAATGATTTGTCTTTGTACACAGTGATTTGCACTGGACAAATTTTGCCAGGTTTATCCTGAGTTCTAGCATTAAATTGCTTACAGAACTCCATGATATTAACCCCAGCAGCTCCTAAAGCAGGTCCAACCGGTGGCGACGGGTTCGCAGCACCTCCCTTAACTTGTAGTTTAACTACCTTACTAATTTCTTTAGCCATTTTTAAAAAATTTAATACACAATCAATTGGAAGCGATTGTGATAGATATTATATGTAACAAAAAATTATACTTTTTCAACTTGCATAAAACTCAATTCTAATGGAGTTTTTCTTCCGAAAATCTTAACCATTACTTCAAGTTTACGCTTTTCTTCATTGATTTTTTCAACCGTACCATTGAAACCGTTAAAAGGACCATCGATCACTTTTACCGTTTCACCTAAGCTGAAAGGAATAGCACGAGTATCTGTATTTACAGCTAGCTCATCTACCTTACCTAACATACGATTTACCTCAGACAATCTCAAAGGAACAGGTTCCCCTCCTTTAATCTCACCTAAGAAACCAATTACACTTGTAATAGATTTAATAATATGAGGTATCTCACCAACTAAGTTAGCTTCAATCATAACGTATCCAGGAAAATACACTTTATCCTTAGACATCTTTTTTCCCTCTTTTACAGTAACTACTTTTTCAGTAGGCACTAAAACCTGGGAAACATAATCCTCCATCCCTAGTCTGGCAATCTCAGTTTCGATGTAAGCTTTAACCTTATTTTCCTGGCCGCTTACTGCTCTAACCACATACCATTTTTTCACATTATTATCTGCCATCACAAAAAAATTATCCTTTTAACCAGTTAAAAAATCCAGCCAAAGCTTTTGCAAAAAATTCGTCTACTCCCCAAGTTGCCAAAGCGAACAGAATCGAAAATACAGCCACAACAATTGTCAATTTTTGAACTTCAGCCCAAGCTGGCCAAGTAACATTTGACTTTAATTCTTCGAAAGCCTCTGATAAATAATTAGTAACTTTTGTCATTTGATATAATTTTTATTGCACGGGCGGAGGGATTCGAACCCCCATCAACGGTTTTGGAGACCGCTATTCTACCCTTGAACTACGCCCGTAATTAAAAGCCAGTGATTTCGTTAAAAAAATCAACTGGCTTTTTATAATTTGTTATAGGATTATCCTATGATTTCAGTCACCTGACCTGCACCTACAGTTCTACCACCTTCACGGATAGCAAAACGTAAACCTACGCTCATTGCGATTGGGCTTAATAAAGCAACATTGATAGTCAAGTTATCTCCTGGCATTACCATCTCTACTCCTTCTGGTAAAGTAATAACTCCTGTTACGTCAGTTGTACGTACGTAGAACTGTGGACGGTAGTTATTGTGGAATGGAGTATGACGTCCACCTTCTTCTTTTTTCAAGATATAAACCTCAGCTTTGAAAGTAGCGTGTGGTTTTACTGATCCTGGCTTAATGATAACCATTCCTCTTTTGATAGATTCTTTATCAATACCTCTTAACAATAAACCTACGTTATCTCCAGCTTCACCTCTATCAAGGATTTTACGGAACATCTCAACTCCTGTAATAGTAGAAGTTAATTTATCAGCTCCCATACCAATGATTTCAACAGCATCACCTGTATTAGCAATACCAGTTTCGATACGACCTGTAGCAACAGTTCCACGACCAGTAATTGTAAATACGTCCTCAACTGGCATCAAGAATGGTTTAGCAACGTCACGCACTGGCTCTTCGATCCAAGCATCAACAGCTTCCATTAATTCAATGATTTTTGGTACCCAAGCAGGATCATTATTCAATCCTCCTAAAGCAGAACCTTGAACAACAGGACCATTATCTCCATCATATTCGTAGAAAGATAATAAATCTCTAATTTCCATTTCAACAAGCTCTAACAACTCAGCATCATCAACCATATCCACTTTGTTCATGAAAACAACGATTCTTGGAATACCAACCTGACGTCCTAAAAGGATGTGCTCACGAGTTTGTGGCATTGGACCATCTGTAGCAGCAACTACTAAGATAGCTCCGTCCATTTGAGCTGCTCCAGTAACCATGTTCTTTACGTAATCCGCGTGACCTGGACAGTCAACGTGAGCGTAGTGACGGTTAGCTGTTTCATACTCTACGTGAGATGTATTAATAGTAATACCTCTTTCTTTCTCCTCTGGAGCGTTATCGATTTGATCAAACGATTTTGCTTGACAGTAACCAGCATCTGACAATACTTTTGTAATTGCAGCAGTTAATGTAGTTTTTCCGTGATCCACGTGTCCAATTGTACCTATGTTTAAGTGCGGTTTGGAACGATTAAAATTCTCCTTTGCCATTTTACTTAATTTTTAATCTTAGTTATATATTAATTTTCAATTTCCTACTTACTTGAGCCAATGTCGGGATTTGAACCCGAGACCTCTTCCTTACCAAGGAAGCACTCTACCCCTGAGCTACACCGGCAGAGAGTTCTGATTTTAGATTTTTGAATTCAGATTTTAGATTTTGAAAATCTAAAATCTAAAATCCGAAATCTTAACTTCTTTTTTTTGTGGGGAGAGCAGGATTCGAACCTGCGAAGTTCACACAGCAGATTTACAGTCTGCCCTCGTTGGCCGCTTGAGTATCTCCCCTTGTAATTTTAGACTTTAAATTTTAGATTTTAGATTTCTCCAAATCATATTTTTTGTCCTAAATTTCTGTTTTCCAATATTTTAAAAGAACCAATTTCAAATCGCATTTGAAATATTTTTGAGCCGATAGAGGGACTCGAACCCACGACCTGCTGATTACAAATCAGCTGCTCTAGCCAGCTGAGCTACATCGGCGAATACATTAAAAAAGTCCGCTATTTCTAACGGACTGCAAATGTAGCTATTTTATCTTTGAATCAAAACATTTTTTAAAAAAAATTTCAATTAAATATGTGCTCTTATTTTTTCTTTCCTTTTTACCAATAAACGTTCTAAAGATTCTGCCGAAAGCTCAACTGCTTCTTCAAACGATTTGCATTGCTTTTTAACCAAAAACTCATCTCCCGGAACATTAATCTTAATCTCTACCGCCTTATTCTCCTTATCACTTGTTCTTTCAACTTTTAAAAAAACATCAGCCGAAACAACTCGGTCGTAATACTTTTCCAGCTTATCCATTCTCTCTTGAATAAAATCCACCAATTTTCTGTCGACAGTAAAGTTAACTGCATGAACATCTACCTTCATAATAATTATTTTAGGGTTAAACATTTCAGAGTTATTACTTATTTCTTGGATGAGCATCTGAATAAACTTTTTTAAGTTCTGCTAAACTATTATGAGTATAAACTTGCGTAGATGCCAAACTCGAATGCCCTAATAACTCCTTAACTGAATTTAAATCTGCTCCGTTATTTAATAAGTGAGTCGCAAAAGTATGCCGAAGCACGTGAGGACTTTTTTTTACCTTTTCAGAGACCCTACTAAAGTAACAATTTATTAATCGATACACAAACGATTCACTCAATTTTAACCCTTTTTTCGAAATAAAAAAATAATCAGAATCTTTGATTTCTTCAACCTCCACTCTTTCTTTTAAATACAAATTAATCTGATCTGCAACTATAGGCAAAAGCGGAATAATTCGCTCTTTGTTTCTTTTCCCTAACACCTTAATAAGATTCGAAGACAAATCAACATTCCTCATCATTAAACCTATTAATTCTGCACGACGCATTCCCGTTGTATAAAAAAGATCAACAATAAGCTTATCTCTTATTTCTTCAAATCCGGATGGAGAATCTACCCCAAGCATTAAATCGTTTACTTCTTTTTCTGAAAATGGAATCTGGACAATTTTAGGAGTTTTAAGCGCTTTATGCTTAAGCATTGGATTTACATCAATTTGCTTAATCTTTAAAAGAAATTTATAAAAGGCTTTTAAGGAAGCCATTTTTCGATTTACAGAAACATTAGAAATTTCCTGATCGACTAAAGAAATAATCCAGCTTCTTATTTGACTATAATTAACCTGCTCTACATTATCCTGCTCGAAACGGGATTTATTAAATTCTTCAAAAAAACCAATATCATTCAAATAAGCATTAACCGTATGTGGAGAATATTTTTTTTCCAGCTGTAAATAATCACGAAAAGCTTCTTTGTTTGATTTCATAAGAAAGATTTTTTTTTGATTTATACCTATTATATATAAACCACTAGAAGATTTTTAAAATAAAAAAAACCGTTAGCATCAAAGTTAAAACTTTTTGATGACTAACGGTAATTATTTTTGAAAAGCGAAATACTAACTTTCTAAACTATCTTTCAAAGTTTGGATGTAAGCAGCTTTTTGAATTTGAGCTCTTTTTACAACAGAAGGCTTAATAAAAGCAGTACGTGCTCTTAATTGACGAACAGTTCCTGTTTTATCAAATTTTCTTTTATAGCGCTTTAATGCTCTATCGATATTTTCTCCGTCTTTAATTGGTATAATTAACATAATATAGACACCTCCTCTCGTTAAGGCTGCAAATGTAAAAATTAATTATTAATTATGAGTTATAAATTGTGATTTTTTTTCTGAGAGAATAGAGTATAGAAAATAGAGAATAGACAGAGCTTCTTTATTCTTTACTCTTTACTCTTTACTCTTTACTCTTTACTCTTTACTCTTTACTCTTTACTCTTTCAACAAATTTCTAGAGATAACTAATTTTTGAATTTCAGTAGTTCCTTCTCCAATTGTACATAATTTAGAATCTCTGTAAAATTTCTCTACTGGGAAATCTTTTGTATAACCATAACCTCCGTGAATCTGCACTGCTTCATTTGCAATTTTAACGCAGGCTTCTGATGCATACATTTTTGCCATTGCACCTAATGTTGTGACTGGTTTATGCTGTTGCTTTAAATACGCTGCTTTGTGCAGTAATAATTCTGAGGCTTCAATTTCTGTTGCCATATCAGCTAGTTTAAATGAAATTCCCTGAAAGCTGCTTATTGGCTGACCAAATTGATGTCTTTCTTTTGAATATTTTAATGCAGCTTCATAAGCACCTTTTGAAATTCCTAATGATAAAGCTCCAATTGAAATTCGGCCTCCGTCTAGAATTTTCATTGCCTGAACAAATCCTTGTCCAACTTCACCTAATCTGTTTGCATCCGGAACACGGCAGCTGTCAAAAACTAACTCAGCAGTTTCACTTGCACGCATTCCTAATTTATTTTCTTTTTTTCCTGAAGAAAATCCTGCCATTCCTTTTTCTAATACAAAAGCAGTCATTCCTTTAGAATCTCCTTTTTCTCCTGTTCTAACAATTACAACTGCTACATCTCCAGAAATAGCATGTGTGATAAAATTTTTAGCTCCATTAATAACCCAGAAATCTCCGTCTTTAACAGCCGTTGTATTCATTCCTCCGGCATCAGATCCTGTGTTATGTTCTGTTAATCCCCACGCTCCTATATATTCGGCAGTAGCTAATTTTGGTAAATACTTTTTCTTTTGCTCTTCGTTTCCAAAGGTCAAAATATGGTTGGTACAAAGCGAATTATGCGCTGCAACTGACAAACCAATTGAGGGATCTACTTTTGAAATCTCTTCAATAACCGTAATATATTCATGATAACCTAATCCAGATCCCCCATATTCTTCGGGCACTAAAACCCCCATAAACCCCATTTCTCCCAGTTTTTTAAACAAATCAACCGGAAAAATCTGGGCTTCATCCCACTCCATTATAAAGGGCTTAATATTCTTTTCTGCAAAGTCTTTTATAGATTGAGCAATCATCGACTGCATTTCGTTATAATCAAAATTCATTATGTACTATTTTTTTAGAACTCCAAATATAAACTAATTATTTTTGCTTTTTCAACAGGAAAACCTTTAATTTTTGACAAATCCTCAATATTATTAAAATTTCCGTTCATACTTCTATAGGTGACAATTTGTTTTGCAAGTGTATATTTAAAGTACGGAAACTGTGATAACTCTTTTAATGTCGCGTCGTTTATGGCTATCTTATTAAAACCTGACGGCATAATTACTTTAAAATGGTTATTAAGCTGGGCAATAACTTCTGGCGAAAGTCCCCAAACTTCTTCAAGCTGTTCCATAGAAACAAAACCGCCTAAAATTTCTTTCTGCTTTAATATTCTTGATGACAAAGCTTCGCCAATACCATATATTGCAATTAAATCTTCTTGACTGGCTTGGTTTATATCTTTAATTATTATGCTTTCTTTTTTGAAAGATGCTTTTTGAACGTACTCTTTTTTCTCTGTTTTAAAATCATTTTTCTTTTGTGTCCAATCCGGGAATTTAAACAAGGGAGACATTACCTTCAATAATGAATCTGAGATTTGTGTTACTTTTTGAAATTCTTCGGCTGAGTTTACATATTTATCTTGTTTTCGGAAAGCCAATAAACGATCTATTTCTTCAACAGACATTCCGAGTTTGTATCCTTTATAATCAGAAATAAAATTTGGGTTGAAAGTATATACTTTTTGTTTGTCCTTATATTTTGTCTCTTTTGCAGCATCTATTTCTTTTTGTAAGGAGAGCCATTTCTTCTCTTCAGGAAAAGTTTTTTCATACTGGTTAAAATCTGCAAAAAAATAAATTAACTGCAGTGTGATGATAATTATAAAAAGTAAAAAAATACCGATTCTTTGCTGGCTTGTAAATTTAAAATATTGATTGAACATCTTGAAATTTGAGATTATTATAAATATATTGCTATTATAAAAAGTATAAAATACGGGATAAATTTTATATTTATTAGGAAAAATACTAAAAATATTATTTCTGAATTTGATATTTCAAACTCAATCGCTATAATAGAGATTAAAATAAACTCAGCTCTTACAGAAGATTGCAAACAGAATAAATCAAAAATTTAAATATTTTATAACTTAAAATATCATAATTGTTTTTATTTTTTACAAAAAACGATACATTTGGAGCTTAATAACAATAAACCAATAAAATAGTATGTCAATTTGGAGAGTTAAACCAATATCTGCCTTTGAGGCCGATATGAAAAAAAGTGATTTAAAAAGAGTTCTTACAAGATGGGGTTTAACTTCATTAGGAATTGGGGCAATCATAGGTGGAGGAATTTTCACTTTAACAGGAATCGCAGCTCATGATTATGCGGGTCCAGCTCTGGCTCTATCCTTTGTTATTGCAGGTATAGGCTGTTTATTTGCTTCTCTTTGTTATGCTGAATTTGCTTCAGTATTACCTGTAGAAGGTTCTGCATATGCTTATGCATACGGAACAATCGGCGAAATTTTTGCCTGGTTCATTGGATGGAACTTGATTCTTGAGTACATGATGGGTGCCACCACCGTCGCCGTCGCCTGGAGCGGATACTTTGTAAAACTTCTCCATTTATTTGGAATTAATATCCCAATCTGGCTCTGCAATGATTTTCATACTGCTACAGAAAAAATCATCGAACATAATAAAGAGTTTCCTCACGATTTAATTGATCTTCCAACATTTGCATTTAACTTACCTGCTTTTTTAATTACATGGGTTGTAACTGCAATTCTTGTAAAAGGAATTAAAGAGGCTGCAAGTACAAATAATATTATTGTAATTGTAAAAATTGCTGTAGTTCTTTTTGTAATTGTTTGTGGTGCTTTCTACATTAATACTGATAACTGGCATCCATTTATTCCTACTGAAGTTCCTGCTCTTGATGCGTTAGGAAATGCAACTGGAAAAATGAATTTCGGATTTGGAGGTGTATTAACGGCTGCAACAATTGTATTCTTTGCTTATATTGGATTTGACGCTGTTTCGACTCAGGCTGGAGAAGCAATTAATCCTAAAAAAGATGTGCCATTTGCTATTATCGCTTCTTTAATTATTTGTACAATTCTATATATTCTGGTTTCATTAGTATTAACTGGAATGGTTCACTACGATCAATTAGACAAAGCTGCTCCGGTTGCATCTGCTTTTAGTGAAAACGGATTAACATGGGCTGTATTTATTATTACAATTGCTGCAACTGCAGGTTTAACATCTGTAATGCTTGTAATGATGCTTGGACAAACTCGTATTTTCTTAGGAATGTCAAGAGATGGTTTATTACCTCCATTTTTCAGCAAACTTCACACAACTTTCAAAACACCTTATAAAAGTACCTATTTAGTTGGAACAATTATTTCGATTGTTGCTGCGCTTACTCCAATTGAAAAAGTAAGTGAAATGTGTAGTATGGGAACATTATTAGCATTTGGTATGGTATGTGTTGCCGTTATGATCTTAAGATATAAAAAACCAGAATTAGAAAGACATTACAAAACTCCAGCGGTTTATTTAGTTGGAACTTTAGGAGTATCTTTCAATTTATTCTTAATGACTCAGGTAAGACACGATACCTGGATCGCATTTTTAAGCTGGGGAACTTTAGGTATTATTGTTTATTTTGCTTACAGTAAAAAACGAGCGAAACTTAACAATCCTCAAAACGAAACCGAAGAAATCTAAAAAAGATTTATCATAAAAAAACCTGTTCAATTGAACAGGTTTTTTTATTTTTTAAATTGTTAACTTTTGATTTATAAGTCGAAAACAGAAGTCCTTTTTGCGCGGATTAAATCTTTAAGACGAATCCAGAAAGCCAATGTTAGGTAAACTCCAAAACCTAACCCTGCTGTTACAAACGAAATGTAAATAAAAAATAACCTTACGCTTGTTACACGCATTCCCAGTTTATCAGCCAGTCTGGATGATACATGAAAACCGTATTTTTCAAAAAAGAATTTAAGTTTTAAAATAGATGACATTTTTAGATTTTAGATTTTAGACTTAAGATTTTAGATTACAAAAATACTGATTTTCCAATTATCTAATTTTTCTAATTGCCCAATTATCTAATTATTTTTAAGCAGCTCCATTCCTATTGCGCATTTTAAACACGCTTTATGGTTGCAATATTCATTTTTAAGTTCTAATAAAGTTTGGGTTTCAAATGCATTTTTTGATTTTATTCCGAAGGAAAAAAACTTATCGATAATCGCATTTTTTTCTGGTGCGACTTCATTCATAAAATCAATTAAATCTTCTGAAGCTGAATCTCCCATTATGTTAGAATAAGCAAACTGAATTGGGATTATGGTATTTATGATTACTAAATCTACAAATGATTTGGATAATGTTTTGGCTTTCTTCGGGCTTTCTTTATCGAATTGATAATGATTCTGCCAATACGAACTTGCAAAAACATTCAGCAATTCATACACGCTTTTAGCTGATTTTAGCGCAATTATTTTCGAAAACAAGTTTTGATGTTTGTGATATAAATTAGCGAGCTGAGAAAGCCGAATTGTTGGAAAATTATCTGGTCGGAGTTTAAAAAACTGAACGGGATCAATAAATGTTTTTTCTAACTGATATTTATGCAGCAGATAAAAATACCTAAACTTTAAATCTTTGAAATAAACATCTTCTTTTTCTCCATCTAATAAATTTAAAGTTCCTAAAAGCAATGATTCCAGATTTTCGACTTCAAAACTTTCTTTTCTGATGATTGAAAAAGGAATTGATTTTGACATTTGAAGAAAAGCCAAACCGTTTGTATTTAAACCAAAGTTCTTCGCTAAAAGGCAAAACAAAACCGCTTCCCAATCCTGATTGGTTTCTTCCAGCAATTCGTAAACAAACTTTGATTTGCGTTCTAATCGTTCAAAAAACAATCTTTCCTGCCAGTTTTTAAAAACAAAAGCATCGATTTCATGTATTTGTTTTTCGCATGAAATCCAGGTTTTAGGAGAAACAAGTGCATTGTAATTATCTAAAACTTCTTTTTCGACATAATCTTTAAGAACCAAAACCGGAATTTCGGTATTGTTTTCCCTAAAAATTGCCGTGTCGTTTTCCCAAACTACATGAAGAATCACATTTTCATAAGCAACATCTTTTTCATGATTGTGCAGATACCAATCTGAGGATTTTACGTGAATCTCTACATTTCCAGCCCATTTTTGACTGCCGATTTTAATATGGGCATTAAAAAAATCAGGCCCCGAAAGTTCTAAATAATCACCAGTTTTAATAATGGTAATAGATTCATTTTGAGCAGTTACAAGATTCAAAGTATCAAACTTTTTGAACCTCCAGAGATAATGAAGAAAGTCTTCTTTCATTTTTAGATTTTATATATTTCAAAAATCTAAAAATAGTAAAAATTAATACTATTCTTACAAATAATAAAACTATTTATCGAAGCATATATAATTTAGCACAAGCCCTTGCGTCTGAAAGTGCTTCGTGGTGATTTAACTGTATTTTCATTTCGCGACAGCAATCACTTAATTTTGTTGGCTTTAAACCTTTTGCTTTATAAATTTTAACGGTACATTCCCATTTTGGGGCAATGTTTAAATCTTCATAATTTAAACCATGAAGCAGCATAGATTTCATTAAAACATTTCGATCAAAACTTTCGTTATGCGCCACCACAACCCTATTTTTTAATCTTTTCTCAATTTCAGGATATACCTGAAAAAAGGGTTTTGCATTAATTGTATCTTTTGGATAAATACCATGAACACGAATCGTAAACGGATTGTATTCGTTATTGGGGGGTTTAATTAAAGTAACGAATTCATCTACTATAATTCCATTTTCAACAGTAACAATTCCCACAGAACATGGATGATGTCCTGTTGCTGTTTCAAAATCTATGGCCGTAAAATTCATTCTTTAATTATTTTTAAAAAGATAAAATCCATAAATCTAACTGTTCAAAAGCTAGATTTATGGATGAAAATTATTTTGATTAAGTTCTATTTTATAGAACCAATAATGTCATATTTAGTAATAATATGATGGTTTCCGTTTCCTAAATCAATTAAAACGGCATCATTTTCTTTTGTAAATAATTTCGAAACTTCTTCGATTGGAGTTCCTAATTTTACAATCGGGAAAGGTTTCCCCATTACTTCTTTAATTGGTTTTTCGGCTACGTTTTTATCAGCAACATAACTTCTAAACAAATCTGTTTCATCAACAGAACCTACAAATCCGTTGATATCAACAACCGGAATCTGCGAAATTTTATATTTACGCATACGCTCAATCGCGTGCGAAACTAATTCTTCTGTACGAACAACGATCAATTCTTTATCGATATGATCTTTAATAACGTCTTCGGCTTTTGTAATGTTTTCTTCTAAGAATCCACGTTCGCGCATCCAGTCGTCATTGAACATTTTACCCACATAACGGCTTCCAGAATCGTGAAATAATACCACAACAACATCATCTGGCTTAAAGTGCTCTTTTAACTGCAATAAACCTTTGATACAAGCTCCGGCAGAGTTTCCAACAAAAATAGCTTCTTCCATCGCAATTTTTCTGGTATAAACAGCAGCATCTTTATCGGTAACTTTTGTAAAACCATCAATTAGAGAAAAATCAACATTTTTTGGTAAAATGTCTTCTCCAATTCCTTCTGTTATATACGAGTAAATTTCGTTTTCGTCAAAAATTCCGGTTTCATGGTATTTTTTAAAAACAGAACCATACGTATCAATTCCCCAAATTTTAATGTTCGGGTTTTTCTCTTTTAAGTATTTTCCAACTCCTGAAATTGTTCCGCCAGTTCCAACCCCCACCACAAAATGCGTGATTTTACCATCTGTCTGTTTCCAGATTTCTGGTCCCGTCTGCTCGTAATGTGCCAATGAATTCGACAAGTTATCGTACTGGTTTACATACCATGAATTTGGTGTTTCTTCTGCCAGACGTTTTGAAACTGAATAATAAGAGCGAGGATCAGTAGGCTCGACATCTGTAGGGCAAACGACTACTTTTGCGCCAACAGCACGCAGAATATCCATTTTTTCTTTAGACTGTTTGTCTGAGATTACACAAATCAATTTGTAACCTTTTATAATCGCAACAAGAGCAAGTCCCATTCCGGTATTTCCAGAAGTTCCTTCAATAATAGTTCCGCCTGGTTTAAGTCGGCCGTCAGCTTCGGCATCTTCAATCATTTTCACAGCCATTCTGTCTTTTACAGAATTTCCAGGATTAAAAGTTTCGACTTTTGCTAGTACTAACGCATCAATTTCAGCAACAATTTTGTTGAGTTTTACCAATGGCGTATTACCAATTGTTTCTAAAATATTATTTGAAAAGTCCATTTTTATTTAAGTTTAATATTTGGTTTTTTAAGTAAAGTTACGCTTCGTTTTTATTGGAAGAAATTCCAGACTAAACCAAATCTGATTACAAAATCACGATATGGATTATTAGGTGTTGAGTAATAATTAGTGCTTGAAAATAAAGCATTTAAATGTTCTCCTTTTACATAAAAACGCGTTTGGCGAATTCTTGCATTTATGAAAACATCAAAAGTGGCATAATTTCCAATTTCTTTTTTATCCTGCACAAAAAACTCTCCAATAACAGGGTTGTAATCATTAGCATAATATTTAGTAAAGTAATTAAATACAACTCCTGCCTGAGCATATAATGCTTTTTTGAAATAATAATTTGAATAATAAAGTGTGTTTCTGGTTACAAAATCAGGAACATTTAAAATCAAATCTGATTGATCTACTTTTTGATATAAAAGTGTATTGTCTAAAGCAAAATTTCCAAATTTAAATTCTCTATTTGCTTTTATCTCTAAATAATTAATTGCATTTTCGTATTGAGCCGGTTTTATGAGTTGAGTTCTAACCGCATCGTCATCAGCATCAGATACATCTTCAAAATACAAATGATCTTTTAAAATGGTATAATTAACTTCGGCATTTAACCAAGGCGTATTAATGCTGGCTCCTAATGAATTGATTTTTTCATTTTTAAAATCATTCGACCAGTTGTACGATACATAACTGCTTTGGTACAAATTATAATTGTTGTTTGGCAGTTTATTGATGTTTCTGTATCTAAAATCAAACTGAATTTTATCGTTTAATTTATAACGCAGTTTTGCATCAAGATCAGAAAGCGATTGATTGGTGATTGATCTTGTGTACAAAAATCTACCGTTCCATTTATTTTTTTGATATTCATACTGTCCGCCTACATTATTAATCTGTAGAAATAAATTATCCTGAATTGTTCTTCCGTCTTTAAAAATAATAATTTTATCATACTGATAATTAGACCTGTAATCATCAACAAAGAAATTAAATTTTCCTAAAAGAGAATTTTCATAAGCAACTCCAACTTTATTATAAAGTCTTTCAAAATGTGTTTGATCGTTTATATTACTTGTTACATACGATTCCCCGAAACGTTTTACCGGTTCATCGATTCCGTCGACTGCAGAAAGTACAGTTGGCTGATTATATTCGAAAAATTTGTTTTCGTAATTTAATTGATGGTTTACATATAAATTATTGTCTCCATGTGTAGGATTTATTCTAAAAGCGTGATCAAAAAATAAACGTCTTCCTTTTAAAAATGATTTAGCATCTGTTAAATAAACCTGCAGACGCTGACGATTTTTAAAATCGGGATCGTCGCTTTCAAAATCTTCCGGAGTTGTAATTCCACCGTTTTCTTCATTCGAATTATCCTGATATGTATAATGTGCATTTAATGCATATCTTCTGTTAGTAGTAGCGTAACTCGTTGTAAATCTAAAGTTTCCGGCACTTACTAATTGATTTATATAATCTCCTTCTGAACGTAAACCTCTGTATGCAATAGAAAAATTAAGGTTTTTAGACACATTCAGTGTGATGAACGAATCAACATTTTGTCCTTTATTAATCGTTGTATTAAAAAACAATTCTGTAAAAGGTGTCGCTGCAGAGTAATATCTCACTTCGTCTGCTTGTATATAATTCGAATGCATGGCGCTAAAACCAATTTCCGGATACGGCGAAAAACTCGTTAAACTATATTGTAATGTATTTAACGGCTGACCAATATTAGAGGATTCTAAAAGTCCAAAAAGGTCTTTTCGCAGGTGATTTTGTTTGTAAGCGCTTTTTATTGTCAGCGACGTGTCGGCATAAATAGTATCGTGTTCCAGCGTAATAATTTGATATTGATCTATCGTTGCAATTTTTGCCTTCTTCTTTTTAACAGTATCTGTTATACTAGAATATTGCGTATTCATATCTAAATTATTTTTAGAAGCTGGTTTAGGTTTTTCCTGAGAAAACAATAATGCTGGTACAATTAATAGATATAGAAAAATGAATATTCTCATTTGATGGCTTTATATGTAATTATTTCGACAAAATTTGTTGAGCAAAGGTAAAAGATAAATATGTATAAATAAAAAAACACTTCAATTTATACAATTACCTTGGCAGACAGTATGAAAACGAATATTTTTGCATAAAATTTTATGATATTTGCCTTTTAAAATTTCAAAAAAATGCTTGCAAAAAATTTCTCGGGATTTGTTTTAGAAACTGGAACTGACGAGGCCGGCCGAGGCTGTCTTGCAGGTCCTGTAACTGCCGCAGCTATAATCCTGCCTGAAGATTTTGAACACGAAATTTTAAATGACAGTAAACAATTGTCTGAAAAAATGAGGTTTTTTTTAAAACCAATTATCGAACAACATGCCGTATGTTTTGCTGTAACGCATTTATTTCCAGATGAAATTGACGAAATCAATATCCTGAATGCTTCAATGAAAGGAATGCAGGAATGTATTTTAAAATTAAAGCATGTTCCTGAATACATTATTGTGGATGGGAATCGTTCTATAAATGCAAAATTGGGTCTGAAAAACAGTTTTGGAAAACAGTTTTCTAAGGACGAAATTGCGTTACTAAAATCAATTCCCAATCAAAGCATTATAAAAGGTGATGCCAAATTCCTGAGTATTGCCGCAGCTTCTATTTTAGCAAAAACGTACCGCGATGAATATATGGATCAAATTCATGAAGAATTCCCCATGTACAACTGGAAACAAAATAAAGGTTATCCAACAAAAGAACATCGTGAAGCCATTAAGAAATATGGCCCAACAAAATATCACAGAATGAGTTTCAGGCTTTTGCCGGATCAATTAGAACTCAATTTCTTTGAAGAATAAAAAAAGAAGCTGTCTTGTCGAGGCAGTTCATACACTACAATTATTTTGTTTGTTTTTAGTGACTTAATTGGCCACTTTTTTGATATCCGATTTATCATTCCATAGGAATGTTTCGTCGGTAGAAAAATTAAAGATCAGTCATATTTGCGTTCCGTAGGAACGTTTGACAGGTCAGATTATTAAAAAACAATGTCAAAATCAAACGTTCCTACAGAACGTAATTCATTATAACAATATAATTTTTCTAACGATGAAATGTTCCTACAGAACAAGAAAACATGTAAGATAAAAAAAAGGCTTATCTAAATTGATAAGCCTTTTTGGTTTTAAAAATCTGCCCCAACACATTCTTAACTAAAACTGAAATTTATATCCAAAATCTGGCGAAAAACCAATTTGATCTTTTTGATTTATGCTGTTTGTTAATCTATTGTATTCTCTTGTAAACACGTTTGTATTATTGGTTACGTTTTGAAGATCGATGTAAAACTGGTGAAATCTCTTTTTGGTTTTGCTGTTTAATTTAATTCCGAATTTTACATCTAATCGTAAATACGCATCATATTGCTTACTGAAAGCATTTGCATCATCTCTAATTTCATAACCTGCATTGTTTGACGCTGCTAAATCAACTGGCGTATAATAGCGTCCGCCTGCAGTTGTAAATTTAGTATCTATAGAAAATACATTCCTTTTTGTCTTGCCAACTTTAAACTCTTTTCCGCCTAAAAGATTGATTACGTAACCATTATTAAAAGGAGAATTTCGCTCAATATTATCGCTTCCTTTATATTTACTTTCAAAAAGAGAAGTCGTAAACAAGGCATAATAACCTTCGCTAAAGAATTTTTCAACAGTAAATTCAATTCCTTGATTTAATCCTGTTCCTTTATTTACCAAAGAAGTTTTATCGATCGAATAACCAAAATCTGCGCCTTCTGTTAAAGAAGAATAACTGCTAGGAAACGATTCAACTGCAGCTTTGCTAATATCCTGATAATACAATTCGACTTTTCCGCGCCATTTATTAGCCAAACGAACATCGTAACCTAAAACATAATGCTGACTTTGCACTAAATCCAGATTTTTATTGGTTTGAACCTGAACTCCGTTTACAAATTCATTCAAAAATAAAATAGGAACCGGAACACTTTGATGGTGAATTCCGAAACCAAAACTTACTGTATTTTTTGGATTTATTGCGTATGATAAAGCCGTTCTGGGTTCAAAAACAAATTGTTCGTTTATTGAAAAATACTGCCCGTGAATTCCTGCGTTAAAGGTTAATTTTTCCGTCAAGCGGAATTGCCCCTGCGCAAACGGCTGCACGACATTATAATTTCCGTTGTTATTGATTAACGGAACAAAATCCGGGAAACCGTCTCCGTCTGAATCCTGCTGTCTGTCTCTTGAAGACATTTTTGCATCGAGCGTATAATTTTCATACAATAATCCTGCTCTAAAAGTTATTTTTTTATTGACTTTAGAATTGAATAAAGTCCAAAACGTGAATCTGTTTTCATCGTTTTTAATATCCGAAAACGGAAGCCTGTTTTCTGTTGGCGTACCATAATTGTAATAACGGAAATTTTTATACGAGTTATTGGCATTCGAATAACCTACAATGGTTTTTAGATATGATTTTGAGCCAATCTCTAAATTGTGTTTTAATCCAAAAGAAGCAAATCCGGAAGTTACATAACTGTCTTCGTCCTGTGCTGCAAAAGGATCTTCTTTGTCGATTTTATTACCAAGAAAATCAATATCAGAAACGCCATAAATTCCGAAAACAGAAAAATTCCCCAATTTACTTTTTCCAAAATCAACATTAAAACTAATATCGCTGTAATTGGGCTGTGCATCAGTTCCGGCCAATCCGGTAATGCCCACAAAACCATATCTTGCCGCGGCAACAAACGATCCGCCTTTTTTACCCAGCGGCCCTTCTGCCATAAACTCTAATCCCGGATAAGCTCCGGCACTAATCATATATTCGTATTCGTCGGGATTTCCTTTTCTAAAACCTAAATCAAAAACACCCGCAATTGCGTTTCCATACTCTGCCGGAAAAGCCGAAGTAAGGAAATCAGAATTTGCTAAAAGATTTGGATTTAATGCCGAAACCGGACCGCCCGTTGTTCCTAAAGTTGAAAAGTGATTTGGACTCGGAACCGGCATTCCTTCAATTCTCCATAACATTCCCGATGGAGAATTTCCTCTCACAACAATATCATTTCGGCTGTCGTCTCCGGTAGAAACTCCGGCGAAATTAGAAACCAAACGCGCCACATCGCTTCGTCCGCCCGCAAATCTGGTTACTTCTTCTGTAGTAAATTGTTTTGTCGAAACCAATGCCATTTTGTTTAACGGCTTTGCTTTATTCGTTCCAGATGTTACGACGATTTCATCAAGCGTATTAAACTTTTCAATTAATGAAACAGTCAACAGGTTATCTTTTCCGGTGGTTACATCAAGATCTGAAACTGAAGTATCTTCATATCCCGTAAAATTTATATTGATGCTCTGCCTCCCAAGCGGAATATTGATTAATCTAAAACTTCCATCAGCATCTGATTCTGTTTGAATGCTTTCATCTCCGGCTAAAGAAATAATGGCTCCGACGATAGGTTTTTCAGATTGCTTGTCTATTATTTTTCCTCTCACAACGCCCGTTTGAGCGTAGGAAATCAAGCCCAAAAGGCTTAAGACAATTGATAGTATATTCTTCATTTTATTTTTGCTTTATTGGTTATAAAAGCAAAAATAGAATGCTGAGATTTCTTAAAAATTGACTTCGGTTAAGATTTACTGCTTAAAGTAATTCGGGTTCTGATTCGGCTTAAACTTTCCGGCTGAATTCCTAAATAACTGGCAATATGTTTTAAGGAAACTCTTTCGACAACTTTTGGACAGTATTTTAAAAAACGTAAATAACGTTCTTCCGGAGATAACAATGACATGGCCATATTTCTTCCCGTTAAACCTTTAATCGTGCGTTCCATCATAATTCTAAGGAAAGAATTAAAAACAGGATATTGTAAAACCAGTTTTTCAAAATCTTCTTTGTAGGCCAAATAAACTACAGAATCTTCGAGAGCTTCAATGTTTAATAAAGAAGGTTTGCCGTATAAAAAACTTTCAAAATCTGAATACCAATCGTTTTCAAAAAAGAAATTTCCGGTTGATTCTACACCGTCAACCAAATAATAATAGCGAATACTGCCTTCAGCAATAAAAATTCCGAAATTACAAATATCTCCTTCTACCAAAAGATGTTCGTTCTTTTTGACGTTTTTAAAGCGAAGTATGCTTTCAAAAGCCAAGCTTTCTTCTTCATTAAATTCTATCATTCGGGATAAATCTGTAATAACACATTCCATGATTATCAAGGTTTTAGAAATGAAATAGTTTTTAGTTGTTAAAATAAATAACTTAAACTATCGAAAAAAATTGCGCTAAAAACTTTAATAAACAGAAACATAACATACTACATCGTTATTTAACTTCCCGTATATTATTTTCTGCTTTTTAAGAATTCAGCAAATTGTTTAGTATCAAAATAAAATGGTCGAATGGCTGTAATTTTTCCGTTTTTTAAATCAAAATGTTCTGAAATAGGCATTGAAAGATATTTACCAGATTTTTTTGATTTACATTTTATGGTAAAATAAATAATAACTTCATTTTTAGTTGCATCGCTAAAATAAGTAGGTTCTTTTTCGATTTCTAAATCAAAAAACTCAGCAGATTTTGCATACATTTTAGTCCATTCGTTAAACCCAATATAAGTTCCGCCGTAAGGCAAACCTTCTGCTTGACTATAAACTGCACCATCTTCAATTATGGCTGCCATTTTTACAAAATCTCTTGTTTTAAAAAGACATTCGTAATATTGCGCTACAACTTTAAAATTATCAGCTTCAAGATTTTGTAAAACTTCAGCATCAGACAAAGTAACTTCTGTATTCCAAAAACCAATAATTTTACTTACCTGACCTTTTCCATTTAATCTGGCAAAATCGCGGCCTCCCATTATAGGTTCTTTTTTCTTTGCGTCAATAATTTTCCACTCCCAGGTTACATAATTGTCTTTTACAACTTTTGCACCTGATGTCAATACAGCATCAGGAAACTTTTTATAAAACTCATTTATTACATTATTTAAAGCTGCCTGACCTTTTATAGAAGCCGAAGGATCTTCAAAAGTACTGTCGTCCAGCCAGATTGATTTGATTAATTTTAATCTTGCATCACTATTTTTCTCCTGCCAAACTTTTTCATAAACCGCAATTGGATTTAATTTATCTTTCTTTTGAGCAAAAAGGCCATTCAGCATAAAAAGGAAACATACAAAGTAGATTTTTCTCATAAGTTGTTAGATTAGATTTAGTTAAAAGCTTATATTTTAAGTAGAAAACCAAATTTACCATAAAAACATTAGAAAACCACGATATTGCTGCAATTTACCATCAATTCAAAATCCTGAGCGTTTACTGACCATTTTTAGATTTTTTGCAATAATTCTTTTGAAAAATAAATTTCTATTGAAAAACAGAAACTTCATCAACATGTTTAAAAGCATTTTTAAGTTCCTTTTCCCATTCTAAAACGCTTTCTGCCGAAGCTCTGTCTGCCTTATCAAAATAAAAATGGTGTTTGATTTCAAATCCGCAATATTTGAAAACTCCAATGTCTGAAGTTAATTCCAAAGCTTTGTCCATTCCCATTGCTTCATACTCAGCATTCGATTTTCCATGAGAATTTACAATAATGGCTTTTTTTCCTGTCAACAGACCTTTTTGAACGCCCTGATCGTATCGATACGCAAATCCGTAACTAAAAACACGGTCAATATAACCTTTCATAATAGCCGGCATTCCAGTCCACCAAATTGGGTAAACAAAAATAATTTGATCTGCCCACGAAATAAAATCCTGTTCTGTTTGGATATCTTCAGCAACTTGTCCCATTCTTTGTCTCTGCATATCCTGCAAAGAAAGAACCGGATTAAAATTGATTTCGTTTAAATCGCGAACCACAATTTCCTGTCCTGATTTTTTTAAAGATGCTACAATTGTGTTTTTGAAGAAATGGTTTAAACTTGCTTCGTTTGGATGTGCGTAAATAATTAAATTTTTCATGTTTTCTAGTTTTAAAGATTGAACATGACAAATGTATAACGCAGGTTTGGGGAGTAATTGTAAGAAAACGAAATCGGCTTTACTGAGGTTTTGAACTGCAGATATCGCTTTGAAATTTGAGAAATTTTGTGGGCGAAATATTCATATAATATTTAAAGTCATGAATAAGCTGACTTTGATCGTAATATCCGCATTCGTCAACAATGGTTAACCAATCTATTTTTAACTCGTTTAGAATATTTTTCTGAATTTGATCAACGGCTTTTAAAAACCGTTCATAACGGTTGGCTTCTTTAACGGAATAACCAAAAACCTTTTTTTGATTGAGCTGAATGTTTCTTTCGGTTTGATTGATCTGCGAAGCAATCGCTTTTATGGGATTTAAATTCTCGTCCTGAAAATCATTTAAAAGAGTCGTAATTGTATTTTGTTCCCGCAAATAAGGTTTGCAGAAATCTAAAATATAATCGACACGTTCTTTTGGATCAGGAATGTTTTGAAGTTCTTCCCATAAAACCGTAAAACAGTTTTCATTAATTAAATCATCGGGATGAATAGGCATCGAATCAAAAAGTGCGTTGCCAAAGAATCTGTAAAAAGCATCTTCTTTAAAATTGGCAACCAAAATTTGTGAGCCAGGTTCTAAAGTATAATCAAAAGCTTGTTTGATTGGTCCCAAAACAATACATTTTTCTACTTCTAAAAAAGTATTTTGCTGCGATTTTAAAGAGGATTTTGTTCCAAAGTTAAAAGCCAGAATACTTTGAAAACTTGGTAATAAGGTTTTGGTTATGGGAAATTCTGTTTTATTTTCGGCAAAGTAGAAATGCGAAAAAACAGTTTCAAATGCTGAAGGAACGGCAATTCTGTAATTGTTATTTTCTTCAGCATTTTTCATACTTTATCTTCTAAAGTTTTTTAATCCGTTTCTGTATCTAAAAAAATTAAACACATAGAAACATAGCTTTTTTATGTGTAAAAAAGGGAATCAAGAGAAACTCATTTCTCACACATAGTATTTATGTGTATTTAGAGTAAGTGAAACGCCTTTTTTAAAGTAGCAAAATCTATGTTTCTATGTGTTAAAATTATATCTAACGTTTTACTTAATAAACTCAGCTTCAAACAAATTAGCTACATGTTTGATAATCTTAGCCTTTACTTCTTCTTCGTCAACTTTTTCTACGCCAAGTTCAACGTTTAAAGATGTAACGCCTTTTCCGCGAATGCCACATGGAATGATATTATCAAAATAACCTAAATCAACATTTACGTTTAAAGCAAATCCGTGCATGGTAACCCAGCGTGAAGCGCGAACCCCCATTGCACAAATCTTACGCGCAAACGGAGTTCCAACGCCAAGCCACACTCCGGTTTCGCCTTCACTTCTGCCCGACTCCAAACCATATTCTGCTAAAGTTAGAATCATCGCCTCTTCCAGAAAACGTAAATATTTATGAATATCGGTAAAGAAATTTTCTAAATCCAGAATTGGATATCCTACAATTTGTCCCGGTCCGTGATACGTAATATCACCGCCGCGATTGATTTTATAAAAAGTAGCTCCTTTTGCTTCGAGCTGTTTTTCGTTTAATAATAAGTTTTCAAAATCGCCGCTTTTGCCTAAAGTATAAACATGCGGATGTTCTACAAACAACAAATAATTTGGTGTTGGCAAGTCAAGTTCTTCTCTTCTGTTTTTGATTTTTAAATCGACAATATCCTGAAAAAGTTCTTCCTGATATTCCCAAGTCGATTTATAATCCCGGTTTCCAAGATCTTGAAGTTGAATTTTTGTATTCATTTTAATTATTTTTCAAACTCAACATCAAAGTTAAGTTTGTCAGGATTCTCCATATAATCCGTGAAAGTGTATTGAATTGTAATTGATTTTCTATCGTCGCTGAATAAAGCATTCGGGTTTGATACTTTTTTTATTTTCTTCGGAAAGTGATATTTGATAATATAATTCGATGAAGCAAACATCATTTTAGACATATCTGGTGCGGAATCTTTTTTTACTTCTGCCAGTTTTTGCTTATCAATTATTGCTTTTCTTGTAAATTTCTTTCCGTCGTAAGTATAACTTAGTTTGCTGTTATTGTTTCCAAAATTACTCCCCATTGGATTTGCCGCTGCTGCCCCGCCTTCTAATTTTTGAAGTGTACTGGCAGTTTGTAAAATATCCTGAAGTTCGTTTACGCTTTTAAAATCAGTCTCAAAAGTCATTAAAAACTGTTTTTTCTCAGCGCTCATTTTAGTATGAACTACAAAATTTTCTAGTTTTTTAATTTCCTGCTGTGCTTCGGGAGACATTTTTGCGATGCTGTCTTTTTTATCTGCAAATAATTGTTTGAAGGTAAAAGTAGAATCAATGTCTTTTTTAGCGTCGGCTCCCATCTGACTGCCCACTTGGTCGCCCGCCATTTCCATCAATGCAGAACCATCCATGTCTACAGAGAATTTTCCGGTTCCGTTATCGTTAATATAAATATTTTCAGTGAAAGTACAGCTTGTTAATGTCGCTATTAAAAAAGAAAAACTAAGTAGTTTGTATAATTTCATCGTAGTATAATTTTTTATCAAATATACGAAGACTATTTTATTTTAAAGATACTAAGATTCTGAGATTCTAAGGTACTGAGATTGGAGTGTGGTTTTTAATGTTTAACTGGAAAATTGACCACGGATTTTACGGATGAAACGGGTTTACACAGGTTATTGTTTAGCTGAACTTTGTCAAAGTTTTAAACTTTGACAAAGTTCCCCACAGTAAAAAAAAGAAATCCGTGTAAACCCGTTTCATCCGTAAAATCCGTGATCCATAAAACCTACTCTAAAACCACCTCTAAATTTGTCATTTCAGGATCACGTAAACAATCTGAAAGTTGAAATTCTAAGGTTAAAGATTTTTTATCAGGGCTGATAACCGCTTTTTTATTTGAAACTGATTTTATTTTTTGAGGAAAACTATATTTTAAAGTATATGTCTGTGTTAGTTTTAAGTTTCCGTATTTAGATTCATAGTTTTTATATCCGTCTTTTGCTTTTTGAAGTTCTTCTGCATTAATAATTGAAACAGAACGTTTAAAAACTTTTCCGTTAAAATCATATGAAATCTTGTAGTAATGAGTTTCGGTAGTTAATGCGTAATTATTTTGAAGATCGTCTGCATAATCTTCTGTTTTATACAAATCCGGAATTTCTGAAACTTTATCAAAATGAAGCGAAAAAACGCTTCGAAATTCTTTCTCAAACGAACTCTTTTTGAGATGTACTTTTACATTGGCATATTTTTGAAACAGCTTTTGCTCTTCGGGCGTATATTTTAAAAATGTTTCCTTGTATTTTTCAATGTATTCCTTAAAAACATATGTGGTGTCCTGAAACACATTTTCACGTCCATACGACTCTCCCGCCAATTGCATATAACTATTTTCTTCGCGAAGCTGCTCCATTTTGATGTCTCCGCTTCCGTCAGGATTAATGGTTATGGTTTCGGTAATTTGACAGCTTGTTAATAGAATTAGAAATAGAAAGGCTGAGAGGTATTTCATTTTTTTGGAAGGTTCTGAGGTTCTAAGTTGCTAAGATACTGAGTTTTTTTGTCATTGCGAGGAACGAAGCAATCTCACGATCAAAATCAATCACCGGATTTCAATTCGTCCATTTTTCATTCGTTTTTTATTAATCTTCTCACCCATTTTCCCATTCATTTTAAAGATTGAAATCCAATAAATTGCTATTGCAAAAAATCTAAAACCTGCATTCTAAAATCTACATTCTTTTCTTTATCTTTGCACACTTAAAAAAAGAGCACAAAATGGCATTATCAGAACAAGAAATCATCAGAAGAGAAAAACTTCAAAACTTACGCAGTCTGGGAATCAATCCTTATCCAGCTAATCTTTTTCCTGTAAATCATACTTCTAAGCAAATAAAGGAGTCATTTGAAGAAGGTAAGAAGGTTATCGTTGCGGGTCGTTTGATGAGCGTGAGAGATCAGGGAAAAGCTTGTTTTGCTGAATTGCAGGATAGCGAAGGACGTATTCAATTGTACGTGAATCGTGATGTTTTGTGTGAAGGTGACGATAAAACTTTATACAATCAGGTATTTAAAAAATTAACTGATTTAGGTGACTTTATTGGTATTGAAGGTGAATTATTTACTACACAAGTTGGTGCAAAATGTATTCGTGTAAGCGGATTTACTTTTTTGAGTAAAACATTACGTCCGCTTCCTTTACCAAAAGTAGATGAAGAAGGAAATGTTCACGATGCATTTAATGATGCGGAGTTACGTTACAGAATGCGTTATGTAGATTTAACGGTTAATCAACATGTTAAAGAAACTTTCATTAAACGTACTAAGTTATTTAGCGCTATGCGTGGGTACTTTAACGATGCAGGATATCTTGAAGTTGAAACTCCGGTTCTACAGCCAATTCCGGGTGGAGCTGCAGCGCGTCCGTTTATTACGCACCATAATTCGCTTGATATTCCGCTTTACATGCGTATTGCAAACGAATTGTACTTAAAAAGATTAATTGTTGGTGGATTTGAAGGTGTTTATGAGTTCTCTAAAAACTTCCGTAACGAAGGTATGGACAGAACGCATAATCCTGAATTTACGGCAATGGAAATATATGTAGCTTACAAAGACTACAACTGGATGATGGAATTTGCAGAAGGTTTACTAGAGCATTGTGCAATTGCGGTAAATGGAACAAGTGAAGTTACTTTTGGAGAACACCAAATCAACTTTAAAGCGCCTTATGCACGCGTTACAATGACAGATTCTATCAAACATTTTACTGGATTTGATATCTCAGGAAAAACGGAAGAAGAATTGTTTGAAGCTGCAAGAGGAATGGGAATTGAAGTTGACAAAACAATGGGTAAAGGAAAATTAATTGATGAAATTTTTGGAGCAAAATGCGAAGGAAACTACATTCAGCCAACTTTCATTACTGATTATCCTAAAGAAATGTCACCTCTTTGTAAAGAACACCGCGACAATCCTGAACTTACAGAGCGTTTTGAATTAATGGTTTGTGGTAAAGAAATCGCAAATGCTTATTCTGAATTAAACGATCCAATTGATCAGCGTGAGCGTTTTGAAGATCAAATGCGTTTATCTGAAAAAGGTGATGATGAAGCAAACGGTGTTATCGATGAAGATTTCTTAAGAGCGCTTGAATACGGTATGCCTCCAACGTCTGGAATGGGAATTGGAATGGATCGTTTGATTATGTATTTAACAAACAATGCTTCTATTCAGGAAGTTTTATTGTTCCCACAAATGCGTCCGGAGAAAAAACAAGCTCAAATTGAACTTTCTGATGAAGAAAAAGTAATCATTACTTTATTGAAAGGAAATGAAAATAAAATGGAATTAGGACAACTAAAAGTTACGGCTAACTTAAGCGGTAAAAAATGGGATGCGTCTATGAAAAACTTATCGAAACATGGTTTGACTAAAGTTGTCGTTGACGGCGAGTTTAAAACTGTGGAATTGGTGGAGTAATTTTTGTCTTATTTTATTACAAATACAGCCCGATAGGTTTATGACTTATCGGGTTTTTTATTTAAAATTGTATAAAAAAAAATCGAATTATGAATACTTTAAACGTTTATCAGTTTAACCAACTTGAATTAGATATGCTTAAAGAAAGCGAAGAAGATATAAAATATGGCAGAGTTATTTCTCAGGAAGATTTAGACAAAGAAGATCTTGAATGGCTTTCTCAAATATGATATTAACCTCGACAGGAAACCATCGGTTTTTTTATGTCTTATTGTTGTCGAATTAGATTGCGTAGACGCACTGCTGTGCGTCTCTACGGAATATCTTTGTGTACATTTTTACGCATAGTAAACCCGACAGGTTTTAAAAACCTGTCGGGTTTATTTTTACAATTCATATATCCAACTGAAACCTCATCAACTGGACTAAAGTCCAGCCCTACAATATAAATCGAGCTGAAGCTTTTTTTTTAGTTCCGAAGGAACAAATCATATTGTAGAGCTGGACTTCAGTCCAGTTTAAATAAATTTGTATTTACATTAAAATTGGAATTTAAAACGAATACTTCTCCAACTTCTTCTCATAAATATCCAAAACCTTTGTACTTTCTTTTGGAAGATCACCTTTCCATTTTACCTCAATAGATGGATTTGCTGGATATTTTCCGTTTCTCATTTTTATATGATGAAACAAACCTCCGCTTTTCATTAAAAGATCATAAAATTTTTCCGTTGATGAAGTCGTTACATAAATTGGGAAATTGGTAACGGTGAAATGATTAATTACACTTCCGTCATTGTTTAAAATATATCCAGAACAGCCTCCGCTTCCGCAGAAATAGGAATTTGAGAAGCCAACAAAATATTCATTTTTCTTGTCATTATTTAAATCAAAAGCCTCGTAATAAAAGAATCTGTCTTCTTTTGTCATTGCGGGAATATCTTTCTTTAATAGAACATTCAATTGTTTCCGAATCAATTCTACAGCTTTATCATCTTTTGCGGGAGCATTACTTACGTCGGCAGTTCCTCCAATTGTTTTATATAATGTATCCTGAACAATCGTTTTAATAATACTTTTTGATTCCGTTTTACTTTGACAAGAATACAATGCCAGAATTGCGAATAGAATTAGAATTTTATTTTTCATAATCTGATATTTTAAATCTACATCTTCCTTTACAACTAATTAAATTACGAAAAATATTCGACAAGCTCATTAAACCAGCTGCGCCGCTTTATTTTCAATATCATTTTGCGTCAATAATGATTTTATATTATTGAAAGTTACCAAAGCAATCTGCGTTAAAGCTTCGTTGGTAAAAAACGCCTGATGCGCCGTTACCAAAACATTCGGAAAACTCATTAAACGCTGAATCGCATCATCCTGAATGATATCGGCAGAAAGATCTCTAAAGAATAATTTTTCTTCCTGTTCGTAAACATCGATTCCTAAATAACCTATTTTACCTTCTTTTAAACCTTCAATAACACAGGCCGTTTCTATTAATCCACCGCGGCTTGTATTGATAATCATAACGCTGTGTTTCATTAAAACAATCGAATCTTTATTAATAACATGCTTCGTTTGATCGTTTAGCGGACAGTGAAGCGAAATGATATCGCTCGATTTAAATATTTCTTCTAAACCAACAAAAGAAACGCCGTCTTTCATCATTTCCTCATTTGTCACAATATCATACGCCAGAACTTTACAGCCAAAACCTAAAGCGATTTTAGCAAAAGCTTTTCCGATATTTCCCGTTCCAATAATCCCAATTGTTTTTCCGAATAAATCAAAACCTAACAATCCGTTTAAAGAGAAATTTTGCTCCCGAACTCTGTTGTAGGCTTTATGCGTTTTTCTGTTTAAGGTTAAAATCATCGCCATGGCATGTTCTGCAACTGCCTGCGGCGAATAAGCTGGGACACGGCATACTTTTAAATTGTATTTTCTGGCAGCTTCTAAATCAACGTTGTTAAAACCTGCGCACCGTAATGCAATGATTTTCACTTTTTTTTCTGCTAATTGTTTAATTACAGCTTCGTTGACAATGTCGTTTACAAAGACGCAGACAATTTCTGCTTTTTCAATTAAAATTACCGTTTGTGGGTTTAATTGTGTTTCAAAAAAATCCAGTTCAAAACCAAAATCGGCATTGTATTTATTGAAGAAAGTTTTATCATATGGCTGCGTTGAAAAGAAAGCTATTTTATGGTTTGAAAAAGAAGAGTTCATGATAATTTGTTTTTGGATTGTATATATTGGTTTCCTAAAAATAAGAAAATATTTTCAATATGCAGGAAACCCTTGACCTTAAATATTTACATTTCAAAAAGTTAAATAAATAACAATTCAAACAATATTAATTAAACCTATTCAGTTTAATAAAGTCTAAACACTATAACCTTAAAAGAACAAATCATGAAAAAATTATTTATCGCAGCTATGCTATTGATCGGAATAGCAAGTTTTGCACAAGATGGCGACCAAAAGCCGGCACGTGAACAAAGAGAAAAATTAACTCCCGAACAACGTAACGAGAAACAATTACAAAAGTTAACTACAGAATTGGGTTTAGATGCTAATCAGCAAGCGCAGGTAAAACAACTTCTGGCTGAAAGAAGCGCTAAAGCAGAAAAATTCAGAGAAGCAAGAGAAGCTAAAAAAGACGGCGATGTAAAACCAACTGATGCTGAAAGAGAAGCTTTTAAAAATGAATTAAAAGCAGAAAAAGAAGCAAACGAAGCAAAAATGAAAGCAATCTTAACTGCAGATCAATATACGAAATGGCAATCTTTAAGAGAAAAAAATAAAGAGAAAGCCAAAGACAAAATGAAAGATTACAAAAAAGAAAACAACTAAATATAGTTTACAAAAAGAGGCGGCTGCGCCTCTTTTTTATTTTCAAAAATGATTTATGTTTTCCTTAATAGTTTCTGTTAAATAAAAGATAAATCTGACAATCTCATTAAACTTAATAAATCTGTTGATGTCTAATTGCTATAAACCTTTAAAAAAACGAAAAATGAAAAAATTATTTATCACAGCTTTATTATTCGTTGGAATAGTAAGTTTTGCGCAAGACATCAATCAGAAACCAGCACGTGATCAAAGAGAACATTTAACTCCGGAACAGCGTAATGAAAAGCATTTACAAAAATTAACTTCTGATTTGAATTTAGATAAAAAGCAGCAGGAGCAGGTAAAACAACTTTTGGCTGAAAGAAGTGCTAAAGCAGAAAAATTTAGAGATACCAGAAAAGACAGTAAAACAAAACCTACTGATGCAGAAAGAGAAGCTTTTAAAAAACAAATTACTGCCGAAAGAGAAGCAAACGATGCTAAAATGAAAGCAATTTTAAATGCGGACCAATACACGAAATGGACGGCTCTAAAAAAAGAGCATGAAGTCCACCGAGGAAAAGGAGATCATAAAGATCATAAAACGCCGCAAGAACGTAATCAGGCACATTTGCAAAAATTAACGACTGATTTAAACTTAAACGCTGATCAGCAAAAACAAGTAAGTGAACTTTTATCTGAAAGAAGTACAAAAATGGAAATGCTTAAAAAAAGCAGAAAAGATTCTGATGCAAAACCAACTGATGCTGAAAGAAAAGCCATGAAAAAACAAATAGAAGAAGATCACAAAGCTGCAGATGCAAAAATGAAATCTATTTTAAATGCAGATCAATACAAAAAATGGACTGCAATTAAAAAAGAGCATAAAGACAAAATGAAAGATCACCGAAAAGATAAAATGTAATTGAGATCAAAAAAAAAGAGGCTTTTTAAAGCCTCTTTTTTGTTTTTATAAACACGGATTTCACAAATTGACACCGATTAACTTGTTGTTGCAATAAATTCCACAAACTAGGCTAAATGAAAATTTGTGAAAATTCGTGAAATTCGTGTTATCCCGTGGGCTTTAAAAACCTCTTTTTTATTATTTAAAATGTTTTCGAAACCTTATCGATCGCATTAATAGTAAAGTCTAAATCTTCGTACGTTAAAGCATCTGTAATAAACCATGTTTCGTATGCCGATGGCGCAATATAAATTCCTTCCTGCAATAATCCGTGGAAGAATTTTTTAAACGTTTCGTTATCTCCTTTTGCAGCCGTTTGAAAATCGGTAACCGGATTTGCATCAAAGTGAACAGAAATCATAGAACCTACTCTATTAATGGTAAAAACAACATTATTAGCTTTTAAAACTCTGTCGATTCCTGCTTCCAGATAAGCTGTTTTTTCTTCTAAACGCGTAAAAATTTCACGATCAGTATCTAACGCTTTCAACATCGCTAATCCAGCCGCCATTGCTAACGGATTTCCAGATAATGTTCCTGCCTGATAAACTGGTCCAAGAGGTGCTAAATAATTCATTATTTCTTCGCGCGCTGCAAAAGCTCCAACCGGAAGTCCGCCACCAATTACTTTTCCGAAAGTTACAATATCAGCATTGATATTATACAATTCCTGAACTCCTCCGCGGGCTAAACGGAAACCTGTCATAACCTCATCAAAAATCAATAAAATTCCGTTTGCAGTACACAATTCTCTTAAACCTTCCAGAAAACCTTTTGCAGGCGGAATACATCCCATATTTCCTGCAACCGCTTCGATAATAATTGCTGCGATTTCACCTTTATTAGCTTCGATTAAAGTTTTTACATTCTCTAAATCATTGTATTTTGCCAATAAAGTATCTTTTGCAGTTCCTTCTGTAACGCCTGGACTATTTGGAGATCCAAAAGTTACAGCGCCGCTTCCCGCCTGAATCAAAAATGAATCAGAATGTCCGTGATAACAGCCTGCAAATTTTATTATTTTATCTCTTTTTGTAAATCCACGAGCTAGACGAATCGCGCTCATACAAGCTTCTGTACCAGAATTTACAAAACGGATTTTATCAATATTCGGAACCATAGAAACAGCCAAAGCTGCAATTTCTGTTTCCAGTTCTGTTGGCATTCCAAATGAAGTTCCCAGTTTTGCTTTTTCGATTACTGCATCAACAACCGGCTGATAAGCATGCCCCAAAACCATTGGCCCCCAAGAGTTGATGTAATCTATTAATTTGTTTCCGTCTTCATCATACAAATAAGCACCTTTGGCACTTTTTACAAAAATTGGAGTTCCGCCAACCGCTTTAAACGCTCTTACTGGTGAATTTACTCCTCCCGGAATTACTTTTTCTGCTTCAGCAAAAAGCTGACTACTTCTTTTATATAACATTCTTATTTTAGATTTTAGAATTCAGATTTTAGATTTAAACTGAAAACTTATTTTTGGATTATTAGATTATTTCAAAACCAGACTGAAAACTGAGACTGCGACTGAAAACTTCTTACTTAACCTTCAACCTCTGCCCTATTGAAATCGCATTATCAGTTAAATTATTTTTTTGTTTCAAATCGTCAACCAATAAATTGAATTTTTTTGAAATTGAATATAATGTATCTCCTTGCTGTACTTCGTACAAATTAGGATCGTTTGAATTTGAACTTTTAACCGGAGTTGTACTTTTAGTTGGGCTTGCAGTTGTTTTACTAATTGGCGTATAATTTTTTCCGGTAACCTGACAATCGTATTGATGCAGATTATAACGCTCGATATAACTAATTAATTTATCGGGATAATTAGGATCTGTTGCGTAACCTGCCGCCCGTAAACCTTTTGCCCACGATTTATAATCGTCTTTTTCGTAAGTGAATAAAGTTGCATATCTGTTTTTTCCAACTAAAAATAAAGCATGATCTCTGTATGATTCTGCGGCTTCAGGATATTTTCTAAAACATTCCTGTGCCGAGTCATCGTCGTGACGAACACTTTCTCCAAGCCAGTCTTTGTGACATTTAATTCCGAAATGATTATTCGCTTCAAGCGCTAAATCTCCTTTACCAGCACCCGATTCTAAAATTCCCTGCGCCAAAATAATACTTGCCGGAATTCCGTACGTTTTCATATTTCCCATTGCAATATCTTTGAACTGCAAAATGTAATTATTGATTAAATCGCTGGTTACAACTGTTTTTGAAGTAGATTGAATAACCTCAGTTGTATTATTTGTAGAAGGGTAATTTTTAACTGCTGGTTTGCTGTAGACTGGTTTTTTCGTCGTCGCTACTCTTGGCTTTTGAACCGTCGTTCTTTTAGTCGTAGCGACAGCTGGTTTGCTTGACGAACAGCTTGCCAAAACTAGTATTGTAAAGAGCAGTACAATTTTTTTAATCATTTTTTTTAAGTATTGGTAATTTTTTCTGCTTCAACTTTATATTCATTCCTTCAATTCCCTGTAATCCGCCGGTGTGAATGAGTAGTATTTTTGAATGTGCAGGAAAATAATTTTTGTTGATTAAATCTATAACGCCAAAAACCATCTTTCCCGTATAAATTGGATCTAAGGGCACTTTTGTTTCTTCAAAAAAACCATTGATAAATTCAATTAATTCCAAATTTATCTTGCCATAGCCTCCAAAATGATAGTCAGAAATTAAATTCCAGTTATCTTTTTTTGCAAAAATACGAATTTCATCCGTTAAAAAGTCACCTTTTAACGCCGGAAAGCCCAAAATTTTCTGATTTGGCAGCGCACTATTTATTAATCCCGAAATTGTTCCGCCCGTTCCAACAGCGCAGCAAACGTAATTAAAAACCGAATCTTCATTAGTTAAAATCTCTTCGCAGCCTTTTACGGCCAGTTCATTTGTTCCGCCTTCGGGAACTAAATAAAAATCGCCAAACTTGTCTTTTAGCTTTTCTATATAGGACGTTTCATTTTTTAAACGATACTCTTCACGAGAAACAAATTCAAATTTCATTCCATTTTCCTGAGCAAATTTTAAAGTTGGGTTTTCAACGATTTTATCAAAAAGTTCATCGCCGCGAATAATGCCAATAGTTTTAAAACCCTGCTCTTTTCCGGCAAAAGCAACCGCTGCAATATGATTAGAAAATGCACCGCCAAAAGTCAGTAAAGTATCTTTGTTTTCGGCTTTCGCCTGAAGTAAATTGTATTTTAATTTTCGGAATTTATTTCCCGAAACAAATCGATGAATTAAATCTTCACGCTTTATTGTCAAAGAAATATCATTGGGGAAATCAATAGAAATATGTTGGTTGAAAACTGGGTTCATTTTTTAAAGTTGAAAGTCGAAAGTCAAAAGTCGAAAGTGATAATTCATATCTTATATCTTTAACGCTTAAAGCCTATTGCTTATTGCTTACTTTAATGTAATGTAGAAACTGAAAAAATGATCGGTTTTTTAAATAAGTAAAATCGGCTTCCTTCGCGTAAGCTTCTCTTTCAAAACTGATATTTCGATACGCCAATTCTGCATTTTTATATTGAAGTAAGCGAATTAAATATTCCAGAAAATACCAGACAAAAAACGGAATTACTAAAAGTTCTAACTGCTGTCGCAAATGGATTTTTTCATGATTAACAAAAACTGCATTTGCTTTATCAAAACCATATTTTACAATCACACACGGAAATACAGCCATTCCGCGATATCCTTTCGGAATTAAATATTTGGCAACAATCAGAAACATTGGCTGTAAAATTTATAAATTTGTAGCTATAAAATTGTTCGATTTCAATAAAATCATAATCAAATATTTATATTTTTGATTTTAAAGTTACCGAAACACGAACGCGAAGCAGATTTATGAAAGAGCAAAGTAATGAAAATAAATTAATCGAAGGCGAAGATTTTTACTATACACCCGAAGGTTACAAATGCTTTACTGAAAAACATCATTTAAAAAGAGGCTATTGCTGCAAAAGCGGCTGTCGTCATTGTCCGTACGGTTTTGATAAAAGAACGGGAGAAATCAGAAAATCAAATCCCAAATTTTAAATTCCAAATTCCAATCTAAAATCTAAAATCAACAATCTAAAATATCATATGGATATCCATTCAAGAAAATTCAGGATTAAAATCCACAAGTCTTATCACAGGTCGGATATCCGTTATCCCTAGTTTTTTAATATAAATCCCAATCCCGAAGCCTCGGGATAAATTCCAAATTCCAATTGCATCAATTAACCGTTAGTCGAATTTGAACTTCAAAGGAATTACATAATTTAAAAAACAAAAAATTAATCTGTTGTTAATCTAATTAAAATACCTTAGCAACTCAGCATCTCAAAAAAATGACTTTTCAAGAAGAAATAAAACAAGGAATTCCAAATATATTACCTCAAAAAAAGGAGTACGATCCGGCTATTAATCACGCTCCGAAAAGAAAAGAAATCCTTTCGGCAGAAGAAAAAAAACTGGCTCTTAAAAATGCATTACGTTATTTTGAACCAAAACATCACGCTGAATTAATTCCTGAATTTTCAGAAGAATTAGAAAAATACGGACGTATATATATGTATCGCCTTCGTCCGGATTACAGAATGTATGCGAGACCAATTGATGAATATCCGGGGAAATCGTTGCAGGCAAAAGCGATTATGCACATGATTCAGAATAACTTGGATTATGCAGTGGCACAGCATCCGCATGAATTGATTACATATGGCGGAAACGGAGCAGTTTTTCAAAACTGGGCACAATATTTATTGACAATGCAATATTTGTCTGAAATGACAGATGAGCAGACTTTAACGATGTATTCAGGACATCCGATGGGATTATTTCCTTCCCACAAAGAAGCACCAAGAGTTGTGGTTACAAACGGAATGGTCATCCCAAATTATTCGAAACCGGACGATTGGGAAAAAATGAACGCACTTGGAGTTTCGCAATACGGACAAATGACGGCGGGAAGTTATATGTACATTGGCCCGCAGGGAATTGTACACGGAACTACGATTACTGTTTTGAATGGTTTTAGAAAAATAAAACAGAATCCAGAAGGAAGTTTATTTGTAACTTCTGGTTTGGGCGGAATGTCTGGCGCTCAGCCAAAAGCCGGAAATATTGCCGGATGTATTACGGTTTGTGCCGAAGTAAATCCGAAAATTACAAAAATCCGTCACGAACAAGGATGGATTAATGAAGTTGTGACTTCTACAGATGAATTAGTTGCCAGAGTAGCTTTGGCGAAAGCCAATAAAGAAACGGTTTCGATTGCTTATTTAGGAAATGTGGTCGACGTTTGGGAACGTTTTGATCAGGAAAACATCAAGATTGATTTAGGTTCAGATCAGACTTCACTTCATAATCCGTGGGCTGGAGGTTATTATCCGGTTGGGATTTCTTTTGAAGAAGCAAATGATTTGATGGCAAATAATCCGGATTTATTTAAAGAAAAAGTTCAGGAAACTTTACGTCGTCACGCAGCTGCTATTAATAAACATACAGCAAAAGGAACTTACTTTTTTGATTACGGAAATGCATTTTTATTGGAAGCTTCTCGTGCCGGTGCAGATGTAATGGCCGAAAATAATATCGATTTTAAATATCCTAGTTATGTTCAGGATATTATGGGACCAATGTGTTTTGATTACGGATTTGGGCCTTTTAGATGGGTTTGTACTTCGGGAAAACCAGAAGATTTACAAAAAACAGATACCATTGCAAGTCAGGTTTTAGAAGAATTAGCGAAGACTTCTCCAAGTGAAATTCAGCAGCAAATGCAGGATAACATTAAATGGATTAAAGGTGCACAGGAAAATAAACTGGTTGTAGGTTCTCAAGCGAGAATTCTTTATGCTGATGCCGAAGGCAGGATTAAAATCGCTGAAGCTTTTAACCAGGCGATTGCCAAAGGAGAAATTGGCGCTGTTGTTTTAGGACGCGATCATCATGACGTTTCCGGAACTGATTCGCCTTACAGAGAAACTTCAAACATTTACGACGGCTCTCGTTTTACGGCCGATATGGCGATTCAAAACGTAATTGGAGATAGTTTTAGAGGAGCAACCTGGGTATCAATTCACAACGGCGGAGGAGTTGGCTGGGGAGAGGTTATAAACGGCGGATTTGGTATGGTTCTTGATGGTTCTAAAGAGGCTTCAAAGCGTTTAGCATCAATGCTTTTTTGGGATGTGAACAACGGAATTTCAAGAAGAAGCTGGGCCCGAAATGACGAAGCTATTTTTGCTATAAAAAGAGCTATGCAAGTCGAGCCTTTATTAAAAGTAACTTTACCTAATATTGTTGACGAAAGTTTACTTTAACTTTTGTAAAAGAAATTTTAAAGTAACCATAATGTCATCCTAAGCGAAGTCGAAGGCTTATAGAAACAAAAAGGGCTTCGACTTCGCTCAGCCCTGACAGACGTAAAATTTGCTTTTATGATAAAATAAACCGAACAAGAACATTTAATTCTAATAATATGAAAACATTCAAGTTAGTTCCGATTTTTCTGCTTTTGATACTTTCATCCTGCAGCAGTGTTACTGTTTATTCTGATTACGACAAAAATGTCGATTTTGCGCCTTATAAAACTTATGCTTTCTTTAAGCCCGGAATTGACAAAGTTGAGATTTCAGATTTGGATAAAAGACGTATTCTTCACGCCATTGATAATGAAATGGCGGCAAAAGGTTTCACAAAAAGTGATAATCCTGATTTATTAGTAAACATTTTTACTAAATCGAGAGAACAAGTAAATGTAAACCAATTTAGTGCTGGCTGGGGTTACGGCTGGGGCTGGGGTTGGAATCCTTATATGATGTATGGCGGACAAACTACGGTTTCGACTTCTACAGAAGGAACTTTGTACATTGATTTAATTGATGCTAAAAAGAAAGAAATGATCTGGCAAGGTGAAGGTTTAGGAACTTTGACTAAAAACGTTGATAAAAAAGACGAAAAAATTGCTGAGTTCGTAAACAAAATTTTAGCTCAATATCCGCCGGTTAAAAAATAGTATACAGTTTTCAGTATTTAGTATTCAGTTTTTTTACAAAACCGCTGTTTATTACTCGAAAAAAATAAGTATATTTGTTACTCTATCGATTAAAAATGAAAAACTTTAATAACATTATTATCGCGATTATCAGCATTATTGCAATTCAGCAATGATGGCGAGGTGTTATATAAATAAGTAAAATATAATTTATAAAAACCTCCCACATCGGGAGGTTTTTTATTTTAAAAAAGATTTTAAAAACCGAATATTTTTTTGCCACAGATTTAAAGGATTAAAATGATTTTAATCTGTGAGAATCTGTGAAATCTGTGGCAAAAAAATAAAAAACAACCAAATTATGAGTTTATTTAACGAAGTACTTAACGCAAAAAAGCAGCTCGAAAATGTAGTTGCCGCGACGCCTTTAACCCAAAATTTAAATCTTTCAGACGAGTTTAAATCGACTATTTTACTAAAAAGAGAAGATTTACAAATTGTTCGTTCGTATAAAATCAGAGGCGCTTATAACAAGATTTCTACGTTAAATGATAAAGAAAAAGCAAACGGAATTGTTTGTGCAAGCGCAGGAAATCATGCGCAGGGTGTTGCTTATTCCTGTAATCTGCTGCATATAAAAGGGAAAATTTACATGCCGAAAACAACTCCAAAACAAAAGGTAAAACAAGTACAATTATTTGGAAAATCGTTTGTTGAAATTGTTTTAACTGGAGATACTTTTGATGATGCTTACGGATCGGCAACGGCAGATGCAATTAAAAATCATAAAACATTTATTCATCCTTTTGATGATGAAAAAGTAATTGCCGGACAAGGAACTGTTGGGCTTGAAATTCTGGAAAGTTATACAAAACCAATCGATTATGTTTTTGTTCCAATTGGCGGCGGCGGACTGGCTTCTGGTTTATCTGAAGTTTTCAGGCATTTAAGCCCGAATACTAAAATTATCGGCGTTGAGCCAAAAGGCGCTCCTTCGATGAAAACTTCCATTGAAGAAAATAAAAATACAGCGCTGAAAACGATCGACAAATTTGTTGATGGCGCGGCTGTAAAACAAGTTGGCGATAAAACTTTTGAAATCTGCCGTTATAATCTGGAAGATATTATTTTGGTTCCCGAAGGTAAAGTCTGCACGACCATTTTGCGATTGTACAATGAAGAAGCCATGGTTGTAGAACCTGCGGGCGCGTTGACAATTGCTGCTTTGGATTTTTATAAAGATAAAATTAAAGGCAAAAATGTAGTCTGCGTTGTCAGCGGAAGTAATAATGACATTGAAAGAACGGCCGAAATCAAAGAACGTTCTTTACTTTATGAAGGTTTAATGCACTATTTTATGATCCAGTTTCCGCAGCGTCCCGGAGCTTTAAAAGAATTTGTAAACAATATTTTAGGGCCGGATGATGATATTACTTATTTCCAGTTTGCCAAGAAAAACAGCCGTGAAGTTGGTTCTGTTATTGTTGGTTTAGAATTGAAAAAGAAAAAAGATATTCTGCCTATCAAAATGAAAATGACCCAATACGGATTTGAATTTCAATATTTAAACGATAATCAGGATTTGTTTACACAGCTAATTGGATAAAAAATAAAAGGCTGCCTAAAAATTAGACAGCCTTTTAAACATCAATATAAAATTACTAATTGAATTCTCGATTTGTAATTATTGCTTTAATATTTTTTTAGAATAAGATCCTTGACTATCCGTTACTCTTACTACATAAACTCCTTTTGGAAGTCTTGAAATTTCGATTTCAGATTGATTTCCTTTTATAAAATTTACATTCTTTTTCAGGATAGTTTGTCCTGCAATATTAAATATTGCTACCTCGGCACTTCCTTCATGATTGGTATCAATTTTTAAATAATCGTTTGCCGAATTAATAAAAATAGCCATATCGTTTGTGCTTTCACCATCTTCTGTTATTGTCAAAGCTTTTTTCGCTGTCGCTTCCACCTGAACAAACTGCCATTGCTGATTCAATCCGCCTGTGTAATCCCAAACCTGAATATTAGCGCCATTTGCTGTAGAAACATTTTCGACATCAAGTGATTTACCTGTATTTACATTGGTAACTTTGTAATATCCACCGCCAAGACTTGCAACCGTCCATTTAAATTCATTAGAGCTGGAGAACGTTTTTTGCTGTACTTTTAGTCCATTAGCAGTTCCGTTATTTTCAACTGCCAAATACATTCCAGTTGATTTTACAATGATGTAATAATTTCCTGCTCCGTCAGAAACAAATTTCCAGCGCTGGTTATTTCCGCCGCCGCCTGTTACATCATATTGCTGTATTCTTCCGCCGCTTGCAGTTGAATTATCTGCTACATCCAGTCCTTTATTACTGTTTCTTGAAATAATATTATAATACCCCGGAAAACCTGTTGGTGGCGGTGTTCCTGCTCCCCACGTAAAAGTAACTGCTGATGATCCCGGAACTGTATAATTAAATGCTGATGATCCTGAAACCACTTTTATGGTATTTGATCCTCCGGAATTGTAAATTACAAGTGCAGTTGAGCCATCAGGATTTTTGAATCCAACAGATAAAATACTGCCGTTTGTACTTGAAGAGCCAATTCTTACTGCACCCGGCTTTACATATTTAGAGATTTGACCAATGATATAATAGGCCACATTTTTAGTATAACTTGTACTATTATTTACTGTAATAGCTCCTAAACAAGTATTACATCCGCCAGGAGTTCTTGGCCCTAAACTTGAATTGTTTGCAGCATTCCATTCTAAAACAGTTTTCGACCAGTTGTTTGTACTCCCTATAACAACGTTTTGCATGTGCCAGCCAAAATCTCCGCCAAAGCTTCCGCCTGAACCAGTATATTGTTCTGTAAAATAAACGTTTTTGTTTGTTTGCGTTTTTACAGTTGACATCGCTGAGATATTTCCTAAATACAAGTGAAATGCCGCTCCGTCAACATAACTGCTGTTGTTTAAAACATCAATTGGATATGCTGTATTATCGCAGTTGTGATCAAAAGCAATAATTTTGACACCTCCGTATCCAGCTGCAGCCATTTGTGGCCCAAGTTGTTGATTGATAAAATTCTTTTGTTCGGTAGAATTCATCAGCATACTTGGTTCGTTATTTGGATTTTCTGGTTCGTTTTGCGGCGTGATTCCCCAAATCGGAATTCCTTGTGCCTGCATTGCTGCAATGTATTTTACAAAATATCTCGCATAAGCAGCATAATATTGTGTCTGCAGACTTCCGCCAATCCAGGAGCCGTTGGTTTTCATCCAGCGTGGCGCTGACCAAGGTGTTGCCAAAATTTTAATGTTTGGATTAATCAGCTGAATCTTTTTGATAATCGGAATCAGATACGTTAAATCCGGTCCGTTTAAACTGAAGTTATTCATGTTAGTATCTCCGGCAGTTTCGTTATAACTATACGAAGAGTTACTTAAATCTGAAGCTGCAATACTAATACGAATTACACTTGCGTTTAACCCTGTATTCGGATTGTACAAATCATTCAATAATTGGTTTTGCTGCGTTGCTGCCATTCCGCTGATTACTTCGGCACTTCCTTCGGTAAGCGTATAACCAAAACCATCCATAGTTTGGTACGTTGTTCCTGCGTTTACTGTAACTGTAGAAGGATTTGTTCCTGAGTTTGTTCCGAAACTTACAGTACCTTGCTGTTGTAATAATCTCGTTTGATCACCTGATGTTATAAAAGGTGTAACCGTCTGCGCATTTGTTTTGGTAATAAATAAAAGCATTATAATAATGACTTGTGTCATAAAAGCTCTTACTCGGTTTGTAGGTTTTTGAGTAATTTTGTGCATTTTTTTGTGGTTTTTGTGGTTTGTTGATAGTTAAATTTTTCTCATTTTATTATGATTATTTTTATTAAAACAATTCAAAAATATATCAATTTTCACGAAATCGTTATAATTACAACTTTACAAATACACATCATTTGTAAATATTACCTTAACAAAAACACATCTTTATTTTTTATAAATAATTTAAAATCAATAATTTAAAATATTAAAAACCATAAAAAACTTACATTTAAATTTCAGCATTTACAAAAGTTTTAAAATCAGTAATTAAATTATCGTTTTGAATCTAAAAATGCAACTTATAATTATTTCATAAATGACAAATATCATGGAACGAACCTAAAGTTATATCGTATTTTTGCATTTCAATTTTATTAGAAAACATGGAAACGCTTAAAGATATTTCGACCATAGAAGATATTAAACAAATGGTGAACAGCTTTTATGATAATGTTAGAAAAGATGATCTTATTGGTCCTATTTTCAATGATAAACTTCAGGATCGCTGGGAACCGCATTTGCAAAAAATGTATGGTTTTTGGCAGACTATTTTATTTGATGTTCGCGCTTATTCCGGAACGCCTTTTCCTCCGCACAAACAATTACCGGTTGATAAAACTCATTTTGACCGCTGGATACAAATTTTCAATACTACAATCGATGCGCAATTTGCAGGAGTAATTACGGAAGAAGCAAAAATGCGTGCTACAAATATGGCTTTTATGTTCAATCACAAAATTGAGTATTTTAGAAATGCCGAAAATGAGTTACGAAATTCATCTGGTAAATCTTAAAGCCCAACTTATGAAGAAAATATTAGAAAAAATTCTCAATGAAAAAGATACAATAAAAAAAATAGATTTATCTGGACAACATACACTAACAGAAATTCCAGAAATCATTAAAGATTGTCTTCAACTTGAAATACTTAATATTTCTTATACCGAAATTAATGAAATCCCAGATTTTGTCTTTAAACTTCCAAAACTTAAAGAATTAAATTATTTAGGATGTACAAAATTAAAGAGCCAACCTAAATCTTTTTTTTCCAATCAAAGTCTTAAAAAATTATCCATTTATATTTCAAAAAAACACATTCTTACAGAAGAATTAAAAGATCTATTATCTTTAAAATCGATTATATTAAATGGAGAAATAAATCAAGTTCCTGATTTAATTTATGATTTGAACAATCTTGAAGAATTAGAATTCTTTGACACCAAAATTTCGACTGTTTCGAAAAAAATAGAACAATTAAAAAATTTAAAAAAAATCTCTTTTTGGCAAGCATTGTTTTTGGATGAGAAACCTATTAAATTAAAACTTGATGAAATTTTTCTAAATATATCAAAATGCAATAATTTGAAAGAACTGAATCTTAATAAAAATGGCATTACAGAAATACCTAACAATATATCATCACTAAAACAATTACAAAAATTTTCTGCTGGTGACAATAAACTTACTTCATATCCTGACTCCATTTATAGATTAAATAAACTTAGGGAAATTGATTTAGGAATAAATCAGTTAATTGAAGTTAAAGAAGGAATTGGAAATTTAAAAGAATTAAGAATTCTCAAACTAAACTCAAACTGGAAAAATAAAATTGACACCAAAAATCTATTTAACGAAATAAGTCAACTTGAAAATCTAGAAATTTTAGAATTATGGAGTTGTCAAAGCATAAATAAAATACCAGAAACTATATCTGAATTAAGAAAACTGAAAAAACTTGATTTAGATAATAATCTTTTAGAAAACTTGCCTAAAAGCATTTTAACCATGAAACAACTTAAAACATTAAGAGTTTCGACTAATAAGATTTCTCAAACAGAAATAAATGAAATAAAAAAGCATCTAGTATCAACAAATGTTATTGCTTAAATATATCTGTTGAAACAAAAAAATAAAATGTGTTCAAAAAAATCATAAAAACTAATTCGCAAATAAGAAAAAGATTTCTAATTCAATATATTTGATTAATTGAATTAAACCCAAATCTATATTCTTTATTTTATGAAAAAACTTATCCTGTTCTTTATAATCTGTTTCTCTTTTTGTAATTTCTTAAACGCACAATCACAAGCTCCAGCTTTTAATTTATATAAAGGAACTGTCGACGGAAAAATAGCTGTAACCGTTTATATCAAAACAGAAGAAAATCCATGTACTGCCGATTTAATGTACACGTCTATGTATCGATACGACAAATCAAAAAAATGGATTCAGCTTGATATTACGCAAAATAAAAAGAAAGAAAATGAATTTGTTTTAGTTGAACACGGTTTCAGCGGTGTATTAATTTTAAAGAAAACCGGAAACACTTTTACGGGTTTGTGGATTAGTTCTGATGCTAAAAAACAATTACCAGTCGACTTGAAAGAAGCCGCAATGACGAAGAAAGAACTTGAAAACTTCGAGAAAACATTGGAAAAAGTTAATTATGAAAATAATGACTGCTAAATTTAGTTTTCTGTCAACTTCAAAAAATCTATAAAAACGCAATAAAAATCACTTTCGAATAAAAATTTTGTGATGAATAGCAAAAAATAGCGACCTAAATTCGTAATTTTACATTCTAATCTACAACGTTTTCGAAATGAATGCATCTATAGAAACCAATCCGTTATTAGAACGATTGCCAAAACATTTAAAGCAATTTATTAAGCCTCAGGATTATAGTGATTATACACCTATTAATCAGGCGGTTTGGCGATATGTTATGCGTAAAAATGTAGATTACCTTTCTAAAGTAGCGCATCATTCGTATTTAGAAGGTTTACGTAAAACCGGAATCGAAATCGATTCTATTCCGAGTATGTACGGAATGAACCGTATTCTAACTGAAATTGGCTGGGCTGCAGTTGCTGTTGACGGATTTATTCCGCCAAATGCTTTTATGGAGTTTCAGGCTTATAATGTTTTGGTTATTGCTTCGGATATCAGACAATTAGAACATATTGAATATACACCCGCACCAGATATTATTCACGAAGGTGCCGGCCACGCTCCTATTATTGCAAATCCTGAATATGCGGAATATTTGAGACGTTTTGGTGAAATTGGCTGTAAAGCAATTTCATCTCACAAAGATTATCAAATGTATGAAGCGATTCGTTTGCTTTCAATTTTAAAAGAAGCCGAAGATACGCCGCAAGATAAAATCGACGAAGCCGAAAAAGCAGTTGCTGATTTACAAAACGATATGGGCGAATTGTCTGAAATGGCTCAAATTAGAAACCTGCATTGGTGGACGGTTGAATATGGCTTGATTGGAACGGTTGAAGATCCGAAAATTTACGGCGCAGGATTACTTTCTTCGATTGGAGAAAGTGCCTGGTGTATGACCGATAATGTAAAGAAAATCCCTTATGATATTTCGGCTGCAAATCAGAATTTTGACATTACGCAATTGCAGCCACAGCTTTATGTAACGCCTACTTTTTCTTATTTAAGTTTAGTTCTGGAAGAGTTTGCTAATAAAATGGCACTTCGCACCGGAGGACTTTCGGGAATTAAAAAATTAATTCAATCCAATGCTTTAGGTACAATTGAATTAAGTACGGGTTTACAAATTTCGGGAGTTTTTACAAATGTTATTGAAGAAGAAGGAAAACCGGTTTACATTCAAACAACCGGAAAAACAGCTTTATCATATCGAGAAAAAGAATTAGTTGGTCATGGAACTTTAACGCATCCACACGGATTTGGAAGTCCGATTGGGAAACTGAAAGGTTTTAATCTGGCAATTGAAGATATGAGTCCGAAGGATTTACAGGCTTACAGCATTGTGGAAAATGAAACTGTAAAACTGGAGTTTGAAGGTAATATTATTGTTGAAGGTGAAATTATTACAGGCTCCCGAAACTTACACGGAGAAATTATTTTAATCAGTTTTAGAAATTGTACTGTTACGCATGGCGAAACTATTTTGTTTCAGCCTGACTGGGGAAATTACGATATGGCGATTGGTAAAAAAGTGATTTCGGCATTTTCTGGCCCAGCTGATGTAAACAGTTTTGATTTAATAAATATTGTTCCGACAACTAAAACCATAAAAGCAAAACATACTGATGAACGTGATGAATTGGAGAACTTATATGCGTCAGTTAGAGATATTAGAAAAAATAAAGGTTCTAAAACGGAGTTGAAATCTATTTTTGAAAACCTAAAAAACAATCATTCAAACGATTGGTTATTATCTGTTGAAATTGCGGAACTTTTAAAAGATTCAGATGAAAAACAGCTTTTGCAGGAAGTATTGGTTTATTTGGATCAATTGAAAGAAAAACGTCCTGAAATTGCGCATTTAATTTCTGGGGGATTGGATTTGATTTTTGATAGTTCTTTGCCACAAAGGCACTAAGGCATGAAGTTTTTTTGCCCGCTGATTTTACTGATTTAAACTGATATACGCTGATTTATTTCTCATAAAGTTTTCCACAATCTTGTCATTTCGAGGAACGAGAAATGACAAACATTAAGATTAATCATTACTTTAAATTTAGCGTCTTAGCGCCTTTGTGGCAAACCTCTACAGCTTCAAATCCTGATTCAACTCAGTCTCAGACTCAATAGTTTTTCCGTTATATTGTAATTTCCAACCCATTGAATTTGTCATTATTAAGATTTTTGACAATTCGCTTATAAGTCTGTTTTGGGCGTTTGTTTTTAGGGTTGATTTCTCGATTTTTTTTGCCAGATTGGCTTTTACCGATTTATTGATTTTATTGTAATCGTCGCCAGTAAACGGATTCAGTTTACTTTGTTCGACATCATAAAACTGAATATCGGGATTTATAGTGATTTCTTCTTTTGGGATATTTAAAATCGTAATGGTTTTGTTTTTTTCGTCGATATCGTATTTCATTTTATGCAAATCGTAGGCAACTGTAACATTGGCATTTACCACAATAAGTGCTTTTTTCTCAAATGAAATCATATTCATCAAATACTTCTGCTGATTTTTATAAGTGATCACTTCAGAGAAATGTCCTTCGGTAACCACCAGTTTTCCAACATTTAAAATTTGCTGCTGAATTAAATTGGTATTATAATCAATTGTAGAGTCATCATCTTTTTTAAACTGGCAGTATTTAAAAGCCAGAACAATGACTAAAATAGTAATACCGACACTAATAATTCTTTTGATCAAGTTTTGCATTCCTGTAAAATATTTAGACGAATTTACTTCTTTTTTTTGAAGCTTACTAAAGTTTTTTTGCCACGAATTTCACTAATTTTCACTAATTCTATGCGTTGTATCTATTGATCAATTCATAAATTAAGCATCTTCAAAAAAATTCGTGAAATTCGTGAAATTCGTGGCAAAAAAAAATCGTGTCAAAACTTTTTCTAAAAAGGATATCCAATAGCGATATTCAAAATCAGGTTGTCTTTTCGCCATGGTCCGCTTCCAAAATTAATATCATCGATTACCCATCTTTGCCCGTCTGGCAGCGCTGGATTTCTAAGAGGAAAGGCCAAATCAGTTCTTAAAACAAGGAACGACAAATCAAAACGCAATCCTGCTCCTGCTCCTATGGCAAGCTCTTTCATAAAATCTTTTGAGATCTCAGCTCCGGGTTTATTAGGATCTGCATTTAAGAGCCAAATGTTTCCTGCATCTATAAATAAAGCGCCTCTTACAACACTAAATAATTTTGCACGATATTCTGTATTGAATTCCAGTTTTAAATCTGCCGATTGATCGGGTGTATAATTGTTATTTGTCGTTGGCGGAATCACATAACTTCCCGGCCCTAAAGTTCTGGCTCTAAAGGCTCGAATACTATTGGTTCCTCCTACTACAAATTGTTTTGATGTAGGTAATGTATTTGAATTTCCATAAGCAAATCCAGCGCCAACGATTAATCTGCTGGCTAATTCACTTTCTTTTCCTAATTTTAAATAATGCCTAAAATCTGATTTAATTTTCACATATTGGCTAAACGGAACATCAAATATGGTTTTTACTTTATTTGGATAATCTGCTCCTGTAACTAATCCCGTTATGTTTCCCGCCAAATCTAATTCTCCATTAAAATAGATCGTATTTTTTCGGCGTTTCTGCATCGTGTTTGTATACGTATAACTGTAAGTCGGGCCAAAAATTAATTGCTTTTCAATTACTTTCCCTAAAGCCGGATCCTCATCAATATCTTCTAAATATTCGGGCGTAACATGATTTGGACTTACATACGTAACATCGATCACATTTAATTGATGTTCTTTCCTTATATTTTCTTTCCACAAATACCCAAACGATGCATTAAAAGAATTTAACGCATATAATTGAGTTCGTTTTTGGTATTCATATCTTAAAGTCGCTTTTGTTCTTGGCACATATTCGCTGTTTCCTTCAATATTGAATGGCGTTATAAATCTCGGCCAGGTCAAACTAACTTCTCCTCCAAGTTTATAAATATTTTTTCCTTTGTTAACCCCGCCAAGCTGGAAATCGGCACCGCCAAAAACAGAGACAGTAAATAATTCCGCACCTTTAAAAAAGTTTCGATTATTCCAATTTAAATTAACCTCCGTTCCAGTATAACTGGCCGAATTTGTTTTCCCTAAAACCTCAACCCTAATAAACTTTTTAGGCAGAAGCGTTAAGTAATAATACGAATCTAAAGTCTTTGGAATACTGTCTGATGGTTTAAATTCATTTTTTACAAAGCTGAATGTTCCCAAATTTACAAAACGGTTTAAGGTTAAATTATGATCTTTTCTATTGTATAAATCTCCTTTTTTAAAATATATCGTTCGGTCGTAAATCCTTGGCTTAAAGGTTTCAGTTGTATCGATGATTGTAAAATCTTTGTATTTTGTAATATCTCTTTTTCTATAAACCACACTGTCATTCGAAAGAGAATAATTTGGATACACATAAATATTATTGATTTTATACGCTGTAAGGGCTTTTGGCGGCGTATCTGGCTTTATTACAATTCTAACTTTTACTTCGTGATCGCCTTTGCTGCTGTCTACCTGAGCCAAAAGGTAATCTGGGTTAAAATAAAAATAGCCTTTCTCTTTAAGTCTGGCGTCAATTCGTTCTCTTTCGGCTTTTATAACGTCCAAATCATACGGCTTTCCAACTTTCAATAAACTTCTTCGGCTTGATCTTCCTATAATTCTGGACATTGCCAAAGAGTCATCAGGAAAAGTCACGCTTTTAATGATATATTGTTTTTTAGGAATAACGGTATATTCTGCCGTAACTCGTTTGTTTCGAACTGTAGAATCGGCGCTGACACGGGTTTTAAAATAGCCTCGGTTTTCGGTAAAATTTCTTAAAACAGAAGCATTATAATCTAAATCGACTTTACTGAAAAGTACAGGCGGCTCACCTACTTTATTTCGAAGCCAATATCTGGTTCCTTTTTGTTTTTTAGGCTCTCCGGCAAGATTGTATATCCATAATTTAGGACGTAATCCTAAAATTTGTTTGTTTGGTTTTGGACGCAATAAATCTTCTAATTCTTTTTCGAGTGCTTTTCTTTCTTTTTTCTTTATTAAAGAATCTTTGACTTTTACAGAACCGCCAACGTAAAGCAAATCGCCTTCCGGCAGATATTTTGTATTACTGCAGCCTAAAACAAAAAACAGGCAAAACAGTACAAAATACTTTATATATTGATTTTCTATATGATTATGTTTTTTGTTCATTTCCTTCAATTTGATTTTCCTGCTGCTCTTCTTCTAATTTTTCCTTTTCTTTTGCTTCTTTCTTTTTTTGTTTTTCTTTCTCTTTACGGACTTTTTCTTCACGTATCATTTGCTTTTCTTGTTCTGATCGATGAAAAAGTTCTCTGAATTTATTGTAACTCATCGTAATAATAAAAGCAACACCCGTTTCTACAACCTGACCTTCAACTGCTACCTGATATTGATTTTTTCTGTAAGCACGAACCATATAACGTCCGTCTTTGGTAAGCTGATAATCCAGCGCAACGTCTCCTGCAATGTTGGTGCTTTCTTCGTTGGCACGCTCCGCACCTTCAACACCAAAACTACTTCCTACAGTAACTTTTAATCTGTCATCAAGCAGTTTTTTTGAAACGGCAACATTCAAATCGGTTCTGTTTTGCATGGTTCCGGAAGTGTAATCTTCGGTTGATTCTAAATCAAAATTGACTTCAAATCCGTTAATTAATTCACCCGCCAGATTGTTTAATTGCTGCGAAAGAATTTTGCTCACACTTTGTCTTGCCAAAGATTCTGCATTTGTACCGCCGCTTTCACTTGCAAACGGATTTTCACCCACAAATCGGTTTAATAATAAAAGGGCAAAAACCTGTTTATTTAGTTCTGCCGGATCTTGTTCTAATTGTTTCAGCTTGGTTTGTGTAAGCTCAACCACATCTGAAGAAACATCGTAATTTCCTTCCGGAAGTACAATTCCAAAAGAAATTTCCGGCTTCATTAATTCTCCCTTCATTTTCAGTAAAGTCTGAAACGGAAGTTTTTGTTTATATGTATTTCTTACGGCTGAATCATCGTTTCCAAGCTGATTTCCGAGTAAATCGATTGGCGCAGCATTTACTTTATAAATTGCCGTAATATTTAAATTTGCCATTGTAGGTTCACCGTTCCAGGTGATAAAACTTCCTTTTTGAATATCAAATTTTCTTCGGATTCCGTTAAAATTCATTTCATACGCACCATCTGTAAACTCGTATTTCCCAGTCAAAGTTGTTTTTCCAGATTTGTCGATTCCGCCAACTAATTCAGCTTCACCTTTCAGTTTCAAATAATCACCGTTTCCTTTATCAATAAGTAAAGTCAATTCTGCTTCTTTATCAATTGAAATGGCTACATTCACGTCCATTCCTTTTACATCAGACTGATTCAGTTCATTTTGCAGCTCAACAGTTTGTTTCAGGTACATATTGTCTTCATCAACAAACTCTACAATTCCTTCACGATCTGCAATAGATGGATCTGACTGCGGCATTACAACCGTAAACTTGGTTTCTTTATTGATTTTAATTGTTCCGTCGACAACCGGGCTGTCCAGATTTCCTGTAATATTTAGTTTGGTATCCAGGAACATATCACCATAAAACAAATCGTTATCAACTTCTTTAGAATGTATCGCTCTAAAATCATCTGCTGTAACAACTAAATCAAAATTATAACTCTTGAAATCAGGAGACTGAACCGTTCCGTCTACAGATAATTCGTTGTCGTTTTCGTCATTAAGCGTGAATTTATCAAAGGTAATTACATCATTATTAAAAGTGATTTTTTCATTATCGGTTTTAAAGAAGGAATTCAGCTGTGTGATTCTAAAACCGGCATCGTTAAAGTTTAATTCGCCCGCAACTTTTGGACTTGATGCGTTGCCAGCAACTTTAAAATTTCCCGATAGATATCCCGTTCCGTCTGTTATGTTACCCATTGTAAACCCCTGAATACTTTTGATATACAATTTGTTAATATCTAAATTTAAATCAAGGTTTCCGTCATCCATTTTGTAATTTCCGGTCAGGTTTACCTCGTTTCCTTCTCCGGTTAATGCCACATTTGCATTTAATAAATTAGTGGTTTTATTATCCACTTTTATTTCAATGTCGCCAACTGCATCCCCTCTAAAAGCAAAATCATCAATTTTTAAATCAGAAGTAAAAGTTGGGTTTGTCATTACGTTTTCGACAACAGCATTTCCGTTAATTAAACCCTGCATTAACAGTTTATCTTTTTTAACCATGTTCATAATGGTTTCGATTTTGAAGTTTACAAAATCGACTTGCAGCGGCGCATTGTCCTGTGTTCCCTGCGATTGAATTTTTAATTCATTTCCGTTATTGTTCAGGAAAAATTTATTGACATAAAGGCGTTTGTCTCCAAATTCAATTGCATTTTCAGGATCAATATTCCACTTATCATAATTTAAAATGAAGTTTTCCGCATCGATTTTAAATATGTTTTTAGAATCTTCTGCTTTAAATTCTCCTGCTATAAAATATTGCTGTTTCTCTTTTGCATCCTGAACTTCAAGCGCATAAGTCAAAATATTATTCTCTACTTTTCCGGATAAACTAGTAAACGGAATTTTTAATGAACCGCTTTCAATAGTGGCAATAGAAACAGAATATTCTAAAGCATTTTCTTTGGCTTCAATATTAATTTTTCCGTCGGCAATTGTGTTTTCTGCATAAACGATTCTTGGAATTGTTCCTCTTATTTCTAAAGAATCAGTTACGTTATTGTATTTTCCAGTGATTTTAATGGGTTCTAAACCTGTCAGTTTCGGAATCAGTTTAAAAAGAATTGGATCGTTATCAACCGTTACTGTAAAAACCAGACGCTGCTCGTCAGATTCTCCGTTTGCTTTTGGAGTTTTTAAATCGATATATTTTGACAATGATTTTTTTATTGCCGCTGTCAAAGTGGTCAATTTGTATTTTCCATCAACCTCAGCTTTTAAAAACTGAGAAGATATTTTAATATTGTTTCGGGTATTATCTGAAAAAGCAATGACACGAACTGAATCTAAAACGATTGGTTCTTTATCCTGCAAAATCTGAATGTTCGAAAGAAATACTTTTCCGTTCAGAAAATCCGGATTACTATTCGCAATATCCGCATCAACATTACCGCGAAGTTTCATTGGTCCGGCATGAAGATTTAGTTTTTCCAAATCAGCAATATCCAGGTTTAGTTTTAATTTTATTGACGGATATTTTTCTTGTGTATTTCCGCTTGCAACTAAATCAAAGTTCAAATTTGGGTCTTGCATTCCAGATTTTACTGCGAATGAACCGTTTGCAATATTTCCTTTTAAAGCTAAATCTCTATATGTATATCTGTTGAAAACCGCTTTCTGTACAATTCCGTCTAATTCTGCTTTTGCTGTTTTCGGGTCTAAACCATTTCCTTTTACTTTCGCTTTAAGCGTAATTTTTCCAATCGAATCGTTTTTGATTAATCGGCCTAAATCAAAATCAAGTAAATAAACCGTTGCGTCGTATTTCTCTTTTTTCTTAACACGCTGATCGAATAAAGCATCAACTTTTGCATTTCCGAAACTGCTGTTTAAAGCCAGATTGGTTTTGAAATTCTGCACAGAACCTTTAAATTTTCCCTGCAGGTTTATTTGCGACGGAAGCTGAATATTTTTCGGAATTGTTCCGGCTGGTACAAACGTATTTATGTCTTTAGAAGTCGTAGCAATTTTTTTGATATCTAAATCATAATATGCTTTTTGCGCATCAGGAAGTCCGGTTATTTTCCCCGAAAGGGCAACTTTTGTAGTTCCAATTCCGCTCATTTCGAATTTCGGAATATTCAAATCTTTTACTTTTCCGCTTACACGGCTGTTTATGTATAAAATAGCATTTGGATTGCTCTTAAAAGGATTTGTTTTTTGTAAATCGGGAGCAAATAACAAAATGTCTTTAAACCATATTTTTGAATCTTTCAAATTAGCATCGACAGCAAGATTTGCAATATCTTTTTGAAGTGCTGCGAGTGACTTGTATTCAACTTTGATTTTATCTTTTACAAGCGTTTGCGGTGTTTTTAAATACAGATTATTTAAATAGGCATTTTTTGGACCGTAGAAAAAATCTGTTTTTAAAGACTGAATGTTCAATCCGCTTTTTTCTGTTGCTGCCAGTGATTTTATATTGCCCGAAATAATATCGTTACCATAATATAATTTCTCGGCCTCAAGATTGAATTTACTTAGATTTAAATGGCTGTAATCGATTCCTTTTAAAGTTGGTTTCGATTGCATATTATCAAATTTAAAAGCAATGTTTTGTATGTTGACTTTATTTAGTTTTGCTTTCCAGCCTGCTTGTTTTATCGCTGTTGTATCTAAATTTGGAGTTTGTATTTGTTTATCTTTTACTCCTAAACGCAGATTTCCGCTAAGGTTTTTAAGTTCGAAAGTATCGAAATCTAAAACTTGTTTGTTTAAGTCGATTTCATTTACAGATAAATTCAGATTTCCGAGTTTTATTCCCGAATCTAATTTTGAATCTTTATTGTCATAAGCAACATCAATTTTTGACAAACTGATTTTTCCCAATTTTAATTTGAAGTCTTTGCGTTTTGAAATTGTATCTACGGTTTTTACCGAAACAACTGCAATTTGTTCCACAACATCCTGATTTAAAACTAATTTTAATCCATTTAAATCGATATTCGGAATATCAAAATCCATTTTATCCAAATCGAACTTATTGAATTTAGTATCGAAATGCGTCAGTTTTACGGCAATGTCATTTTTAGAATAATCATCTTTAAAATTAAATTTGATATTATCCAGATTTACTTTTACAACTGATATTTTAAATGGTTTAGCATTTGGATCTTCAACTTTGGGTTCTTTTGATTCGAATGCTTTTATGATATAATCGAAATTGAAAACGCCGTCTTTATTTCTGGAAATATTGGCTTTTACATTTTCAAGCGAAACAGAATTGATTTCGAGTTTACTGCTAACCAATTTAAAAAGGTCAACATCGACTTCTAAACGTTTACCTGCCAGCAAAGTATCTTTTTTTTGATCTTCAAAATAAAAACCTTCCAGAACTACATCTTTCGGAAATTTGATAGAAATATGATCTAATGAAACTTTGGTTTTTATCTTTTTATGGAGATAGGAAATCGCTTTGTCTTTGGTGAAATTTTGAACAGAAGGAACCTGAATTAATATAATAAGAAGTAATAAAAGTGCAACTACAGAAACCACGCACCATAATAGTACACGAAGTGTTTTTTTTACGTAATAAATTGGTTTCTTATTCATAGGTCAATAAAATACAGGATTTAATTGCTTCTGAAAAAAGCATGGTTACACATCTTACAAAAATGGAAAATTTAAGCCTTTAACAATTTACATAATTATTGGGAATTATTCTAAAATTTCACTGTAAAATAGTTAATTTCTTACTTTTGAGTTTTAGCCACGAAGGCTCTAAGACACAAAGTTTTTTTATGCCTAAATATTTCATAAATGTTTGGTGCTTGCTGAAAATTAAAATTTAATATGGGAAATCTTTTCTTGTAAAAGATTCATTTTCTGCTGAAGTTTGGCAAGGAATTTTTGGTGCTGTTCTGATTCGGGATTGAAGCTTCTGTGACGCAGGCTTTTTTGAATTTCGTCTACTTCCAGCATTGTTGAGATACTTTCTTGTGAAATATAATTTTCGCTGAAAAGTTTCCAGATATAATCGATCGCAATTTGGTTGGGATGCAGCATATCTTCGTTATAAAAACGATAATCGCGAAGTTCGTCCATCATGATTTCGTATGAGGGAAAGTATGCAGTGTTCAGTTTAAAGTGTTCCCTATTTAACGCAGAATGCAGCGCTGAAAATAAATGTGATTTACTTAATTGATTTTCTACAAAACCATCTTTAATGTGGCGTACTGGTGAAATCGTGAAAATGAAATTGATTTCTGGATTTAAAGTCTGAATTAAATCGACTGTGTTTTGAATACTTTTTTGAATTACATCAACTGATAGTAATTCTTTTAAAAATTGTTTTTGAGGAACTTTATGACAATTGGCAGCGATTTCAGTGCTTTCGATATTTCTGTAGATCCATGAAGTTCCAAATGTAATAATGATATGGGTAGCTTCTTTTAACTTTTTGTTGGTTTCTGTAACCGCTTTGTTGAGTGTTTCTAACAATTCTTGTCGGTCAGCATTACTTAAGTCTGAATGAACTTCGAAACTATGCCAGCGTTCATTGTGAAAAAAAACATCTTTTTCTGTAAACAATTCTTCTTTACAAACCCGACTAAATAATTTTTCAATTGAAACGGGATTGAATATAATTCCAAACGGATTTGTTTCGTTTTGAAACTTAAAATAATCAAATTTCTCTGCCATATTTTCTGCAAAACAAGAACCTACAGAAAGTATCTTCGAATTATAATCGATTGGATTGTTGCTTTTTGAAATTGGAATTTGAGTTCTGAATTGCATGGCATATTATTTAAACACGAATTTCACCAATTTTTACCAATAAAAAAACCAAATACATGAAGTATTTGGTTCTGGGTAATTAATATAAATATTTTGTAATGGCTGTTACTTGTTTTCCTCCTTTATAATATGTTTCTAAGATTGGATATCCTTTCATATCATATTTATAGTCTTTTATATCAAGATAATCACTTGAATCGACAGAAAAACTACTTAAACGGTTATTAAAAGATGATTCTTCATCATTTATAAGTAAACTCATACCTGTAATATTTTTAAAAGGAGAATTCATATTATCATAAACATAAGTATATGTATAAGAAGTGATGCCTGTTTTTGTTTTTACATAATCCCTTTTAATCAGATTTCCATTTTTAATCTTAAGTAAAGAAAAATAATCATCTTCTGCTTCGATCTTAGTTAAATAATCTGTACTAAATCTTTGTTCTTTAACTAAAGTATCTGATAAATATGTGTACACCGATCTTATATTAATTTTACGAGGAGATGATGCCCAATTGTCCAGATATTTAATTGATGCTAATCTTCCATTTGTATAAGAATAGGTCTCTTCGTTAATTTTAACTTCTTTACCTTGAACAATATTATAATACGTTTTACCCACAATTACATTATCCTCATAATGGTAATAAATTTTATCTTTTTTATAGGATATACTTTTAATTTTATTCTTATCGTAAGAAAAAAGAGCAGTATCAGAACTAAACCCAGGATAAATAGATATAATGGCTTTAGGTAATATTGTCGTATCATCTTCAGTATTATCACTATCATTACTTGAACATGAAAGGAATGTAAAAATTAAAATTAAGAAAAGGAGTAAATTCTTTTTCATTTGGCATGTATTAGATTTATACAAACAAACATATCGCACACCACTTAAAAAAATGAGCTATTCCTGTCATTTTACTATTATAATAAGGTATTTTTTATCTCAAGAACTAGTTGATGCATTCTATTCTATTCAATAATAATCTTTATCATTATAAATATAATTTCTCAAATAAATACCAATACTTGCTCATTGTGTTATTAAACAATAATCCCTTCGATATAAGCTAAAAATCAATTATTAAAAATTTACATTTTTAATAACAAAAATCAACTCCATCAAGACAAACTATTGCTTACTTTTGCATCTTCCATTTTTTTATACTCTATATGAAATTATTATATTCTTATATAATCAAACACAAAATGCTTTTGCTTTTTGCTTTGATTATGGCCTCCATAAACATTTGTTTCAGTTTATCAGACTCTATTATTACCGGTAAATTAATGCAGGATTGCGGTGTTGGATTACACAAATACGAAGGAAATCCAACTGGTTTTATCAAATCTCTTTCTTTCTGGCTTGGGCTTTCACTTGGTGCTGCGATGATTTCCAGAATTACCAAAAACTTTCAGGATTATTTCACTAATGTTGTGATCCAGAGAACTGGTGCTCAAATGTATACCGACGGAATTAAAAAATCCCTCGATTTACCTTACGCTGAATTTGAAGATCAGCGAAGCGGTGAAACTTTGAGTAAGTTAACCAAAGTTCGATCTGATTCTGAAAAATTAATTACGCTTTCGATTTCTTTGATTTTTCAAACCGTTATCGGATTCATTTTTGTAATTCTTTATGTTGCTCGAATTGATTTTCGAATCTCACTTATCTTTTTAATTACAGCTCCAATTATTGCTTTGGTAAGTTCTTATTTAGGTAAAAAAATCAAAATTGTTTCTAAAAAAATTGTCAATCAAACAAATGCTTTGGCAGGTTCAACAACAGAAAGTTTACGTAACATCGAATTGGTAAAAAGTCTTGGTTTAACGTACCAAGAAGAGAAACGTTTGAACTTAAACACTTTTAAAATTCTGCAATTAGAATTAGAAAAAATCAGATTTATTCGAAGTTTGAGTTTTATTCAGGGAACAACAGTTCACTTTTTAAGAACTTGCGTTGTTTTCACTTTGTATTATTTCTTATTTGGAGGAAAAATTATTGTGGGTGATTTGCTTACAATGGTATTCTTTACGTTTTTCATTTTTGGTCCGCTTCAGGAACTTGGAAATTTCATTATTGCTTTGAATGAAACCAAAGTCTCAATGGAAAATTTCAAAACACTATTAAGCGCTCCAAAAGAATTCCGTCCAAAAAATCCAAAACATGTTGGAGCAATTCAGTCGTTATTATTTTCGAATGTTAGTTTTCAGCATAAAACAGCAAAATTCAAAGCCGTTGAAAATATCAATTTTGAAATCAAACAAGGTCAAACCGTTGCGTTTGTTGGTCCGTCTGGTTCCGGAAAAACAACTTTGGTTAAATTATTAGTTGGATTGTATACTCCGGCTGAAGGTCAGGTTCTTTATAATGATATTGATTCTACAGAAATTGATTTACTAGACTTAAGAAAACAATTAGGTTTTGTAACGCAGGATGCACAATTATTCTCTGGAACAATCCGCGAAAACTTATTATTCGTTAAACCAAATGCAACTGACGAAGAGTTATACGACGCTTTAAAAAGAGCCAGCTGTGATAAACTTCTTAAACGTGCCGAAGATGGTTTAAACACTACAATTGGTGAAGGCGGAATCAAAGTTTCGGGTGGAGAAAAACAACGTTTATCTATTGCCAGAGCGATTCTTAGAAATCCGAATTTATTGATTTTTGATGAAGCAACTTCGGCGTTGGATTCTATTACTGAAGAAGAAATTAATGCTACAATTAGAAATATATCTGATAAAAACAGAATCACGGTTTTAATTGCACACCGTTTATCAACTGTAATGCACGCTGATAGAATCTTCGTTTTAGAACAAGGAAAAATCATCGAGCAAGGTAAACATGATGATTTAATTGTGGAGAGAGGTTTGTATTACGCTATGTGGCGTCAGCAAATTGGTGAGCGTAAGTAGAAGTCTTTTTTTAATCTCGCAAAGACGCAGAGTCGCAAAGTTTTTTTTAAAGCTTTGCGACTTTGCTTTTTATTTTAAGTTTTTATAAGTGTTTAATTAAAGATTTGAAACTACCCTTTTTATACCAAATTTGATAATTGGTACATTGAAGTTTATAAGTAGGCCTAGTTTCATTTTTGTGATTTTAAGATAAGTCAGCACTTGTTTTGCGTGGATATCTGTTAGCTGTTCTATTGATTTTATTTCTAAAATCACTTTATTTTCTACTATTAAATCTGCTCTAAAACCAATATCTAAATTTATTTGATCCCAAATAACAGGCAACGTTTTTTGTCTTTCAACACTCAACCCTCTCTTTGTCAATTCATGATACAAAATAGCTTCATATACTGACTCCAACAATCCAGGCCCCAATTTTACATGTATTTTATAACAAGCATCAACTACAACAGCCGAAATTTCATTCTCAGTCATTTATTAAAAATTAAAGTATAAACTTACAAAAATAAAAGCTTAAAAATAAAAATATCACAACGATTGTAAAAAAAACTTTGCGCCTCTGCGCCTTTGCGAGATTAAAAACACTTTACAAAAAAACCTTAGCAATAAAATCAGCACAATAAAAAAGTCGCAAAGCTTAAAAAAACTTTGCGACTCTGCGTCTTTGCGAGATTAAAAAAAAACTTACTTTAAAAACTCAACCGCCTTAGCCAAAGCTTCTACAACTCCAGCAGCATTTTTTCCTTTTCCAGATGCGAAGAAAGGCTGTCCTCCTCCATTTCCGTCAATATATTTTCCTAATTCTTTGATTACTACATTAGCATTTAAGCTTTTACTTGCAACCAATTCTTTAGCGATATAACAGTGAATATTTGGTAAACCATCTTCAACAGAAGCTAAAAAAACAAACGAATCCGGTTTTGAACTTCCTAAAGCCGAAGCCAAATCTTTTGTAGAAGCCATACTTAAATCTACTTGTTTAGCAAGGAAATTTACTCCGTTTACTTCTTGGAAATCTTTCTCTAATTCTGTTTTTAAAGCGCCTACTTTTTCTTTAAGCAACTGCTCTACTTGTTTTTTCAACTTAGCATTATCATCCTGAAGAGAAGCAACAGATTTCAAAATATCCTGTGGATTTTTAAGCGTTTCTTTTATCTCTGCCAATGTATTTTCCTGGTTTAGATAGAAGTTTTTCACCGCATCACCAGTTATCGCTTCGATACGACGAATTCCTGCCGCAACAGCACCTTCAGAAATAATTTTGAAATGCCAGATCTCTGCTGTATTTTTTACGTGAATACCACCGCATAATTCTTTACTATCACCAAACTCAATCATACGAACATTATCGCCGTATTTCTCACCAAATAAAGCCATTGCACCTTTATCTAATGCTTCCTGAATTGGAATATTTCTATGTTCAACCAACTGTAATTGTGCTTCAATCTGAGCGTTTACAGAAGCCTCAACTTGTTTAATCTCTTCATCAGAAACTTTGCTGAAATGAGAGAAGTCAAAACGCAGGTAATTTGGATTTACCAACGATCCCTTTTGCTCCACATGCGTTCCTAAAATACTTCTCAAAGCTAAATGCATTAAATGCGTAGCCGAGTGATTTTTTGAAGTTGAAGTTCTTAAATCAGTATTTACTTTTGCTGCAAAACCTGCTTCAACGTTTTCCGGAAGCTGTTTTGCGAAATGTAAAATCAAGTTGTTTTCTTTCTTGGTATCGATAATTTCGATTGTTTCGTTTGCCGAAACCAATGTTCCTTTATCACCAACTTGTCCTCCACCTTCTGGGTAAAATGGCGTATTATCTAAAACAATTTGGTACAAAATACCATCTTTTTTAGAATCAACTTTTCTAATACGAGTAATTTTTACTTCGTTTTCTGTTTTATCATAACCTACAAATGTTTCTACATTTCCAGGAATCAAAACATTCCAGTCTTCTGTTGAAACTTCAGAAGCTGCACGAGAACGTGTTTTTTGTTTTTGTAATTCAACTTCAAATTCTGCTTCATTATATGAGAAACCTTTTTCTTTTAAAATTAAAGCTGTCAAATCTTTTGGAAAACCAAATGTATCATACAATTCAAAAACCTTAGCGCCAGAAACTTCTTTTCCTGTAGTTTCTGCAACTACATTTTCTAACAATTGTAAACCTTGATCTAAAGTTCTTAAAAAAGAAGCTTCTTCTTCACGAATTACATTGGTAACTAATTGCTGTTGCGATTTAATTTCAGGGAAAAATTCTCCCATTTGGTTCGCTAAAACTTCTACCAATTTATTGATAAAAGGTTCTTTTGTGTTTAAGAATGTAAATCCGTAACGAATTGCACGACGTAAAATTCTACGAATAACATAACCTGCTCCAGTGTTTGACGGTAATTGCCCATCAGCAATTGCAAAAGCAACCGCACGAACGTGATCTACAATAACACGAATTGCAATGTTGGTTTTATTTTGTTCTTCACTGATGTTTTTTACTTCATCAGATGTATATTTTAAACCTGTAATTTGTTCTACTTTTTCTATAAGCGGTGTAAAAACATCTGTATCATAATTTGATGTTTTTCCTTGCAAAGCCATACACAAACGCTCAAATCCCATTCCGGTATCAACGTGTTGTGCAGGAAGTTTTTCAAGAGATCCGTCAGCTTTACGGTTGAATTCCATGAATACATTATTCCAGATTTCAACTACTTGCGGGTGATCATTATTTACCAAACTTTTTCCTGTAACTAAAGCTTTCTCAGATTCTGGACGTAAATCAACGTGAATTTCAGAACAAGGTCCGCATGGTCCCTGATCTCCCATTTCCCAGAAATTGTCTTTTTTGTTTCCAAGAATAATTCGGTCTTCATCGATTAATGTTTTCCAGATATCCCAAGCTTCCTGGTCAAAAGGAACATTGTCTTCTTTGCTTCCTTCAAAAACAGAAACATAAAGATTTTCTTTTGGGATTTTATAAACTTCTGTCAAAAGCTGCCAAGCCCAGTTGATAGCTTCTTTTTTGAAATAATCTCCAAAAGACCAGTTTCCTAACATCTCAAACATAGTATGATGATACGTATCAAAACCTACATCTTCAAGGTCATTATGTTTTCCTGAAACACGAAGACATTTTTGAGTATCGGCTATTCTTGGACTTTTTGGAGTTCCGTTCCCTAGGAAAAATTCTTTAAACTGGGCCATTCCCGAGTTATTGAACATTAAGGTTGGATCGTCTTTAAGAACGATTGGAGCCGATGGAACAATAAGGTGTCCATTGCTTTTAAAAAAGTCTAAAAATTGCTTACGTACGTCTTGTGATTTCATATTTAAATTAGAAAATGTATCTGTTTACAAATGTGTCAATTTGATAATGTGACAATTAGAAATAATCTCAAATTAATAATGCGTTAATTTTAAAATCGAAAATTAAAACTTATGCTTTTCAACAATAAATTGCCTATTTTGCGCATTATATAATTATGTAATTCCCCCAAATTATCAAATTATTTTGTTCTTGTAAAAAAGCTGTCAACAATTGAAACATTTAGCACTATTGTTCGACTAATTGATTTTACAAGCTGCAAAAATAGCGTATTTTAAAATATGGCGAAAGTAAAATATTATTACGACTCAGAAAATCTGGCTTATACAAAAATAAAAACCAGAAAAAGAATCAAAATCGGTTATGCTTTACTGTTTTTAGTGGCTTCGGCATTGTTTGGATTTTTAGTTTTTGTACTTTTAATTAACACTCCGTATTTTGAAACGCCAAAAGATCGTTTGCAGGCACGTGAAATTGAAAATTTAAAGCTGCAATATTCCATTTTGAATAAAAAACTGGACGAAATTGACGCTGCCGCAGAGGCTTTAGAGGAACGTGACAATAATATTTACAGAGTATATTTTAATAAAGCCGAAATTCCGGATTCTATTAGAAATGCAGGTTTTAGAAACCCTGAAAGATATAAAACATTAGAAGGTTATAACAATTCGCAGCTGGTTTTGAATACGACAAAAAGAGTCGATAAACTTTCAAAAGAATTGGCGATTCAGTCGAAATCATTAGATGAAATATTGAAATTAGCCGGTGCAAAAGAAAGTTTATTGTTAGCGATTCCGGCGATTCAGCCCGTGCGAAATGAAAATTTAAAACGTGTTGCATCTGGTTTTGGATACAGGATCGATCCTTTCACGAAAGTGCGAAAAATGCATAACGGAATGGATTTTACTGCCAACACAGGAGCGCCTGTTTATGCCACCGGCGACGGCGTTGTGGCAAGAGCTGACAACACAGCTTCTGGCTTTGGGAACCATGTTGTGATCAGGCATGGTTTTGGATATGAGAGTTTGTACGCGCATTTAAGCAAATATAACTGCAGACCCGGACAACATGTCAAACGCGGTGACGTAATTGGTTATGTAGGAAGCACAGGAAGATCTGAAGGGCCGCATTGTCATTATGAAGTACATAAAGATGGTAATGTTGTCAACCCGCTGAACTTCTATTACGGTAATATTTCGGCGGCAGAATACGTGGCAATTTCCAAAATGGCAAACCAGGAAAATCAGTCATTAGATTAATACTGCAAAAAGTATTATTTTTGAAATAAATTAGAAACAAAAAAACATGCATATTGAGCTTTCAAAAGATAAAAGATATTACAGCATTGGCGAAGTTGCCAAAGCTTTTAATGTCAATGCATCCTTGATACGATTTTGGGACAGCGAATTTGATATTCTGAAACCAAAAAAGAACGCCAAAGGCAACAGAATGTTTACTCCAGAGGATGTAACCAATCTGCAGTTGATTTATCATTTAGTTAAAGAAAGAGGTTTTACCCTTGAAGGTGCCAAAACACATTTAAAAGAAGGTCAGAAGAAAACATTAGATAAATTCGAAATAATACGTAAATTAGAGACCATTAAAACACAATTGAACGACATCAAAAACGAATTGTAATTAAAAATAGAAATAAACTTAAATCAAAACAAATATGAAAAAAGGATTAATAATTCTTGGAGTTGTAATAGTAATCGTCATTGGATTATACAGCTGGGCAACTGGTATTTATAATACTGCAGTAACGCTTGACCAAAACGTAAAAGAAAGTTGGGGAAATGTTAATACTGCATATCAGAGAAGAAACGATCTAATTCCTAATTTAGTTAATACCGTGAAGGGATATGCTAAACATGAACAAACTACATTGACAGCAGTTATCGAAGCTCGTGCTAAAGCGACAGGAATTACAATTGATCCATCAAATGTAACACCTGAACAATTAGCCGCATTCAACTCTGCACAATCAGGAGTTTCATCATCTTTATCAAAATTATTGGTAAGTGTTGAACAATATCCAAATCTTAAAGCTGATGCAAGCTTTATGAAACTACAAGATGAATTGACCAGTACAGAAAACCAAATCTTAACAGCTAGAACTCGTTTTAACGAAGCGGTTAAGCCTTATAACAATAATATTAATACTTTCCCTAGAAATATTTTAGCTGGAATGTATGGTCTTAAAGAAAAACCATACTTCGAAGCTTCTACCGGAGCAGACAAACCAGTTGAAGTAAAATTCTAAGAATTTAATATTTTTAGAAAATAATCTAAAATCACAAATCTAAACTCTAAAATATTTCACATGTCAAAAGTAGAAGATTTTTTAACCAAAGCAGAAGAGCAGGAAATTGTTGAAGCTATTCGCATGGCCGAAAATAATACTTCTGGCGAAATTAGGGTTCATATAGAAAAAACCACTTCTAAAGCTCATTATGACAGAGCTTTAGAAGTTTTTCATGAATTACGAATGCATGAAACCAGACTAAAAAATGGTGTATTACTCTATTTTGCAGTTGAGGATAAAAACTTCGTGATTTGCGGAGACAAAGGAATCGATGATTTGGTTGCTGATGATTTTTGGGATTGTACCAAAGACATTATGACCAATCATTTTAAATCTGGTAACTTTAAACAGGGAATTGTTGACGGTATTTTGAATGCCGGTGAGCAGCTAAAAAAGCATTTTCCTTCATTAGCAGACGATACAAACGAATTATCTAACGAAATCTCAAAAGGATAAATAATGAAAAATTCCAATAATAAAATTTTAAATTCCAACAGAATTTTTCAGTTTACTCTTTTGTTAATCACGCTTTTTATCAGCAATAGCATTTTTGCTCAATTTGATATTCCAAAAAAACCGGATTTTCAAACTTCTGTTTACGACTATGCAAATGTTTTAAGTGCTGCTGAAAAAACGCAGTTAGAAGAAAAACTAGTTCGTTATTCTGATTCCACTTCCACTCAAATTGTAGTGATTACTATTGAAAGCTTAAAAGGAGAAGATATTGGAATTCTTACTCCAAAATGGGCTCAGGAATGGGGAATTGGACAAGCAAAAGAAGACAACGGTGTTTTAATTTTATTGGCTAAAGCCGAAAAAAGAATCTGGATTTCGCCTGGTTATGGATTAGAAGATCGTTTAACCGCAGGAATTGGAGGAGAAATTACCAGAAACATTATTATTCCCGAATTTAAAGCCGGAAGTTATTATCGTGGACTTGATAAAGGTGCCGATGCGCTTTTTGATGTTTTTAAAGGCAAATACAAAGGCGAACGCAAGCAGTCTAAAGGAAAAGACTTTCCTATACTTCCATTTATCGTAATTGTTGTAATTGTTTTAATTTTACTTTCCCGCGGCAAAAGAGGAGGTGGAAATTCTGGCAGCAGTGGCGGCGGTCCAAGCCTGATGGATGTAATCCTTTTAAGCAGTCTTGGCAGAAGCAGCGGCGGTGGATTTGGAGGTTTTGGCGGTGGTTCATCTGGCGGAGGCGGCGGTTTCGGCGGTGGATTTGGCGGAGGCGGATTCTCCGGAGGAGGTTCTGGCGGAAGCTGGTAGAAAAAGAAAAACAGTTTGCAGTCGCAGTTTTCAGTTTCAAGTTTAAATTCATACATTTACATTTTACAATTAATTATATAGATGTTATCACATAAAGCAAAATACGCCCTTAAGGCCTTACTTTATTTAGCAGAACAAGACGAAAATCACATTTCTAGAACTATAGAAATAGCTGATGGCGCTAACATTCCTAAAAAGTTTTTAGAACAGATTCTTTTAGACTTAAAACGAGGACGTTTTGTGAGCAGTAAGCAGGGAAAATTTGGCGGATATTACCTGATAAAATCAAAAAATGACATCACTTTGGCAGAAATTCACCGATTATTTGACGGTGCAATTGCACTTTTGCCATGCGCTTCTTTAAATTTTTACGAGCCTTGCTCTGATTGTAAAACCGAGTCTGAATGCAGTCTGCGTCACGGTTTAATGCTTATTAGAGACAAAACTTTAAAGGCTATGGAAGGTATCACAATAGCTTCATTGGTAAATAAATAAAAAAATATTTTCTAATTCCTAGTAAATCGATAGAATTAATATTTATATTTGCACAAAATAATTAACTAACCATTTACAAAATTTTTAACATGAAAGTACATTTTAGTCCATCGGGTGTATCAAAATTTTTGCAAAATAAACAAACAGGACTTTCTGCTCCTGTAAATAGAAATTCATCTATTATATGTATGTGCTGTTGATTTAAAAAAATTTTATTTTAAATTCTACTAATCATATATACTTACTATAAAACATGAAAAATTCTACTAAAAATATACTTACAATTTTATTCTTTTTAACCTTCTCTATTTCATTTGCACAAAACATTGAAGGTGTTGTTACAACAAGCGAAAATATCCCTTTAGAAGCCGTAAACGTGGTAATTAAAGGAACTACAACAAGTGCCGTTACAGATAACAGCGGTAAATTTACAATCGATTCAAAAGGAAGATTGCCATTAACACTTTTAATTCAGTATGTAGGTTATACAACATCTGAAATTGAAGTTACTTCAATCCCTGTAAATCCAATTCAGGTTTTGCTTAAAGAGGAAAACGAACTTATTGAAGTTGTGGTTTCTTCAAGAAGAAGAATTGAAAAAGTTCAGGATGTGCCAATTGCCATTTCTGTTATTACAGGAAAACAGGCAGAACAAACCGGAGCTTTTAACGTAAACCGTATTAAAGAATTAGTTCCTTCAGTACAGCTTTATTCTTCAAATCCAAGAAATACTGGAATCAACATTAGAAGTTTAGGTTCTCCATTCGGATTAACAAATGACGGTATCGATCCGGGAGTTGGATTTTATGTTGACGGTGTTTATTATGCTCGTCCGGCTGCGACAACTCTTGACTTTATCGACGTAGAACAAATTGAGGTTTTACGTGGGCCACAAGGTTCTTTATTCGGAAAAAATACAACTTCCGGAGCATTCAATATTACAACTCGCAAACCAAGTTTTACATCAGGCGCTGACTTTGAAGTGAGCTACGGAAATTATTCTTTCCTTCAGGCTAAAGCTTCTGTTACTGGTGCTTTAGGAAGCAAAGTTGCAGGTAGATTATCTTTTTCAGGTACATCTCGTGATGGTTTAGTTGATAATGTTGCAACCGGAAGATCTACCAATACATTAAACAATCAAGGTATTAGAGGTCAGTTACTTTGGACTCCAACTGTAAATACTAACGTTATATTTGCTGCTGATATTACAACGCAGCGTCCTGATGGATATGCACAGGTTGTTGCTGGTGTTGCTCCAACTCAAAGAGCTGCTTACCGTCAGTTTGATGCCATTATTAAAGATTTAAATTATCAGCTTCCAAGCCAAAATGCTTTTGATCGCAGAATTGATCAGGATACACCTTGGCGTTCTAATCAGGATATGGGAGGTTTATCTTTAAATGTTGATACAAAAATTGGAGGCGGAACTCTTACTTCTACAACTGCATGGCGTTTTTGGAACTGGGATCCATCAAATGACAGGGATTTTACAGGATTACAAGTATTGGCTAAATCTCAAAACCCAACAAGACAAACTCAAATTACACAAGAGGTTCGTTACGCAGGGCAGTTAACATCAAAAATTAGCGGTGTTGCCGGAGTATTCTTTATCGATCAAACATCTCAAACTGATGGAACAGAAGAATCTGGAAATGCACAATGGAGATTCTCTCAAAGTACAACAAGTGCATTATGGAAAACTCCGGGTCTTTTTGAAGGATACGGAATTAAAACTGATGCAAGAATCAGAGCTTCGAGTGCTGCAGTATTTGGACAAATTGACTGGGCAATTACAGATTGGTTACACGTTTTACCAGGTTTAAGATATAACTTTGATAAAAAAGACGCGCACTACGCTCGTACAACATACGGAGGTTTACAAACTACTGATCCGGCATTGTTAGCTTTGAAAAAATTAGTTTATTCTGATCAGGCATTTGATTCAAGTACTGATAATACTGACTTTTCTGGAAACATAACAGTTACTTTTAAAGCAAATGACAGAATCAATGCTTACGGAACTTTTGCAAAAAGCTACAAACCGGTTGGTGTAAACGTTGCGGGACTTCCAACAGATTCTAAAGGTGCTCCTTTATTAGATCTTGCGGTTATTAGACCTGAAAAAGTATATCACTATGAAGTTGGGGTAAAAACTTCTCCTTTCAAAAATTCAATCTTCAATATTGCTGCCTTTAAAACAGACATTAAAGATTTTCAAACTAACGTTCAGGCTGCTGAACTGGGTGTAAACCGTGGTTATCTTGCTAATGCAGATAAAGTACGTGTACAAGGTGTTGAATTAGATGCAAGTTTTGTAGTAAGTTCTCATTTAACGATAAATGGTGCCGCAACTTATACAGATGCTATTTATGAAAAATTTACTAATGCGCCGCTTCCGTTAGAAGAAACCGGAGCTCCGGTATCTTTCAAAGATGTTTCAGGAACTAATCTTCCGGGTGCTTCAAGATGGGCAGGATCTTTAGGCGGTGAACTTTCTGATAGTGCAAGATTCTTTGGAAACGCAGGAAAAGTTTTCCTTGCTATTGATTCTTACGCTCGTTCTGAATTTTCTTCAAGCCCTTCGGCTTCAAAATATTTAGTTGTTCCGGGATATGCCATTTTTAATGCTCGTTTAGGTTTCCGTGCATCTCAAGGTTTATCTGTTCACTTTTGGGGACGTAACCTTTTAAACAAAGATTATTATGAGCAGTTATTGCCTGCAGGAGGTAACGCAGGACAATATGCTGGTGTATTAGGTGATCAAAGAACTTACGGAATCACATTGAAATACAACTTATGAGAATAAATAAAAATTAAAACTAAAAACTAATTAACGGGATACGGTAAAACGTATCTCGTTTTTTTTTTGCAAAATGTTTCTTCAAAGCATAAATTACCTTAAACTGTTATTTTAAAAACTTACAAAGGCTTCCTTTTTAGTCTCAAACAATGAATTTAGTATTTCATAGCAATGATTTTTCTTCTAGCTAAAAGATAATCAGCAATATAAAGAGAATACTAAATGCAGAATTACTATAATTTCACAGTTTCAGCGAGTCAAATGTCATATAGTCCTTATTGGTATGTAAAATCAAATATCATTTTAAAATGCATATCGGGAATTTTAGTTTTGGCTTCCGGATTTATTTTATCACACTTAAGTGATTTCAAAATCGGATTTATTATCTCTATTTTTATAAGTGCTGTTTTAATTTTTAATGGCATTTACAAATTCATGATTAAAAATAAAAAGACATTTATTTTTGATAAAACCGAAAACGCTTTGTACAAAATTACGCTGCGGGGTAAAAAGAAAGTGATTTCACTTAACAATGTAATAGATATTGTTACAAAGTCCGGAGCAATGAGTTATCATTATGTTCTTACTTCTAAGGACAGTACTAAAATTAAAAAGATCAAATTAACAGCCCGCATCAAAAACGAAAATAAATCCAATCCCGAAGTCCGTTTTTTAGAAATGGAAATCATACCGCAGCTGGAATCTTTTTTAAACTTAAATAGTAAAGTCATCGTTTTCGACTCCAAATATTGTTCTACAATTTAGATTTTATTGTAATTCTAAAATTAACAGACAATTACAAACATTCATAAATATCCTTTTTTAATATTTTTTGAACTTTTAAAAGCCCTATGAAAAGCTCCTAAAGAAGAAATTTACACTCGGTTTTTATCTTTTATAACATCCTGAAATCATCTGTTTATTAAAAAAATAAATTTCGATTTAGGCAATAACTATTTTAAAAAATAATATATCATGATTGTTTACGGAACACGAACTGTAAAAACAAAAAAGGAGCAATCAAACAATATATCTTGTGCAGACTGCAAAAAAACACATACTACTCAAATTCAGTATTACCAAAAATATTATCACATTTGGTTTATCCCTATTATACCTTTTTCCCGCTCAGGAGTAACCGTATGCACCAGCTGTGGATATAGTACTGATGACCATACTATGCCGTCTTCTTATACAAAAGAATACGAGACAAAACTTCCAGCTCCAAAAATATGGTTCTTTACTGGTTTAATAATTACAATACTACTTATAGCTGCTGTTTATCTGCATAAATTATATAACAGCCATTTAGCAAATTAACCTCTCTTCTTAACTTCAAATGCCAGATCTGGCAAGAATTAAGTATTACAATAAAATATTATGAAAAAAACATATAATTCAAGTGCATTAAATAGTAATTTATTAATGGCTGTTGCAATATTATGCCTAACAATTGGTGCAACTTGTTTTTTCTTCTTGTTTAACCATTCTGCTGAGATATCAGAATTAGCAAACAAATCAAAAAAAAGCATTTTTCTTTTTCTAATTGGCGGTATTTTCTTTTTCGTATTATCACGCAAAATGTTACCAAAAGTAAACTTTGAACTTTCAGAAAATGATATTACAATTATAAATCGAAAAACTAAAAAAAGAAAACAGATTTCTATTAGAGATATTACAAATGAAGTAAGTTTTTATAGTGGCAAAATGTCATTATTAAATCTTGCATTTCAAAAAAATGATGGTGAAGAATGGTATATAATTAATTCGGATGTTAAAAATTATATGGAATTAATAAATCATTTTAAGAATCTTTATCACGAACAACGCACACCAATTTTGGCTGAGCAGCTAGACAACGGAAACAATATTGTTTTTAAAACATCAACGGATAATAACCCAATAATGAATCAAATGGTTCATGCACCTCTTTCAAGATTAAGCAAGTACAACAAAAATACAGTTTTATCTAAAACAAAAGTTATTATCAACAACAAAGACTTTTTATTTTCTGATATGAAAACCGTTACTCTTACCCAAGACGGCAATATCGCAGTATTTAGTAAAAACGGAGATGAAATGTTTATTGTTTTATATTCTCAAATGACAAGTCCTGATGTTTTTTTAGAACTTCTGAGAAAAGGTCTGCAAATAACTGCTTCATAATCCTGCAATGAAGAGAATTTCATAAATTAAAATGTAAATTATTCTAAATGTAAATTCAAAAACAGAAATAGCAAATAGCAACAGATGTAAAAAATCAAAACATAAATAAAAAGAATTATTTAATAAATAGAAAAAATCCTAAATGAAATAAATTTGATTTAGGATTTTTTCTATTCTATGTTCTTTCGAACCTTTGCCCCTTTGAGCCTCTGAACCTCTGAACCTCAAAAAACCTACTCTCTCTGCCTTCTCTTCCCTCCTTTTTCAGATCCTGTAAAGTTTCCGATTTTATAAGCCAGGGAAAACATAACGTAACGTCTTAAAACAGTATTTTCTTCATCGCGAATTGCGGTTGCAGAAATGGTTCGTGTAGCACTTAAATTTTGATTTAAAACATCATACACTTTTACTTTTGCATACAGTTTTTTATCAAAGAATCCGTAAGATAAACTGGTGTTCCATAGATAAAAATCTTTTTTGAAATCGCCAGAAATATTCGAATTATAAGTATATCCAAAATCATTTCCGAAGATTAAATTTTCCGGCCAGTACGTTGTCGTTTGCAAATTGATTCGGTGAACCACATTTGACGTCGCATCTCTTGAATAATTTTCATATTTCGACTGATTGTATGATAAATTATAAGATGGCGCAATAGTCAATATTTCTCCATAATCGTATGACATATAAACTTTTGGAGTAATCGAAGTTGATTTTGCATTGTATAAAACAGCATTTGTAAATCCTTTGTCAAAAGAATAACCTGCGTTTAATCCTAAACCGTATCGTAAAGTATGTGCTCCGCTTTTTACCGACTGATTCCAGTTTGCTCCAATAGAGGCATTGTAAACGCCCGAAATATTTACATACGTTGTATTTCTTTTTCCGCTTTCGTCATAAATAGAAGTCGACACTATATCATTATCATAATAATCTCCTTTTAAATATAAACTATAACCGGAACGCGAACGGAAATCGTAATTTTTGAAATTGAAGTTTACACTGCTTTTTTCAACCGGATGCAAATTAGGATTTCCCACAATTGTATTTAGCGGATTGTTAAGGTTTACAACAGGCATTAACTGCGTTGCAGACGGCAGAGCGTTTGAATAATCATATTTAAGGGATAAATTTTTAGATCGCGTAAACTTGTATCTAAAAATGGCTGTCGCAAATGGCAATGCATATTTTTTATTTAAATCTGTCGCATTATTTAAATACAACGAATGATTATCAAAATTTACGATTGAAGTTCGGCTGTCAAGATTTAATGTAAACTTGTTTTTTTGCAGCGTAATTCCAACTTTTGGCGTAACTGAATTTTGTACAGAACTTGTATAATTACTTAAAGACAAATTCAAGTCACTATATTCTTGTGTATCAGGATTGAAATTAAAAGTCTTTTCATCATTTACGCTAGTATTCCAATCAAAATCAGATCCAAATCTTACTCTTAAAGAATCGGTTATGGGTTCTGTATACTCGATATCTGCAGAATAAGCATCACTGCTGTTTTTCTTTTTTGTAGTCTGATTTCTTTCATCATTTGGCTGATTGTCCTGATAGAAAATTGTTTCAGAAAGATTCAAACCATTAGAATCCGTACTTGTATTATTATTAGTAAATACAAAACTTAGATTTCGGGATTTCTTTTCAAAAGTTTTATTAAAGTTGATTGTGTTGCCAAAATTAAAATTATCACTTTCAGAATATGATTTAGAATTGCTTTCGTTTAATGCATTTCCGTTTTCATCTTCAGAAGAACTTGATGAAGTCGAATTGCTGTTTGTGCGCGATTGATTCAGCTTAGGCGCCACCACAATACGCATACTTGGATTAATTTTATATTCTAATTCAAAATTGACATTATTCCCGGTACTTTCGTTTCTTGTTTTAGACTCGGCTTCTGTAATAATATTTCCGGTTGGCAAAAAACTAAGCTGGTTTGATTTGCTGTCGTTATTATTAATGGTATTCGAAAAGTTATAGCTTCCCATTGCCAGCAGATTTTTCGTCCAGTCATCAGAATAATTAAGTCCCACTAAATTTGACTGTGTAATTCCCTTCCCGCTTCCGCCAGAACTTGTACTTCCACCTCTTCCGCTGCTGTTTCTCCCGCCCGACATATTATCAAAAACATCATCCATAGAAAATCCGGTTGCGTTGATATTATTGGAAGAAGCCAGCAAGCTTATTTTTTGTTTATTATTAAAATAATTCAGGTTTACATTGGCTTCATAACGATCATCTGTGCCGTAACCGCCCATTATTTTCCCGAAATATCCTTTGTTTTTCTTTTCATCAATAGTAATATTAATACTCGAAAAATCTGAAGTAGATTCTTGTTTTGCCAGTTCTTCTTTCTTGGTTTTAAAATCAGAAACCTGAATCTTTTTTATAATATCTGCAGGTAAATTTTTAATCGCAATGGCTCCGTCTTTATCAAAAAAGGTCTTTCCGTTTACTAAAACCTGATTGACCTCTCGCCCATTAACGGTAATTTTTCCATCATTATCGACATCAAATCCGGGCAATTGCTTTAGTAAAGTTTCGACATTAGAATCCGGACGGACTTTATAAGACGCCGCATTAAATTCTAAAGTATCTTTTTTGATTGTTATGGGCGCTGCTTCTGTTTTAATAACAACATCATTTAAGGCGTTTACATTTTCAAGCATGTATATTTTACCGAAATCTTTGCTTTCTGTAAGTCCTTTATATTCTTCAAAATAGGTTTGATATCCCATATAACTTACCTTCAAAAATACAGGTTTATCATATTTTTTGATATCCATTCTAAAAGCACCGTTTTTATCTGTGGTGGCATATTCAATAACAGTAGAATCTTTAATTGTGGTGAAATAAACAGTTGCCATTTCAAGCGGCAATTGGGTATTAACATCTAAAATTGCCCCTCTAATAGTAATATCATTCTGCGAATGGGCTGTAAAGACAAAAAGGAAGAAAAACGAAAGAAATGAATAAATCTTAGTCATAAAAAATTTGGTTAGTTAGATGATTAGACTACATAAAAGCAAAAAGGTTTAATTGTAGTTTTTACATTTATTCAAATAGTATGCCATTTTAGCTTCTATTAAGGTAACAAAAAATATATCAAAAGCTTTATACAAATAAATAAATTATTGATTTTCAATATTTTAAACCCTTCAAAAAAGGGTAAAACTGCCCTTTTAAAAACAGTATTAAGCCTTACTTCTATTTCATCAAAATACAAAAACTTTGCGACAACAATAAAGGAGAATTCAGAAAATCCTAAAACAGAGTATGACAGAAAAGTCGAAAACTGATAAGAGTAGGCAACTTAAAACCAATTACCATGAGAAATATTTTTAAAGGCTCCTTAAGAGGATATGTATGTGAAGATTGTCTTGAAGCCGTATCTGAAGTAGAAATTTTAATTTATCACCCATACAGAAATGCTAATTCTACTGCAAATGCGGCCTCAAATGTAAAAGAAACATTTCGTTTTGTTTCAAAAGAAGAAGCAAAACAAAGAGCAGAATTACTTGTGTATAAAGCAAAAACAGATGCAGAAGGTAATTTTCAAATTGAAGTTAGTGAAAACCATCTTGATGCAAGCTTCGATATTGATTTTGTGTGCGGGACTGTGCCGCCAAAACATCCAAAACCAAAAAGAGATGAAATAGTACAGCTGCATATTACAACTTTCTCAATGCGTTTAGAGCTTGAAAAACAGGCCAAAGATGAAAAACACAGATGGGAATATGCAATTGCTTATAAATGGTGGTGCTATATTCGCGGACATTTTTTTGATGCGTGGGTTATCTGCGGACATTTAATGAACTGTCAGACTAATAAACCAATTGCTAATGCAAAAGTTACGGCAATGGATGCTGATTTTTTTACCGATGATAATTTAGGAACAGCAACAACAGATTCAAACGGGCATTTTAGAATTGATTATACTTCGGCCGATTTTAAAAAGACATTTTTATCGCCTTGGATTAACATAGAAACAGATCCTAGTTTTCTTTCCTTCCAGAGCGGGCCAGATGTTTATTTTAAAGCGGAATTAGGCGGTACAAAATTAGTTGACGAAACCAAAGCTGATGCACGCAAAAATGTTGGTTTTTGCTTATGTGTCAATTTATGTTCTGATGTGAATGTCGTAGATCCAAATGATCCTAATTTCCCAAGTGCGTGGACAGGAATTGGAGCTGCTTTTAGTTCGTCTTACGGTTCAAGCTCTTATGATTTTGATGCTGATGGTTTTGCCGGATCTGGTAAAAACGTTTTATACTCTGTTATACGATTAACGGGACAAGCTGCACTGAGATCAGGTTCAGGAAACCCAATCGAATATCGTTTTAGAGTGAGCGATACAACGGCACCAAATAATACGGTTAGTTTACCAGAATCTAATTTTACCAAAATTGTTGGAGTAACTCCTGGATTATTTACTTCAAGCATAGTTTCTAAACTAACCCGTAAAGTTTTCTCTTTTATTCTTAACGATATTTTTGTTTGGAGCGACCAAAGTGATTTTGATGCCGAAGGCTGGTTTGATGTCAATCATGCTATTGAAAGAACTTTAATTGCCGTGGGATTAACTCCTGCTGATTTAGCTCTTTATAATATTATTGAAGAAGATACGCTGATTTCGCTAAATACTACAGCACTTACAACAGCTCCGAGTATTCCGGCAAACAGCATTAATGCCGGACAAAATATTCCTGCGGGAAGTAAAATTCCGTTAGAAAAATTTGCTATCAGATTTGAAATCAGAGAAGTGATCGACAAGCCTTCTAATAATTTTGGTGTTATTGGCGGAAACGGAAAAACATTGAATTCTGTCGTGATGAATAATAATCCTATATGTAGAAAATTATCTATTAAGGAATTAGACGAAAGCAGTCTTTGCAGCCCAATAAGCGGAACAATTCATGGGCGATATACTGTTTATCATCCGTATTTAGCAGGCTGCAGTCTGCATTTAAACAACAATAGTCATACGGTTGAAAGAGACATTCTGGATGGAGTAATCAATACACTTCCGGCAGTTGATGAAAGAACCAACAATAGTTCGCAGCTGAACAATCCTCCTGCAGACATGACGCGTTGTACGTATACATTAAAACTGTTTTCGTCAACCAGAAAACATAATGGTGATTATGGCGATTCTGATGGCGGAACACCATTGGAACAATTATTCTTTTATGATGTTTAAAATCATTTTGTAAATCAAAAAAGCAGTATTTCGAATTGAAATACTGCTTTTTTATTATGGCAAAGATTTTTGAAAATCTATTTCTCTCTGATATAAATATCGATTGGAACTCCTGAAAAATCCCAGTTATCACGAATTTTATTTTCCAGATATCTTTTGTATGGTTCCTTAACGTATTGCGGCATATTGGCAAAAAACACAAATTGAGGTGTTTGCGTTGGCAATTGCATGCAATATTTAATCTTTACATATTTTCCTTTTGTCGCCGGCGGCGGATAAGCTTCAATTACTTTCAACATATATTCGTTGAATTTTGAAGTTGCAATTCTTTGTTTTCTGCTTTCAAAAACCTGAACTGTAGCTTCTAAAGCTTTCAATAAACGTTGTTTTGTTAAAGCCGAAACGAATAAAATTGGCACATCAGTAAAAGGCATTAATTCTTTACGAATTTTCTCTTCGTAATCGCGGCTTGACATGGTATCTTTTTCAACTAAATCCCATTTGTTTACTAAGATTACAACACCTTTACGGTTTTTCTCTGCCAGCCAAAAAATACTTTGATCCTGTCCTTCAAAACCACGAGTTGCGTCGATTACTAATATACAAACGTCAGCATGCTCAATTGCTCTTACAGAACGCATTACAGAGTAAAACTCTAAATCTTCCTTAACTTTTGCTTTACGACGAATTCCCGCAGTATCAACCAAGTTAAATTCGAAACCAAAACGGTCAAATTTTGTATCAATTGCATCACGTGTTGTTCCTGCAATATCAGTTACAATATAACGATCCTGACCAATTAAGGCATTGATAAAACTAGATTTTCCAGCATTAGGACGTCCTACAACTGCAAAACGGGGTAATTCTTCTGTAACCTCAACAGGTTCTTTTTCTGGAAAAGCATCAATTAAAGCATCTAATAAATCTCCTGTTCCGCTTCCTGAAATACTTGCGAAAGTAAAATAATCTCCTAAACCAAGATTATAAAACTCAATCGCATCTTTTTCACGCATTGCGTTATCTACTTTGTTTACAGCCAATAAAACTGGTTTTGTTACTTTACGAAGCAACTTTGCAACTGTTTCATCCATTGGTGTAATACCTTCTTCTACATCAACAACAAAAATAATAACATCGGCTTCGTCGATAGCAAGTTCTACTTGTTTACGGATTTCACCTTCAAATACGTCATCAGATCCGCGAACGTATCCACCCGTATCAATCACAGAAAACTCTTTTCCGTTCCACTCGCTTTTACCATAGTTTCTATCACGGGTAACCCCAGATACTGAATCTACAATAGCTTCTCTTCTTTGTATCAGCCTATTAAAAAGGGTTGATTTCCCTACATTAGGTCTTCCTACTATCGCAACAATGTTATTCATTTTTTTGAATTTTAGATTTTGGATTTTAGATTTTAGATTTTCAGCTTCCTAAAAACCTAACCATCTGTAATCCAAAATGCTTTATTTTAATTTTTTGCAAAGGTAGTTAAAAAAGTGACTAAGTCGCTAAGTTTCTAAGTACCTAAGTTTTTATATTCTTTTTGGGAGCTATTTCCTGCTATCCGTTTCAATCTTTTGTTCCGCTAAAGAAGCGTCACAAAAGGATTTCCACTTCTATCAGGGCTAGGGCTTTAGGGTTTCAGGAAAAGTTTATTACAAATTATTTTTCTTTTCTTAACCAGCCTAACAGCCTTTCATTTTCTATTTTGTAGTTTCCTTTTTGAAATTCTAAAGTAATTGTTTCTCTCGAATCACTAAAAGGCCCGGGATTTTGTTGAATAATTTCAACTTCATTTTCAAAAACGCTAGAAATTATGGCAACATGCCCAAATCTATTTAATAATGATCCTAAAAAAATTACCAAATCTCCAACTTCAGGTTTCTTTTTACTTGGATTTGTATATTGAATTAAATTTCTCTTTGAATTCAGATCACCATCTTTAACTTTCGAATCATAAAAATCTTTTGCATGACCATAAGCATCGGGCATTTTATGATTGTAATATTCGTAATAATATCGTTTTACAAATTCAACACATTGATATTTAAGTCCTAAATTGTAATTATCTTTTGTAACATTTCTTCCGGAAACATGATCTACACCGCCATTATAATAGACTTTCACCCCATTCAAACTATCCAGAGATTGTCCTATTTTATAATCTGAATTTAGGTTTATTTTCTTGATAGCTTTTAATCCTGCATAACCTAAAGCTAAGACTGAAATAATGATGAGAACGGTCTTTTTAACTTTCATTTATTTTCTTATAAAATCAAAGTTCTTATTAATTTTGTTAGCGTGAGGGATAGAAGTGGAAATCCTTTTGTGAAATGAAATGGAACAAAAGATTGCAACGGATAGCCCGACCCGGAGGGACACGCCCAAACTAGATTACTGATTATAACCAAATCGTTTCAGCATATTGGCATTACTTCTCCAGTCTTTGTTCACTTTTACGTAAAGTTCGATGTGAATTTGTTTTCCGAAGAATTTTTCTAAATCTGCACGGGCCTCGGTTCCAACTTTCTTTAGTGCTGCACCTTTATGTCCGATAATGATTCCTTTTTGTGTATCGCGTTCGACCATAATTACAGAACGGATTCTGATAATCTTTTCATCTTCATGAAATTCTTCTGTTACAATTTCTACGGCATACGGAATCTCTTTACTGTAATTCAATAAGATTTTTTCACGAATGGTTTCGTTTACGAAGAAACGTTCCGGTTTGTCTGTTAATTGATCTTTTGGATAATAAGGTGGTGATTCTGGAAGCAATTCGATAATTCGGCCAAAAACTTCCGGAACATTAAAGTTCTGTAAAGCCGAGATTGGGAAAATTTCAGCGTTTGGCAGTTTCTCTTTCCAAAAACCAACCTGTTCTTCTAATTGTTCCTGATTTGAATTGTCGATTTTGTTCAATAATAACAAAACCGGGATTTTAGCATAAAAGATTTTATTGAAGAAATCTTCATCTTTTAAGTTCTGCTCCCCTATTTCGACCATGTAAATTAAAACATCAGCATCTTCAAAAGCCGACTTTACGAAGTTCATCATCGACTCCTGCATTTCATAAGCCGGTTTTATAATTCCGGGAGTATCTGAAAGTACCATTTGAAAATCTTCGCCATTTACAATTCCTAGAATTCTATGACGTGTTGTTTGTGCTTTTGATGTTATGATGGATAATCTTTCTCCAACAAAGGCATTCATTAGTGTCGATTTTCCAACATTTGGATTCCCGATTATGTTTACAAAACCTGCTTTATGTGACATTTGCGTATTATTTATTTTGCAAAGGTAGTCATATCAAGTTAATACAGAAAATAAAACATTTTTTAAAATTTTCGTTGGAATTCTCAAAAATCAACGTATCTTTGCACCCGAAACATCGCGGGATAGAGCAGTAGGCAGCTCGTCGGGCTCATAACCCGAAGGTCACAGGTTCGAGTCCTGTTCCCGCTACTAAAGAAAAGCTTCAGAGAAATCTGGAGCTTTTTTGTTTTAACTCTCTTTGTTAACATCTCGTTGCGTTCACGAGCGGGACGCTCCCGCCATCAGGGTAGATACAATAAATAAACTTGCAGATTAATAAATATATTTGAAAATATGCATTATTAATAAGATTTTTTAGATATCTTTAATTACTTTAGTTTTTGATATTGCATCGTGAAAGCCGTTCCTAGTAAAAAAGTAGGACAATCTATCGAATGGAATTAATCGGCAAAATGTTCTTCTTATTATATCACTAAGTTCCGCTTTTTCTCCTTTTAAATTTACTACTTTAGTTTTAGTTACAATCTTTCCAAAAGTTTTCTGGTATTTATGTTCTAAAAAGGCGTAGTAGAAAAAAATAAAAAATACAAAGGAGGTAATTCTATATATGGCTCTTTCAAATTGATTAGTAAGAAATAAGAAGGTCTCAATATTTGGAATTATGATAAAGTAAATCACAAAAATCAAAGTAAAATCAATTGCGAAATTTAGAAATCTAATTTGTGAACTTACAGTATGATTTTCTAATTTTTCATGTGTATATTTCTCCACCTCAGCTTTTCTAATTGTATCTTCAAATCGACTCCAATCAATATTTCTCGAATCAATTTCATTTCTTGCAGTTTCAATTGCTAATTCTTGATATTTTCCAATATCAACAGTTACAATTTTAATTAATTCTTCATCTGTTTTATTAGACATTACTTTTGTAAAATTATTTTCCATTGGCTAAGTTTTTTTATTTTTAATACTTTGTAAAATATTCACGCTCTAATAAATTAAGCCCATTCTTATTTATAAATCAACCAATATTCAAAACTAACTCCATATAAATCCCTTGTCCAAATCCATAAAAGAGCTATATTTTATAGTATTTATTCAGTTATGATTCCACTGAATTAGTTTTCCATCTTCTTTTATTTTCTGTAATGAATCACGTTCATTTTCGATAAAATCAATTATTATATCAACCAATTTGTCTGCCTTTTTTTCGTTATCAATGCCAAAGTCGTAAAAAGCAACATACATTCCTGCTTCAGGATCTGTGTTCATATTCATCAAAACATCGGGATAATTCTTTTTGAGATAATAATTTAAAAAGCTTTCCCAATCATAACCATTCATTAAACCTATTTTTGGAAAAAATCTAATTATAAATTTTCCGAAAGGATTACTTACAGTTTTCTTAATTTTTTTCCCCATTTCTACAACGTTATTTTGTTCGATATAAAAACATACCACGATACTTATGGAATTCTCACTTATTATTTTTTTTATGTAATTAGGCATCAATTAATTTCTATTAAATTTTGCTTTTATATGCATTTCGTTTTCTTGTAAAACTGTTAATTCAATATATCATACAACGTAAATTACCCTCTCTTTTAATATAAAGTTTGCAATACTACAAAAAAAAACACGCAGGGTCTACGGATTTTCCGCAATTTTAAAAGTATCATTAAAAACATCACAACTGACTTATTAATATTTATATCTATTTTTCGCTATTAATGCTCTGCCCTCTCATGCTCAAAATTCATGTCAGAAAACTTAAATAGTAAATAAAGAATTTTCTTAAAGGAAATTCCCCTGAATTACCACGTATTTATACCTGTTTTTATACTGTGTAGCCAGTTTACGGTTTACCAGTAAAAATCATATTTATAATAAAATCATATTTGCCAGTTTTTTAAATATTATAATAATATAATTTAAAAACCATTAGGCATTTATGAAAAAAACCTTAACACTGCTTTTGTTTTTAACGCTTCTTTTTGCAAAGGCGCAAGATAAACTTGTGTTTACTTATGATCCTTTAACTGGTAACCAGATAAAACGTACATTATGTTTTGGCTGCACAGGAACTGCAAAATCCTCACAAGAGATTAAAGAGATCGAATTATTAACAGAGGAAGATCTTCAGAAATTTTCCCCTGATGATGCCATCTCCTATTATCCAAATCCTGTTAGGGAGGAACTTTATTTGAAATGGGAAGTAATAGATCAAAACACTATTTCATCCATTCAGGTTTATAATATTACAGGGCAGGTATTGAAAACCTATACCGGAAATGACAATGAAAGCAGTATCAATATCCCTTTTCAGGATTGCAGTAATGGGGTCTATTTAGTACAATTAAACTATTCCCAAGGAGACCAAAAAACAATTAAAATTATCAAGCAATAGTATATGAAACAATTTCACCTTACAATCATTTTCTTTGCATTTACGTTATTTGTAAATTCCCAAACTTCAACTGAAGTAGGTATTATCAATGGTCAATTATCTGTCTCTTTATCGGGTGGTGCTAACTATGACGTTCCAATTCTTGTACCTCAAGGAATAAATGGAGTTGCGCCAATAATTAGCCTACATTACAATAGTCAGGGAGGCAACGGAATTGCAGGTTATGGCTGGGGTATTGCCGGAGTTTCGGCAATTACCCGTATTGCATCTACAAAACACCACGATGGTACAATTGATCCCGTTGATTTTGATACCTTAGACAGGTTTGCTTTAGATGGCCAGCGATTGATCGTAAAAAATGGAACAGATGTGTATGGTGCGCACAATACTGTATATGAAACGGAAAATTATTCCAATATTAGGATTACTTCTTTAGGAGTTCATCCTAACGGACTCGGTTTTGGTCCTGATTCTTTTAAAGTTGAATATCCAGACGGATCAGTAGCATATTATGGAAGCACTGTACATTCAAGATCTTTGACTACCTGGTCAATAACTACTTGGGAAAACTCAAAAGGTGTAAGGATTAATTATGAATATACATTAGCAAACAATGACTTAAATATCGCATCAATAAAATATGGTGCACTATCAACTGGAACCCCTATAAACGAAATCCAATTTTCATATGTAAACAGAAAACGTCCGGAACAAAGTTATATTGGAGGTCAAAGCATTTTACAAAATAATATTTTAAGTGGTATTAAAATTTTTACAAATGGTATTGGTTATAGGAACTATTCACTTGCTTATGATGAAACTTATAAAGATTACCAAAGATTAATTAATATAACGGAAAAGAGTGGAGATAATTCTAAAAGCTATAACCCAACTGTTTTTAAGTATGGTGATTTAATTAATAGTAATATAATAAATACTGCTCCTGTAACTTTAGATCTGGCCGGTATTGACTTTCAGACAATGGGAAATGTTTCTGGAGATTTCGATGGTGATGGAAAAACGGATATTATACTCTACCCTAAAACAACAGCTGATGCTAAGAAGAAATACTCACTATATAAAAATATAGGAGGTTCTTCTTTAATTACAGGTTTTGTAGATAATACTATCGGAGCATTTGAAGAAATACTTCCGACTTCTTTACTTGAAGGAACTACAACAACAGGATTAAAATTATCGACAAAACAAGGCTGGACAGTAGTAAAGTATGATACAGCCACGAATGTTGCAAAATTTTCAGCTTATGCATCTTCTACATTAGCTCCAATAGGTTTGCAGTATGAAAAAACATTTACTTTTCCACAGCTTATTTATTACTCAGAACATCCTTTAAGCTGTACCCAAACCAGACCTAATAGACGAATAGTTGAAAATATTTCTAAGATTTATCTAAACGGAGATTTCAACGGAGATGGTCTTACAGATATTATTGCAGTTGAAAAAGAAATCCAATATACATTCTTAGGACCTTGTAACGCTGATGATGTTCCTGAAGAAGTAAATGAGTTATATGATGGGACTGTTTATTTTATCAACATGGATAAACGCCTTACGGGAAATTATGTTTTTGATGCTGGAAGTCTAACTGTAGATGGCAGCTCCAAACTGTACATTGCAGATGTGAATAGTGATGGAAAATCTGACGTTATAGTTATTAGAAATGGGATTGTACGGGTTCACTCATTGAACGCTAATAATGTTTTTGTTAAGCTGTTTGAAAAACTTGATAATGCAATAGTTACTGATAAAGATATATTGTTGGGAGACTATAATGGAGATGGAAAGGCCGACTTTGTAATTCCAAATGCAGTAGACCAGGACAGTTGGAACTTCTTTATGTCAACGGGAACAAATTTTAATAAAGTAAACTGCGCAATAGGTCAAGCATACAAGCAATCAGAAGTAAAAAAGTACTATAATAACATTATTAATAACAATGAATGGACAACTAGTTTAAATGAAAATACTTTTATGGCCATTGATATGAATGGTGATGGGAAAACCGATATTTTAAATCAGCAGAATTATACTGTTGAGAAAGATGAAAGCGGCAATGCGGTTACCAGACCATACAGAAGTCCTCAGATGACAAAATTCATAATATCGTTTGCCAAGTCATTTACTGGAACTGTTATGAGTTACATTTCTACATTACCCTTTCATTTTGTCGAAAATAATATAAATAGATTTCCTATACCAATATTTGCAAATTTGAACGATGCAAGTAAAAGTGCTAATTATTTTTTAATAACAGGAAATTCAATTTATGGGTTGTATGCTACTAGGGTAAATAAATATGATGTTTTATTAAATAAGATAACTACCGGAAACGGTGTAACAGAAACGATCACTTATCAGCCATTAGATACAAAATCTCAGCAGGGACCATACTCTGTTTATTCTAACAGCAGTAATGTTGACAATTATCCTAATATTGATATTCTTAATGATCCTAATTTTTTAGTTGTTACTATGCTGGAAAAAAAGAGTGCAACGAGCTCTAAAAAGAAAATTTTTCAATATTATGGAGCAGTCTCTAATGTAGAAGGCTTGGGCTTTCTAGGTTTTAGGGGGACAATGCAGACAAATTGGTTTGATGATGCATCTGTTTCTTCCTTAGTATCAAACGTTTCAAGATTTGATATTACAAGAAGAGGAGCAAATATCGAAAATTACTCGGCGCTTGGTCTTTATAATCCTAATAGTCCTATTCCTTCCGATTTTATTTCAAGATCAGTAATCGAGTATAATCTGCCGACAGATGCTCTTCAAAGTAATAAAGTATACAAATTAAAAAGTAGTTCTGTTACAGAATATGATGGACAAACTTTAACCAGTAAAGAAGTAAAAACTGTTTATGATTCTAACAATAACCCTTTAAAAGTTACAGCAACTTTCAAAGAAGCAAGCACAGAAATACAGAAAAACGTAGTGGATATTGTATACCAAGGTATTCCTGCAACTCATTATATGGTAGGCCGTCCCCAAAGTAAAATCGTCAATTCTACATTAGGAACTGAATCAATGAAAAGTGAGGAATTTTATTTTTACAATAACGACGATCTTCTTTCAAAAGTACAAAGAAAAGGTGATGCCACAACGAACTTAGTGACAGAAGATATCGCATACAACAATTTTGGAAACATTATAAAAAAGACATTTACAGCAGGCTCTGATATTAGAGAAATGAACTTTGAATATGAACCTACAGGCAGGTTCTTGAAAAAAAGCACTGATATTGAAGGCCTTGTTACAACATTTGAATATAATCCAAATGGAACTTTAGCATTCAAAATAAATCCTTTTTTACAAAAAACTTTATACGAATACGATTCATGGTTTAAAAAAACAAAAGAGACAGATCACTTAAACTTTGTTACGGATTTTACTTATTTAAACAATTCTGGAACTACTGTTCATACAAAAACAGGAAGTGACGGAAGTGTTGAAGAAGAAACCTTTGATGATTTAGGGAGAAAAACAAGGACCGGAGTCAAAAATATAATGGGATCATTCTCTTATATTTCTTATTTATATGACATCCATGATCGTACCACTAAAGTCAGCGAACCTTATATAGGAACGACTGCTTCCCAATGGAACGAAACTAAATACGATGCGTATGGAAGATTGTTTCAGAGTATTGTATATACAGGAAAAACAACAACTGTTACTTATACGGGACTAAAAACAACTGTGTCAGATGGTACGAAGACTGAATATTACATTAAAAATGCACTTGGCAAAATAACTTCAATGTACGACATTCCATCAAATACAATCACTTATTCTTATTTTCCCAATGGTAATTTAAGAGAGACAAATTACGGAGGTATCATAACGAAAATCATTCAAGATGGATGGGGCCGAAAGAAGCAGCTTATCGACCCTTCGGCCGGTACTGTTACATACTCATATAATGATTTTGGAGAATTAAAAAGTGAGGTTAATGGAAATGGAACAACAACTTATAATCTTAGCAGCTTAGGTAAGTTAGACACAAAAACGATATCAGGAAATAAAACAAGCTCTAAAACCACATATACTTATGATTCAGCTTCTAAGCTATTGATCAAGAGTAAATTTGATGATTTGGCAAATGGAACTAATACTATTATTGACTATAAGTATGATACCTCAAAAAGAATAATAAAAAAAACAGAAACAACTCCTTATGCTATATTTATAAAAAGATTTACTTATGATGCTTTAGGCAGGCTTGATTTCGAAAATTCGACAGCAAAAATAGGAACTAAACTAAGCATCAAAACTGTACGGAATACTTACAAAAATGGAGTTCCCTATCAAATCTTAGACAGTATTACTAATAATGTAATATGGCAGACCAATTCAGTTGACAGCAGAGGACAGCTATTGACCGCACAAAGCGGACCAACAACGATTACGAAAAATTATGATACTAATGGCTATGTGAAGCAGTTTAAATTCGATAAAACAACTCCTTTAACAAACATATTAACCTTAGACCAGCTATTTGACACCACTAAGACTAACTTTACCAGCAGGTCTAATAATTTATTTGGCTGGAGCGAAAGCTTTGATTATGATACTAAAGACCGTCTGACAAAATTCAATAATTTTTCAGGAACTCAGGAAGCACAGTCCTATGATGATAAAGGAAGAATCACACAGAATAATTTAGGGACTTATAATTATAATTATTCAGACAAACCATATCAGAATAGTTCTATAGAACCTACTCAAGAAACCTTAGGGTATTATGCCAATAGAGAAGGTATCTTTAATGACAGCATGGAGGAAAAAACCGGCTGGGGTATTGAAAAATTTCCAAATACAAATTTTTATAGTTATGATGCTGTAAAAACCGGGCATGCAGTAGGGAAAAACACTTTAAAACTGGCAAACACATTAACAACTGAACAATATGTATATTCAGATAAGTGGATTGACATCAATAACATTGATCCAACCGAATATACTTATTCTGCATGGGTATATAGTGACAATCCGCAGGCCGAGGTTTTCTTAGTGATGAAAGATGCAGTGGGAACTCTCTCATATGACAATGTAGTTTCAAATATTAAAGGTGCATGGACTAAGGTAACCAAAACATTTATAGTTCCTGCAAGTGTGAAGAAAATTCGCCTGCGTTTAGATAATAATTCTCAAGGGAATATATGGTACGATGATGTACAAATTCGTAAAACAAGTATTCCTCTTGCGACAGCCAAAGAACTGGAGATTTTTTACAATGTCTTTAAAAGTCCTGATGAAATTAAAGAACCTGGAATTGAGCGAATAAATTTTGTTTATAATGATGATAATCAAAGAAGCACTATGTTTTATGGCAGCTTTGATGATAAACTGCCAAGGCCATTGCGCAAGCATTATTCCTCTGATGGCACAATGGAAATTAAAGAAAACAGAACAACTAATACTTTTGATTTTGTTACTTATATTGGCGGTGATGGCTATTCAGCACCAGCCATAGTTAAAAGTGACGGAAACACGCAAAATTATTTATATTTACAGCGCGATTATCAAGGAAGTATTTTAGCCATTACTGATGCAAACGGAGCTGTATTAGAAAAGCGTCTGTTTGATGCATGGGGAAGTATTATTAAAGTTCAGGATGGAGCTGGTAATCCTCTTAATGGATTAACAGTTTTAGACAGGGGATATACCGGCCATGAGCACCTACAAAGTGTGGGGATTATAAACATGAACGGCCGCTTATATGATCCTAAACTGCGCAGGTTTTTACAACCTGATAACAATGTCCAGGATTTATTTAATATGCAGAACTACAACCGTTATGGTTATGTATTAAATAATCCTCTAAAATATACTGACCAGAGTGGAGAAGTTTGGAATTTTGTAGCAGGATTTCTATTTTCTATTTATGTTCATGGGGGAGCTTCCAGTGGCGAGCTTAATCCTGTAAAATGGAATCTTAATACTTGGTTGAGTGCTTTCACTTCGACAGGTTCTAGTTTGGCTTCATCTTATGTAAGTGGTGCTTCTAATAGCTATATAGATAGCTACAATAATAAACCGCCTTTAGGTGCCAGCGCTACTAATTCGGGAGATGAATATATTCAATTATATGATGCAAAAGAGAACAATGAGAATGCGTCAAGATATAATCATGAAGCTTTTGGTTATGCTACAGCAGCGACCGTCGGATTAGCCGCAGATGATGTAACGGTTATAGGTGTTGCAGATGATGTTTTGATTCCGGTTGCCTGGGGTACTGCAGCGACAGTATGGGTTTGGGACAACAGAGAAGTTATAAGAGATGATGCAAGGGAAATTGTGGATGCAATACATAGGTCATTAGATCCGAGTGATTTTCATTATGTTACCTATACAAAAACTAGCTTAGATGGTAGATTGGTTTACGTTGGAAGATCGAGCGGATACGGAACACCTGAAGACATTGTAAAAAGACGAGATTTAAATCATCATATTGGCAAGGGCAATATCAAATATGGACCTGCTGAGCTTTCAAGTTCATTACCTGCAACGGTTCCAGGAGGATATTTCAGTAGATTTTCAGATCCATCCTATTGGTCAATTAGAGGAAGTGAACAAATACAAATTGAAAGATGGAGAAAATTAGAGATGTCAGGAAATGGAATGAATGGAATTAGTCCTACAAATGATAAAATTGGACTATATTTAGAATGGGGGATAAAACTTTTATTTTAGAAAAATATATAAACAAATATAAAATGATTAAGGATAAGTATACACAATCGGTAAATGATATAAGTAAAGCAGCTGATATTGCTGTAATGGTAATTAAACAATATCCTCCTTCATATTGGGATGAAAAGACAGTAAATCATATTGTAAATTGTTATATTGAATGGAAGAATGATGCGGAAAATCCTCAACCTCAATTCGCTAACTTAACAAGTTTAAAATTTGTTATGCAACGTGTATTGACTATGTTTCATGAAGGACATGGAACATTTGTAGAAGAATTTTGGAAGGAAATAAAAAATCAGAACTTACCATATAAACGAGAGAATAAGATGGTAAAAATTTTAAAAAGAAAAAAAATTAATAACATCAGAGAATATGATTTTGTTATAGATGTAATCGTACCTTATGAACAGGAAGGACTTATAAATCAAGAAGAAGTTATATTATTAAATACTTTACTCGCTGAATTTGAAACACGTAAAAAGAAGTAATTGGATTATTCTAAAAATTAGTTATTGCCATTAATGGATAAATATCAAGTAGAGTCTAGTAAATTATTAAAAGCCATCGATATTGAAATAAATGTATTGCAAAAATTCCCTCCAATAGGATGGGATAAAAAAGCAGTTTCAGAAGTTGTTGCATTCAATTTAGAAATAAAAGAAAATGTTTTAAATCCTGAGTTTAAATTTTTACGTGTAAGTTTAAAGTCAGAAGTAGGTTGGTTTAAAGAATATAATTGGTTTACTAAATTTCCACAATAAAAAATAAAAGTATGTTTAATTTTTTTAAAAGTAAGAAAAGCATCCATCTTAATGGATGGGAAAATGAGTTATTAGAAAACATTTTTAAAGCTCTTGGAAATGATTATTTAAGATTTGAAAAACAAATAGCAGAGGGAATTATTGAATCAGTAAGATTTGATAAAAAATCGCAAGATTATATTAGTTTCAAATTGAATATTTCTTTACTCAATAAATATGAAAAGAAAAATGAACAACTGTTTGTCGTAAAAGGTGTAAAGGTATTTGATAAGATTTCTAGTCAATACAAATCTTTTGATATTTTTATTGGGTATGGTTTGGTATTGGGATATTCAGTACAAGATATATTTAAATTTGATCCTGATATTAATCAAATTAAAACTGAGTTAGTTTATAATTTCTTTTATGAGAATGAAGATTTTGACAAGATAAAGTTCTTATTTACAGAAGAAGAACTTAAATTTTTAAATGCCTCAGATATTTACGAAGTTTCATTGAATGATAAAATTTACTATCATTTAAAAGACTTAGAAGATGGAGACTTCTTGGGAATTGATATATCAGGTAATATTTTTGTAATTACCCATGATCCCTTTGAAATAATTCTGCAAAATGAGAAGTTAGAATACTATTTTAAATAACTTATATTCAATAAACTAAGTTGTTATAAAAAAACATCTATTTTAATTAAGTAAAAGATGAGTATTAGTACTCATCTTTTTTTTAATACTGATTTAAGAACAAAAATCCTTCTTGTTTAAAATTAAGTTATGTTAACCGCTCAAATTGTTAATGGAAAATCGATTATTTTGAGGAACATAGTGTGTTTTCAGCATTCAATAAAATGACTAAATAAAAAAAATGGAAATTAAAATAACAGCTGATGCAATAAGTCTTTCAGCGTCGAATACATGGAGGGAAACGAGAGTCTTTTTATATTAACTCTTTATGTAATCCTATGATAATTATGACAAATGATAAAACTTTAAAGAATAAAATTGCCAGTGATTGGCAGACTAATTTTAGCGAACTAACAGTTTTTTCGCAAAATAAATTTTATAAAATGACTGGTCCTCTAGTTTTTGGAATAGATTTGGTAAAACTTCCAAGAACAAATGAATACAGACCATATTTTGTATTATATCCTTTATGGAAAAAAAGTGTAAAAGAGTGCTTGGATGTACCTATCGTATTGCAAGAGTTTTTTAATAAGAAAGATTTCCAATTTGATATACCATATGAATATGATAAACATCTTCAATATTTTAATGAAGTTTCTCAAATTATAAAAAAGCAATATCCTTTGTTACTTGAGAAAAATATACATACACAATCGATAATCAAAACGATTACCGATTATTCTAAAACAAAAAGATTTAGCCTGGCACCACTTTCCTATTTTCAAGCAGAATTTCTACAAGTGAAAATGAAAATCGCACTATATAAAAGTATGTCAGAAGCACAGAAAATTCTAGATGATATAAAAAAGATAAATTGGGATCAAAGTCACTTTCAAGCATGTGGCGTAAATTTAAGTGATTGGTTAAATTCCTTACAAAATGAAATTGATAATCAAGACCAATTTTTAAAGCAAATTGAAATTAATAAATCCGATAAAAAGATTCAAAAGTTAATAAATAGTGAACTCATTTAACGATGATTTTAAATTATAAAAGACTATTCATATGAATAGTCTTTTTTTTCAAAAAATTTGGGAGCAATCATTAGTCAACTTTCAAATTAGATTGCTCCGAAGCAACTCCCAGAATAGATACTAAGAATATTTACTTTTTGTTTAAGGCTTTAATTTGGTGACTTCTTTATTTTTAAGCTTCTAATATTTCGAAGAAATATTTAATAATCTTTCTAAATCTTCCAAAAAAAGTTCGACATTTGTCCCGTTGAGGCTACTAACAAAAAAAGCTTCAGATTTCTCTGAAGCTTTTTTTGTTTTTACCCTTTTCCTGATTCTCTTTATGGGCACAGATTGCAAATCTGCGCTATTGTTGTCTACACATCGGAGTGATCGAATTTTATTTCGTACGTTTTGCTTCTATCTTTTTTCCATTCTGTAATAAAAACAAATTTGAAATTTCTCCTTTTTCGTTCTTTTCAAACTGAATTTGTGCATCTACTACTTTGTAGAAAAATAACATTTCACTTTCTACAAATATTCTGAACGCATCTTGTCCTGTCAATTGTGAAAATAGTTGGTCTTTATCTAATGAAATTTTGATTTCAAAATCTTTTTCAACTTCATAAGTCCCAACAAACTTTTGAAGTTCTTCAGGTGTAATACTAATTTCTTTTCTATTTTTTTGCACAGGCAATGGTTTATTATATAGAATATTTCTAATTGCTTTTGAAGGAATTGTAACGTTGCTGTGATTTTGAAGTATTATTATTGTTTTATCATTTGTAATATGTCTATCGATAAAAGTTACATAACCTGGCCAACCCCCATCATGGTTTGCAATTTTTCCAAAATCAGCATTTTCTTCAATTCCCCAACCAAAACCATAATTCCTTTTAGCTCCGTCTTTCAAAGTTGCTAATTCAAAAACTGATTTCATCCCCTCTTTTGTGAGTAATTTATTGGCATATAATGCTCTATCCCAAATAAATAAATCGTTGACAGTTGAATTAACTGTTCCGTCTCCAACAATACCATCAAGCCAAATAACAAATTTAGTTTCTTTCAATTCGTCTGGTAAAACATATTTTTTCAAACTATCTGAGTAAACATATCCAAAAGCATAATTGTCAATTTTCTTTGGCGATAATCTACGATTGTAAACAAAGGTATTTTTCATTTTCAACGGTTGGAAAATAGCTGTTTTTAAATAGTCAGCGTATGTCATACCCGATGCTTTCTCAATTATTGATGCCAATAGAACATAACCCGTGTTGCTATATTCCCATTTAGTATTTGGCTCAAATAATATTTTTGGTTGATGTTTACTAAATATATTAATTACGTCTTTATTAGTGGCAATTTTGGATTTGTCAAATAAACTATCCATAAGCTGCATATAGTCTGGCAGACCTCCAGTATGATTCAATAAGTTTCTTACAGTTACACCCTTATAAAAAGAAAGTTCGGGTAAGTATTTTGCGATATCATCGTCCAAATTCAACTTCCCTTTTTCTTTAAGTATCATTATCCCCATAGCTGTGAACTGCTTTGAACAAGATGCCAATTCAAAAATCGAATTTTCGTTCAATTTTTCTTTTGTTGTTTCGTTTGCAAGTCCAAAACTATGGCTATAAATAACTTTCCCTTTTTCTGCAATTAGAAAATTTCCATTGATTTTCTCTTTTGAATAAAGAGAATTGAGTAAACTGTCAATTTTTTGAATTCTGTCTTGTCCAAATGTAAGATGTGCAATTAAAAGAAGTCCGATCGTAATTGTTAATTTCATTTTTTATTTCTGGTTAATTAATGTAGCTGAGATGTCTCGAAAAATTGCTATCAACTTATTTATATGTGTGACAAAACCATACAAAGTCATCCAAATTTGGTTAGATATCTGTGATAAATTTCACACATGATTTATTTTCAAATATATAATTTTTCCACTACAAACTGTCAAAAGGACTTTAACTTTGATTGATGCTTTTTGTCACTTATATGAGTGGCTATGCAAACAAAAAGTAGAGAAAAATTAAGATGCACATGCTAAAACATTTTAATAATTTAAGATAATCTAGTTAGATATTTGAATGCTTCCGCTGCTAAGACCAAAAGCTTCAGGGAAATCTGGAAGTTTTGTAAACTTGATAAGTGAAAAATAAAAAACCACATTTTCAAACGAATGAAAATGTGGTTTTTAACTTATATATGCTTTCTAATTTACTTAACTATTATTTTTCTAACAATAGTAGATCCTTCACTTTCTAAATACACATAATAAATTCCTTTTGGGAATCCTGATAAATTGATGCTATTAGTGTTTGAACCATTAGTAAATTTCGTAGTTGTCACCAACTTTCCTAATACATCGTACACGCTTGCTTTTTCTAACACAATGTTATCAATGTGTAATTCTCCTTTGGTAGGATTAGGGTAAACGGCGAGTTTTTCAAAAACCAGATCTTCGATCCCTAAAGTACAAGCTGTTTTCGAATAAATTGCTGTTGCATCTTTAGCTGTTGACCAATTGGCATTAGCATAAGCAACATCATCTACCTGAATACAGGATTGTGAAGCATTCGTTTTGAAATTAACGTTGACCAGTTTGCTATTGTTTCCATTATTTAAATTCAAAGAAGTCAATTTATTATTTGAACAATTTACATCTGTAAGCAGCGTATTCTTAGAAAGGTCTAAACTTACTATTAAATTGTTAGAACAACTCAATTTAGTCAACAATACATTTTTAGAAACATCTAAGACCGTTAGTTGATTAGCAGCGCTGGTTTTGGCATTGATTTTTTTACTAGTTGTTACGATACCATCACAATACAATTCTGTAAGCTGGGTGTTTTTAGAAACATCTAAAGTCGATAGTAGATTTTTTGAACAATCTAAATATTTCAGTGCCAAGTTAGAAGACACATTTATTGAAGTCAATAAATTTCCTTGACATTTTAAGGTTTCTAGTTTTGAAAAATATTCGATTCCTGACAAACTGGTAATATTAGAATTGGATACATCTAAACTAGTTATATTTGTTATACTCGCCAGCAAAACAGAACCGTTTTTGCCATCTGTATCAACTCCTAAAGCGATTAATTGGTCTTCAAACGCGCTACTAACTGCAACAGCACCAGAACAATTATCAGAATAACTTGCCGTAGCATCTTTCTTTGCAGCCCAATTGGCATTAGAATAAGCAACATTATCTACCTGAATACAACTTAAATTAGGATTGTTTGTAAAGTTATTACCGCTCATTTTAACATTATTTCCGTTCTTTAAATTTAAACTTGTCAATAAGTTATAACTACAATTTAAGTATGTCAAAGCTTTATTATTGGAAACATTTAAATTAATTAATTGATTTTGAGCACAACTTAAAATATCTAAAGCAGTATTGTTGGAAACATCTAAATTCGCTAATTGGTTTGTATCACATCTCAAATCTAGTAAAGTAAGATTCTTAGAAACATCCAAATTAGTTAATGAATTTGAATAACAATAAAAAGCTGATAAAACTGTATTCTTAGAAACATCCAAATTAGATAATAAATTTGAACTACAATCCAAATATCTTAAATCAGTATTTTTAGAAACATCCAAATTTGTTAGTTGACTATTATAAAAAGATATAGCTCGTAAAGCTGTATTGTTAGAAACATCTAAAGCTGTTAATTGATTTTTTCCACAAAATAAAGATTCTAGAGCAACATTCTTAGAAACATCTAAAGCCGTTAATTGATTTTCGGAACAATATAATTCTTCCAGTACATTATTTTTAGAAACATCTAAACTCGTTAATTGATTCTCAAAACATTTTAAAATCTTTAAAGCCGCAAAGTCTTGAATTCCGGTTAAATCAGTAATTTTACTATATGTGACATCCAAAGAAGTCAATGACGAAATACTCGCTGTTGACACTTTTCCGTTTGTACCATCGGTATCAATACCAAGAGCGATTAGTTTCTTTTCAAAATTCGCATCAGGAATAAGCGTGTATTGAACAACAGCTGAGCAATCTGTACTAAATCCTGCAACAGGATCTTTTGAACTAGCCCAGTTAGCAGCAGAATAAGCAACATTATCTACCTGAATACAAGTTAAATCAGGGTTGTTTTTAAAGTTTCTGATGCTTAAATAAGTATTAGTTCCAGTCTTTAAATTTAAACTGGTTAATTGATTTGAACTACAGTTTAAAGAATTTACAAGCTTATTCTTAGAAAGATCTAATGCCGTTAACTGATTACCGCTGCAATTCAATGTATTTAACTCCGTAAAATCCTGAATACCAGTTAAATTAATAATAGAACTATTAGAAATATCCAAAGAAGTTAATCTGTTTATTTTATAAGTTGGCACTTGTCCATCAACCGTTCCGGTATCAATTCCTAAAGAGATTAACTTTTTTTCAAAATTCACATCAGGAATAAGGGTGGAAGCTAGGCAGTCTTTACTATAACTTGCCGTAGCGTCTTTATATGACTTCCAACTGTTACTAGAATAATAATCATTATCTACCTGAATACAACTTAAATTAGGGTTGTTTGTAAAATTGTAGGAACTAACATTAGTATTGTTTCCATTTTTCAAATTTAAACTCGTTAATTGATTTGAACTACAGTCTATATATCTTAAAACAGTATTCTTAGAAGTATCTAAAGCCGTTAATTGATTCTCATTACAATATAAATATATTAGAGCAGTATTCTTAGAAACATCTAAAGCTGTTAATTGATTAGAATAACAATATAATTTTGTTAAAGCAATACTCTTCGAAATATCGAAACTTGTTAATTTATTAGAATAACAATGTAATTCTTTCAAAGCAGCATTTTGAGAAACATTTAAGCTTGTTAATTGATTTGAATAACAATTTAAATTTGTTAAAGCAGTACTCTTAGAAACATCTAAAGCCGTTAATTGGTTCTCATAACAATATAAATATATTAGAGCAGTATTATTTGAAACATCTAAAGTTGTTAATTTATTAGAATAACAATATAAATAGGTTAGAGCAACATTCTTAGAAACATCTAAAGTTGTTAATTTATTAGAATTGCAACTTAAATTTGTTAAAGCAATATTCTTAGAAAAATCTAAAGCCGTTAATTGATTATTGCTGCAATCTAATTGCTGTAAAGCCGCAAAATCTTGAATTCCTGTTAAATTAGTAATAGAACTACCGGAAATATTTAAAGTCGTTACTCCGGAAATCTTAGATGTTGGAACTTTTCCGTCAGGAGTTCCAAAATCATAACCAAGTTGAATTAACTTTTTTTCGAAATTAACATCAGGAATAAGAGTGTATTGAACAACAATTGAGCAATCTAAACTATAACTTGCCTGAGGATCTTTGGCTGAAGCCCAATTTGCATTAGCATAAGCCACATTATCTACCTGAATGCAACTTAAATTATTAGCATTAAAGGAACTATTTGTCGATAATTTAGAATTATTTCCATTTTTCAAATTCAGTCCCGTTAATTCATTGTCAGAACAATCCAAGTATGTTAAAGCCGGATTCTTAGAAACATCTAAAGCCTTTAATTGATTCTCATAACAATGTAAAATTGTTAAAGCCGGATTCTTAGAAACATCTAAAGTTGTTAATAGATTATGATAACAACGTAACTCTGTTAAAGCAGTATTCTTAGAAACGTCTATAGTCGTTAAGTAATTGCTTCCAAAACTCAAGTATGTTAAAGCAGTATTCTTAGAAACATCTAAAGAAGTTAATTGATTGGTATCACAAAGCAAAGATTTCAAAGCAGTAAAATCCTGAATTCCGGTTAAATCGGTAATGAGACTTACTCCCCTAACATTCAAAGTAGTCCGGGTGTTTATATTTGAAGTCAAAACTTTACCATCCGGTACGCCGGAATCAATTCCCTGACGGATTAGTTCTGCTTCAAAATACAAATCGGGGATCAGGGTGTATTGGGCAAAGGAAGATACGCTAGCCAAAAATAGTATAAATAGTAGCTTTAGTTTCATAGGCAAAATTTTTGTTAAATTAATGCATCAAATGTATAGAATATTAACTAATATCTTACGTAAACTGTTAAAGAAATAAAAAGAGAGGAAATAAGTTCCTCTCTTCTTAAAAAATATAAATTTATTGTTGAAGATAGCATATCATTATTATACAATCAACAAAGTAAGAGCATTAGTTTAAGTTTTTTGTTTGAAAATTTAACTGCCTTTGTATGGGGTAGCTTAACCTCTTAAATTTTCCATGTCTTACAATAAATATTTTTTTGTGAAATTAATTATTAATCTGCGAAGCAACATCCTCCACCCTCTAGAGGATAATTTGGAGGACATGGTCCAGTTTTTAAAATGGCCAGTCCACTTGCAATCCCTTTAACGCAAATTTCTGTTATTCCGCCATTTACCGCTTTTAGCTCATCTTTAGATAATTCTTGAGCTCCGTTTAATTTTAAAATTTTTTTTAACATAATCTAAGGTTTTAAAAATTTAGTTAATACCCCAATCATTTAAAGACACTTGGGATTTTTGTCTATCCTCGCGCAAGAATTTTTTCTATATTTTATTTTGAATTAAATCTCTTCTCAAATGCTTTTTCTTCTGAAAAATCATTTAGAAAATATTTTAATTCAGTCATGGTTATTTCTTAGGGAAAACTTACATTGTACGAATATATCTTATCTAAATATTGATTTTTTACGGACTTACCTCATTTTGCAGCTTTTGTTCAATTATTTAAATCAAAATACCTTCTAAGAATACATTCTTTCAAATGAATAAAATATTACAGATTTGGTTATAATATCTGACAAAAGAAATATTTACGGGATATTTTTTTATCTTTGAAACTCAGGATTTTTAATCTGAAACGGCTTTGTCTTTGAGCCTTTAGAAAAATTGACACTCATTATGGAACAGAAAATACATCAGGGAAGAAACGTAAAACGTTTCAGAGAAATGCTTAACATAAAACAGGAAGGATTAGCTTATGATTTGGGCGAAGAATGGAACCAAAAGAAAATTTCTTTACTGGAGCAGAAAGATGTAATTGAAGAAAATCTGTTGAAACAAATCTCTGCAGTTTTAAAAATTCCAGTTGAAGCTTTTCAGAATTTTGATGAGGAACAGGCAATTAATATTATTTCAAATACATTTGATAATGGAGCCTATTTGAATGCAGGGCATAGTCCAACATTCAATGTAAATCCAATAGAAAAATGGATCGAAGCTTTAGAGGAAATTAAGCGTTTAAATTTGGAGCTTTTGAAAACCAAAGATGAACATATTAAGGTTTTAGAGAAATTATTAAACGATAAATAAACTTTATAAAAAGATATTAATTCAAGTAAAATTTGAGTTTAGTATCACACATATAATAAATAAAAAAAGCTTCAGATTTCTCTGAAGCTTTTGTTTTAAGAACGTGGTTTTGACAAATTTCTGTCATACATAATAATAGTTCCTGCCACGGCCACGTTTAGACTTTTTTCTGATTTAAATTTTACCAAATGATGACATTTATCCATTGCTTTTTTAGACAATCCATGATCTTCTGCCCCTAATAAATAAACACATCTTCTTGGATGTTCAAAAGTTTCTAAATCAGAAGATTTTTCTGCTAATTCTACACCAACCAATCTGGCACCTTTAGGTAAATTTTCAAAGAAAGCCTCAAAAGTTTCATAATGAAAATAAGGGATTGCTTTTACTGCATCATGAGTATCACATGCTTGTTTCGCATATCGATTCCCAATTGTAAATATAAAAGTAGCACCCATATTTTGAGCCGATCGCCATAAAACTCCCAAGTTTTCAGGTGTTTTACCATTTTGAATTCCTATACCAAAGTATTCATTTATAAAATTATCATTCATACGCCAAAAGTACAAACTTTAAATATTTCGAGAAACGAGATTATTACCAAATCGTTATTCTGTCTTTCTCTGCCAAAAACATTTTATCTCCAGGTTTTACATTAAATGCGTTGTAAAAAGGAGTCGTATTCATTAGAGGACCATTAACGCGCCAATTTGGCGGCGAATGTGGGTTATTGTTAATCCACAAACGCAGGAACTCGTCTTTCATTTTTACTCTCCATATTTTGGCTATAGATATAAAGAAGCGCTGGTCTGGCGTAAAACCATCAATTTTTGTGTTTCCTTTTCCTTGTTCGGTCATTTTAAAAGCATCATAAGCAACTGCTATTCCGGCAATATCTGCTGTATTTTCGCCAACTGTCATTGCGCCATTAATGTGTAAATCTCCTAAAACAGTATAGGTATTGTACAAATTAATCACCTGTTGTATTCTTGACTTAAACTGCGCATAATCCTCTTTTGTCCACCAGTTTTTCAGGTTTCCATTTTTATCATATTGAGCACCCTGATCATCAAAAGTATGTGTTATTTCATGACCTATAACCATTCCAATTCCTCCATAATTAAGTGCGTCATCTGCATTATTATCAAAATATGGGGCTTGTAAAATACCTGCAGGAAAAACAATTTCATTTGCAGTAGGGTTATTATATGCTGTAACTGTTGGAGTTGTAGTATACCATTCTGATTTATCGACTGGTTTGCCCAATTTTGCCAATTGAAAGTGATATGCAGCTTTAGAGGCCGAAACCATATTCTCAAAATAAGTATCCCTGCCTATTTGTACATTACTATAGTCTCTCCATTTATCTGGATATCCTATTTTTTTAGTAATGGCAAACAATTTTTCTTTAGCCTTTTGTTTTGTAGCAGGGCTCATCCATTCTAATTTATCAATTCTTTTGGCATAGGCTTTTTGCAAATTATTCACGAGAACCAACATTCGTTTTTTGGCATCTTCAGAAAAATATTTCTTCACATACAATTCACCAAGCGCTTCGCCTAAATAATTGTCAATGACATTAGCCATTTTTTCGCCGCGTGATTTTTGAACAGCCTGACCAGAAAGCACTTTGGTGTACTCAAATAAAGCATCTACAAAAGGTTTACTTAAATCATCTGCATATCGTTCCAGAGAATTTGCTTTCAGATAAATTTTCCAATTATCAATGGGAATGGTTTTTAAAAGTTTATTTAGGACATCATAATAAGCAGGCTGGCCTACATTAATGGAATCGGTTTTAGCACCTAAATTATTTAAAAAAGCAGTCCAGTTTATGTTGGGATGTTTTTTTACAAGATCTGCCACAGCCATTTTATTATAATTTGCCTGCACATCTCTAAGTTCAACTTTTGTTTTATGCGAAACAGCAAGTTTTTTATCAATATCATAAACTAAATCAGCATTCTTTTTAGCTTCTTGTGCATTGCTTCCTGTTTGTTGAAATAAGGCTGTAAGGTATTTTTTGTATGATCCCTGTATGGCAACAGTTGATGAATCTGACTTGAAATAGTAATCCCTGTCAGGCAATCCGATGCCTGTTTGATAAAGTTGAGCAATGTTCATTTTGCTGTTTTTATCATCGGGTGTGACTGTAAAACCTATAATAGAAGAATTGCCCACTTTTACTTCATTAACTACAAAGTTCATTAATGACGGCAAATCGTTAATTGCTTCAATTTTTGCAAGTAGAGGCTTGACAGGTTCATAACCGCGTTTGTTAATGGTTAAAGTATCCATACCAGATGCATAAAAGTCTCCTACCTTTTGTGCTATACTTCCTGTTGCATTTTTGCTTTTCGAAACACTATCCAGTATTCCCTGCAGGCGCATTCGTTGTGGGAAATTCATAAACATGTAAGCACCAACTCCTGCTTGAGATGCTGGTATTGATACAGAATCGTACCATTTTCCATTTACATATTTAAAAAAATCATTACCAGGCCGCAATGTAGAATCTATTCCGGTGATAGCAACATTTTTCTTTTCTTGATGTTTTGAACACGCTGTAAAAGCTAAGATTGCAATAAAGAGCATTAATGTTTTTTTCATAATCTAGATGATTTCTATTAAAATGAACTGAAAAAGTTTGAAGGCAACTATTTTAATTTTAGAAGAACAATATACGAATTCAGTTTTTAATTCTAAAGTTTTTGTCAGAATGGTTCCCTGCAATAAAAAAGCTCCAGATTTCTCTGAAGCTTTTTATTAAACTTATTATTGAGAGGACCTATATCCATCTCTTAAATTCATTTAACATAAAAAATCTTATTTAAACTATTTCAAATTTAGAAATTAAACCCTAAATTAGCTATCTATCATCCTCGCCTTTAAATATTTGCGTCTTTACATCTTAATAAAAAACCAAAACATAATCTTATTGAGTTTAATGCTAATAGATGAACAAAATAATACCCGTTTAATTACCTTCATTGATACCGAAATTGAACCAGCAAAGGGCAAAATCCTTGATATAGGAGCAATTAAAGATAACGGTAATCAATTTCATAAAGCATCTTTAGGGGATTTTGTCCAATTCCTCAAAGGTGGCGATTATATATGCGGACACAACATTTTAAATCACGATATAAAATATATAGGCAAAGCAATTTATGATGCTGGTATTAACCCTTCAAATATAATTGACACTTTACATTTATCTCCTTTGTTATTTCCAACTAAGCCTTACCATTCCTTATTAAAAGATGATAAACTTCAGACTGAAGACACAAACAACCCGTTAAACGATTCTATTAAAGCAAGAGATTTATTCAATAGTGAAGTTGCCGCTTTTTGGCAAACGGATAAAACACTTAAGGAAATTTTTTATCTCCTTTTAAATCGTACCAAAGAGTTTGGAGCTTTTTTTCGGTTTGTGAATTATAAAAATATTAGCTCTGATCCAGAAGCTGAGATTAGATTAAAATTCCGTGGTGAAATTTGTGAACAGTCGGATTTAGCTAAAATAATTTCTGAAAATCCTATCGAACTGGCATATTGCCTGTCTCTGATTAATTCATTTATAATCCATAAAAAAGTTCATTCCATTACACCTCCATGGGTTCTTAAAAATTACCCCGATGTGGAACGTATAATGCTATTATTACGGAGCAAACCTTGTATAACTGGCTGCATTTACTGTAACAACGCGCTTGACATTTATAAAGGATTAAAAAAGTTTTTTGGCTTTGATTTTTACCGAACTTATGGTGGTGAACCGCTTCAGGAAAAAGCTGTTAAGGCTGCTGTTAATAACAAGTCTGTACTGGCTGTTTTCCCAACTGGCGGCGGAAAATCAATTACATTTCAGGTTCCGGCACTTATGAGTGCTGAAAACTCTAAAGGGTTAACTATCGTAATTTCTCCGCTTCAGTCGTTAATGAAAGATCAGGTCGACAATCTTGAAAAAAATGGAATAACAGAAGCAGTTACTATTAATGGACTTTTAGACCCTATTGAAAGAGCTAAATCATTTGAAAGAATTGAAGATGGTTCTGCCTCTATTCTATATATATCACCTGAATCTCTCCGTTCAAAAACTATCGAAAAACTAATTTTAGGCCGAAAAGTTGCCCGTTTCGTAATTGATGAAGCACACTGTTTTTCATCATGGGGACAAGATTTCAGGGTTGACTATTTATATATTGGTGATTTTATAAAGTTAATTCAGGAAAAGAAAAATCTTGAAGATGCCATACCGGTGTCCTGTTTTACAGCAACGGCAAAACAAAAGGTAATTGAAGATATCCGGGATTATTTTAGCGAAAAGCTATCGCTGGATCTTGAAGTGTTCACTTCAAAAGCATCAAGGACTAATCTTCACTATAAGGTTTTTGAAAAGCAAAATGAAGATGAAAAATATCAGACCGTCAGAGATTTAATTGAAGAGAAAAACTGTCCGACAATTATCTATGTATCCAGAACACTCAAAGCTTATAAACTTGCCGAGCAACTGGCAAAAGATGGTTTTAATGCAAAACCATACCATGGAAAAATGGATAAACAGGAGAAAACCGATAATCAAAATTCCTTTTTAGGTGGTGAAACACAAATTATGGTAGCCACTTCTGCATTTGGTATGGGAGTAGACAAGAAAGATGTGGGATTGGTTATTCATTATGAAATTTCAGATTCACTTGAAAACTATGTGCAGGAAGCGGGACGTGCAGGCAGGGATGAAAATATTTCAGCTGATTGTTTTGTACTTTTTAACGAAGAAGATCTTAGTAAGCATTTTATCTTGCTGAACCAGACCAAACTTTCCATTAAAGAAATCCAGCAGGTGTGGAAAGCGATAAAGAACATTACAAGATTTCGTTCTAAAGTATCCAATTCTGCATTAGAAATCGCACGAAAAGCAGGCTGGGATGATACTGTTGTAGAAATAGAAACACGCGTAACTACCGCAATTGCTGCCCTTGAAGACGCAGGATATTTAAAACGCGGACAAAATATGCCGAGAATATTTGCCAGCAGTATTTTGTCTAAAAATACCCAGGAAGCTATTGATAAAATAAACACTTCGCAAAAATTTGAAGAAAAGCAAAAAGAGCAAGGTGTACGTATTATCAAGAAACTCTTTTCAAGCAAAAGCAGAAAGCAGGCCAACAACGAAACTCCAGAATCAAGAGTAGACTATATTAGCGATCATTTGGGCATTGTAAAAGAAGAAGTCATTAATGTGATAAACTTGATGCGTGAGGAAAATATCCTGGCAGATGCTAAGGATTTGACTGCCTTTATAAAGAATGCAGATAATAAAAACCGCTCTCTTTCAATAGTCGAGTCATACAGCAAAATTGAAAACTTTTTACTTTCGGTTTTTAAAGGAGAAGAAAGTACTTTTCATTTGAAGGAATTAAATGAAGGTGCTGAAAAAAACGGCTGTGACGATATAAACACCAATAAACTAAAAACGATAATTAACTTTTGGTCTATTAAAAACTGGATTAAAAGAAAAAACTTAGACCATGCCAGAAATCATATTGCTGTTCTCTGCCTTCAAAACAAAGAGCTATTAAAAGATAAACTTGAAAAGCGGCATGAACTTGCAGTATTTATCATTGATTTTTTTTATGATAAAACTATCACCGAAACATTAAAAGATCAAACAAATAAAGAGGAGACTTTGGTTGAGTTTTCGGTACATGAGCTAAAAACTGCATATGATACTAGCTTAAGCCTTTTCAAAAAAGAAATAAGCATTTATGATATTGAAGATACCTTGTTCTATCTTTCGCGAATTGAGGCAATAAAGATAGAAGGCGGTTTTCTTGTAGTTTATAATAGCTTAACGATTGAGCGAACGGAACAAGATAATAAAAAAAGATATACGAAAGACGATTATCAAAAGCTCAACCAGTTTTACGAGAGCAAAGTCCAGCAAATTCACATTGTAGGCGAATATGCCCAAAGAATGATTACCGATTATAGGAATGCTCTTCAGTTTGTGGAAGATTATTTCCAACTGAATTATGGTTCATTTTTGAACAAATATTTTAAAGGCAGCAGGCAAAATGAGATTAAGCGGAATATTACACCGGCAAAATTCAGACAACTTTTTGGTGAGCTCTCCCCTACACAATTGAAGATTATTAATGATAATGAAACACAACATATAGTTGTTGCTGCCGGTCCCGGAAGTGGAAAAACAAAGGTATTAGTGCATAAACTGGCTTCGCTACTTTTAATGGAAGATGTTAAGCATGAGCAGTTACTGATGCTGACATTTTCAAGAGCTGCTGCTGTCGAATTTAAAAAACGCTTATTAAAACTGATTGGTAATGCAGCGAACTTTATTGAAATTAAAACATTTCATTCTTACTGTTTCGATCTTTTGGGTAAAGTTGGCACTTTAGAAAAATCAGCGGATATTTTAAATACAACGGTTGAAAGAATTAAAAATGGTGATGTTGAGGCTAATAAAATTACGAAGACTGTTTTAGTAATTGACGAAGCACAAGATATGAATGCAGATGAGTGTGCTCTTATAAATGCATTGATGGAGCAGAATGAAGAAATGAGGGTTATTGCTGTGGGAGATGACGACCAAAATATTTATGATTTCAGGGGAGCAAGTTCCAAATATCTTGAACAATTCATTTATGATAACAAGGCCGTAAAACATGAGTTAGTAGAAAATTACCGCAGTAAAAGTAATCTGGTTGCATTTTCGAATCAATTCGTACAACAAATTCAACACCGCCTAAAAGAAACACCAATCATTGCTAATCAAACCGATAATGGAAAAATTAAAGTTGTTAAATATCAAAGCAGTAATTTGATTACGCCTCTTGTAACTGATATCGTTAACGCAGATCTTTCCGGAACTACATGCGTACTCACAAAAACTAACGAGGAGGCTATAAAAGTTACAGGGATGCTTTTAAAAAATGGAATCAAAGCAAAACTAATTCAATCTAATGATGATTTTAGTTTATACAATCTTGTTGAAGTTCGGTTTTTACTAGATAAAATAAATGTTGGAGCTGATATTTACATCATCAGTGATGAAGTTTGGGACAATGCTAAACAAGAGCTAATTAACACCTTCCGTAACAGCAACAAATTAGAGATTTGCCACAATATTATCAAAGATTTTGAAATCACTAATCCTAATAAGAAGTACAAATCTGATTTAGAAGTTTTAATTCGGGAATCTAAATTAGAGGATTTTTATAATGAAAATGGTGAAACAATTTTTGTATCAACCATTCATAAAGCCAAAGGAAAAGAGTTTGATAATGTATTTCTTTTACTTGAAAACTTTCATCTGGCTGCAGATGAAGCTAAACGACAAGTATACGTAGCAATGACCAGAGCTAAACGCAATTTAAATATTCACTTAAATGCAAATAATCTCAATCATTTGACCGTAGAAAATCTGGAACAAATAGACAATTTTGAATTTTACACTGCTCCTGATAAAATTGCTGTACATGCCACTTTTAAAGATATCTGGTTAGACTATTTTATTAACAGACAAATTTTAGTTTCTCAACTAGCGTGCGGAGAAACATTATATGTTAAGGATGATGAATGCTTAAATTCAAATGGACAATCTGTGTTGAAATTCTCAAAGTCATTTATTAAGAAAATTGAGGAAATGAAATCAAAACACTATGAACTAAAAAATATAAAGGTAAATTTCATATTGTACTGGCATAAGGAAGGAGCTTCGCAGGAAACCAAAATAATCCTACCTGAACTTTATTTTGAAATTAGTGAACAATAAGGTGAAAACTTATTGAAAAAACCGCTATTACATCAAAGAAAAAATACTCCATCCACAAAGAATGAAAGAGATTATCATCAAAATTTTTGATGTCTTTTTTATATAACCTGCCTTTTTAAATTTAAAAAAGATAATTGCAGCAATTCCCGATGCGATTATATCAATAATAGTCAAGAAAAAAGCATTAGCAATAAACTTGGGAAACAAACTGAGATAAGCAGCTTTGGTTTCTTCAAATTCAGTGTATTTCGTGCAAATATATATCCAGCAAATTTTATTTAAGATACTAATTATTAGCAGCAATACTCCAATAATATAAATTAGCGATTTGTACTTAGATTTCATATACAGAGGTTTTAAAAAATTAGAAAACCTCAAAACTGCACAAATTTGTGACAGTAATGAGGCCCGCTAAAACTATATGTTAGTCGATTCAAATTGTTTAAGATCTCTCGTGTTTTTTTGTACTGCAAGAGCTGAAAACAGTCCTAATACAAACGACATTCCGAAAAATCCCTTTTCACTGAGTAATAAACTGGCGTTCCAAAGTCCGATTATTAATAATACTATTGAAGCAATAGTACTAAACCAGCTTATACTGTAATATAAATCGGTTACGGGGATTCCTTCCAGTCTGTCTCGCACACTTTTTTGTACTGATATTACAGAGAAAAGACCAAAAAGGAGAATCGTAAAATAGTATCCTTTTTCATTGTAAGCCATGGCCGAATTATAAAGACCAATACAATAGGAGGTCATACCTATAAGTAATGTCATCCAGGATGCGCCAACGAAAGCGGCGCTTGGCTTTAAAGGATTATTTCCATAATTTGATTTTGCATTTTTTGATTCTGAATTGTTGTTTGATTCATTTGATTTTAGCGGTTCCATAATTTTATGTTTTATAATTATGAGGCAAATGTCAGCATGAAAAAGGAGTTCTAAAAACTAATTTATTCACAAAACTGATGATATAAAAATACATTTTACTATTTTTATCCTGATAAAATCTTATTTATGAATGCTCTCCAGGAAATATCAAATATGATGAATGATGCTGATAAAAAAGCATTTATACAATATCTATCAAAAAAGAACAAGCGCAAAGACACTGGCAATATAGAGTTATTTAATTCGTTAAAAACTGACGATATAAAATTTAATAAAAAGATTTTAGAAGATAAAAAAACTACCGATGCTTACCATGCTCTTAGAAAAAGACTTTATGATAACATGATTAATTTCATGGCCAATCGAAGTTTTGAGAATGATAGTTCAGAAGAAAATACAATACTTCGTTTTATTGTCGTAAGCCGGTTATTTTTTGAACATAAACTTATAAAAACAGCATTTAAATGTCTTGCAAAAGCTGAAGAAATAGCACTGAATATTGAGCATTTTAGTCTTCTTAATGAAATTTATCTGACTCAGATACAATTTGCTCATTTCAATTTATCAGAACCAATTGAAAAAATAATAGAAAAGTTTAAAGCAAATAAAAAACAGCTCGAATATGAGGAACAGCTCAATTTAGGTTATGCCATTTTGCGTCGTGAACTTGCTGCTATTTATCACGAAGGCCGAATAGTAGATTTTCAGGCACTTATAAAAAATACTATTGAAACACACGGAATATCATTAAAGCAAGGATTAACTTTTAAATCTTTATATCAAATATTATTTATTGCTAATGAATATGCTTCTATAAACAACAATTACTCACTTATACAGCCTTTTGTTGTTAAAAGCTATAGGTTTATTAGCAAAAAAACCGATCTGACAGACAGACATCTATACTATCATATATACATTTTGTATTTTATAGCTAATTTCTATTTCCGAAATGGCCAGTTTACTGAATCTTTAAATTATCTCGAATTGATGTTTACAGAACTTCAGAAACAATCTGGCAAGTATTATCAGCGTTTCTGTCTTAGGTATTATTTATTATTAGCCTTCAATGAAAATTATATTGGCAATCCTCAAAAAGCAATCGAGATTGCCGAAAAGTCTCTTTCTTCAAATAAAAAAACAGATCCTAACGACAGTAATGACATTCGCCTTATGCTTATCGTTTTTTATATACAGCAAAATGCCGGGCGTAATGCCGTAAAAGAAATGGCAAAATTAAACCATACTGACAGTTGGTACGAAAAAAAAATGGGCATGGACTGGACAATAAAAAAGCATGTTGTCGAAATCCTTCTGCATACTCAGCAAGAAAATATTGAACTGGCTTTATCCCGAATAAAAAGTTTTAAACGACGTTATAAAAAATATCTTTTAACGGTAAATGAAGAACGTGTTATTCAATACCTTTTGTTTGTAGAACAATATGTAATGAAACCCGAAATTATACAAACACAAAAATTTCAAAATGCAATAGAAGATTTTATAATTACTGCTCAAAACGGCCCTAAAGATATTTTAATTATGAGTTTTTTATCCTGGCTGCTTGCAAAAGTGAGGCGAAAAACGATTTATGAAACAACTTTAAATCTCCTCACAACGTATTTTCCAGCGAACTGACAATCCGAAAAAAATTAAAAACCTTCATCATATAAAATACAGTTAACAGAAACTATTTTTTTCTATCTTCCCAAAATAAAATTTTGCAAAATGAACCAACAGTTTTTAATAAAAAAATCATTTTTATTCAGCTTCATTTTACTGACAAGCTATTTTCTAGTTTCTTTCCACCTAAAAAATACAGAACAAACCGCTCCTGATAAAATCAAAAAAGTGCTGATTTTTTCTAAAACTAACGGCTTTAGGCATGAAAGCATTCCTGCCGGAATTGAAGCGATAAAAAAACTGGGACAGGAAAATCATTTTCTGGTAGATGCTACCGAAGATTCTCTGGCAATTAATTCAAAAAACTTAAAGCAATACAAAGCCGTTATATTTTTAAGCGCTTCTGGTCATGTTTTGGGCGAAAGTCAGAAATTAGCTTTACAAAAATTTATAGAAAAAGGAAAGGGTTTTGTAGGCATTCATTCGGCTACAAACTGCGAACCAGACTGGTCTTGGTACACACAAATGATCGGCGGAATTTTTGACGGCCATCCAGAACCGCAGAATGCCAAACTAATAGTTGTCAATCATGAACATCCATCTACAAAACATCTTCCGGCAATTTGGGAACGAAAAGATGAATGGTACAATTTTAAAAATTTGAATCCAGATGTAAATGTGCTTATCAAAATTGATGAAACTTCGTATAAAGGCGGTAAACATGGTGACAATCATCCTTTGGCCTGGTATCACGAGTATGATGGCGGCAGAGCGTTTTACACCGCTTTAGGACACAGCCCTGAAAGTTACAGCGATCCTCTTTTTGTGCAGCATTTGCTTGGAGGCATTACATATGCAATGGGGAAATAAATTTGCTAACCACTATTTAAATAAATATGAACTTGAATCTGAAAATTTCATTTCTTTCTATCTTTTTAATTTTAACCATTTTAGGCTGTTCTGATAAAAAAACAAAACACATTCCAGAAAATCCTTATTTAAAGCAATTAACCGAAAAGCAAATTGGAGATAGCAATTACTATATTTCTATCCCAAAAAAATATACAATTAAAGAAAACAGAGGGCCTGATTTTTCTGTTTATTATTTCTATCCTACAGACACGACAGCTACAGCAGCTTTTTCAGGCGGTTTCTATTTTGGGAATCATCCAAGTCAGTTTGAACCAGGTGATAGTTGTAAAACAGAAAAAATGCAGCGTAAAATTCTAAACAAAAATGCCGATTGGACAGTCTATAACTGCAAAGACAAATATTCGATCCAGTCGATTATTGAAAGCGGAAGCAATGAAGGCTGGAACCAATATATTCACACTTTTGCCAGTGCAAATTCTGCCGCAGACTTAAAAAAAGTATTTCTGATTTTGGGAACAATGAAAAAGAAAGAACCAGGCAAACAACCAAAATAGTTTATTAAAAACAAAAAAGTCAGATATTTTTGAGACGTTCATAATTTCTAAATTACTGACTTTAAACTTCTTCAAAATAATTAAAAAAGTTTTTCAAAATCCTTTTGCACATTTCAAAAATTAGTTCCATTTTTGCACCCGCATTAGCAAAACAGGTCCGTTCGTCTATCGGTTAGGACGCCAGGTTTTCATCCTGGTAAGGGGGGTTCGATTCCCCCACGGACTACTTAGAAAAATAAAAGCTTCAGAGAAATCTGGAGCTTTTTTGTTTATACTATCTTTGAAATATATCTCTAAATTGATACAAAAGTCTTTCAATCAATCTTAAATCTTCTGTTATAATATCTGCATTTCCCCGCATTTCTTGCTGAAAAGGAATTCTTTTCTTGTAAGAGCTCTCTAATCCTTTTGGCAATGCAACATCAATTAATAGATTTCCATCTTTATCTGGAGTTAATGAAATGGCTTGTATTTTTCCTTTTATTATTCCAAATTCTCTATCAGGAAAGTTTACCAGCTTTATATTGACGTTTTGACCTTCCCTAATCTTACCTGAATTTAGCGCAGCAGCTTTTACTTTTCCAACATATCCGTTTTCTTTATTTGGAATAATAGCAAAAATGGTTGATCCAACTTCTACAGATTGATTTTCAGACCAAATTTGCAAAAAACTGATTTTGCCATTTATAGAAGATCTTAAAACATAATTTAGCTCCCAGTCTTTTATCGCTTTTTTTAATAGGTATAATGCCTGAATTTTGTTGTTTTCAAGATTTATAGATTCTTTACTTTCGTTTATATGTGTTGTTTTACTATTTCGGTTTAATTCATTTAATGAAGATTTTAACTGCGAAATTGTACTAAGAAAACTTTTGTAGCTTTTTTGAGCTTGTAAATAAAGTAATCGCTGTTTTTCTACTTCCTGCGAAGCATATATTCCTTTTTGAAATAAAACTTCATATCTGTCTAGTTCATTTTTCTGAAGGACTAATTCATTTTGATTAATTTCTTTTTGTGACTCTAATAAATTTAAGCGTTCTCGCAGTTGAATTGACTCATAGTCCTGAGCGTTACCTTCAATACGATATGGCTGAAGCTTCATATTTAATTCGTCTGCAACATATTCTTTCTTAAAATTTGCAAATGCGCTCTCTACCTCTCCAAGCTGAACTGAATTTAATTTATTAAATGGAAATTTAACTCTGTTTATGTCTATTGTATCTAAAATACTTTTTAACATAAATACATCCCGATAATTTGCAGAATTTTCAAGAATAGCTAAAGCAGTATTTTTTGTAACAAAGATTTTATCTTTAACTAAAATAGCCTCAATTCTTCCAGATGTTTTAACAACTAGTTTTTGAGGAGGAATATTTGTTGTTATCACAATTTGCGAGGATATAATATCCGGATACTTAACAAACCACGATATTAAAAACAAAATAATTACAAATAACAGTAATATAGTATTCCCCCACTTTTGAATTGCTTGCGGTGGATCTGATAAAACATCTCTCACCTCTTCACTGTATATTTTTAAACCATCATTTACTTCTTCCATTTTAATTTCCTAGTTCTAATTGATTTTTAACCAATGAGTAGTACTTTCCTCTTAGTTGTGTTAAATCATTATGATTGCCTTGTTCTACTATTTCGCCGTTTTCGAGAACGATAATATTATCTGCATTTTTTACTGTACTTAAACGGTGCGCTACAATTATGGCTGTTTTTCCATGAATAAAATTACTTAGGTTTTCCATAATTACTTTTTCATTATTTGCGTCTAGCGCACTTGTTGCTTCATCAAAAAACAAATAAAATGGATCTTTATAAACTGCTCTGGCAATCATAATTCGTTGTTCTTGTCCACCGCTTAGACGTATTCCTGAAGTTCCTAATTCTGTATTATATTTGTTTGGCAGTTTTTCAATAAAATCCTCAATATTGGCAACAAAGGCAGCATTGTTTAGCTTCTCTCTATCAATAAATTCATTTTGCTCAGATTCTGAAATATTTCCGCCAATACTATCATTGAACATAAATGTATCCTGCATTACAGCGCCACAATTCAAACGCCAGTAATCATTATGAATATCATTTAAATTAATTGGCCCAATATTGATACTTCCTTTCGTAGGGTTATAAAACTTTAGTAATAATTTCATTAAGGTTGTTTTACCGCTTCCGCTGGCACCAACAATTGCAGTAGTCTTTCCTTCTGGAATAACACAATTAATGTTTTTTAAAATTAAAGGCGAAGATTTTCCACCATAACGATAGGATAAATCTTTTAAAATTATAGACTTATCATTTGGCAATTCTTTTGCTTTATGTGCAGAAACGACATCTTCATCTTCTCTTAAATGAACTTGAGATAAACGTTCTAAACTAATTTTTGCATCTTGCCAGGACTGGATAAAAAGAACAAAATTCCCTAGGGGCATATTAAGCTGCCCAACTATAAACTGAATTGATGTCATCATACCAAGTGTAAGATTTCCATCGACTACTGCTTTAGCAGAAAGAAAAGTAATAATGATATTTTTGAATTCATTTATAAAATTGGCTCCAATAGTTTGGTATTGGGCTAACTTTAAAGTGCTCAAAGATGTTTTAAATAAACTGATCTGGTTAAATTCCCATTTCCAGCGGTTTTTTCGCTGCGAATTATTTACTTTAATTTCTCTGACTCCATTAATAATTTGAATTAATGAGGTTTGATTTTGAGATAATTGATCAAATCTTTTAAAATCTAATTCAGCTCTTTTTTTTAAGAAAAAGAAAGTCCATCCCACATACAAAACCGCTCCAATTATAAATACGAGAAAAATCGTTAAATCGTAATAAGCAAGAATTGCATTAAAGAGCACAAAAGTGACCATCGAAAAAACCATATTCAAACTCGACGAAGAAATAAAATTTTGAATACGGGTATGATCTGTAATTCTTTGTAAATGTTCTCCTGAATTTCTTGTTTCGAAATAATTTACAGGCAGTTTCATCATTTTATATAAAAAATCTGAAATCATTTTTATATTAAACCTGCTGGTTATATGTATTAGAATCCATTCTCTAAAAACACTTACTAATGTTTGCGATAAAATCAGTACAAACTGCGAAATAAGTATTAGGTAAATAAAAGGAATATCTTGATTATTAACACCTACATCAACTATAGACTGCATTAAAAAAGGCAGAATAAATTGAATAATAGTGGCAACAAATAATCCAATAAATATTTGATAAATCAGCTTTTTATACGGTCTAAAGTAAGGATACAAAAAAGAAAATCCTTGGGAGCTTTCTTTTTCGTCATCCTGATCCTTAAACTTAGTATTTGGTTCTAATATTAAAATAAATCCTGTGGCATCTATGGTATCTGTCCATGCGGTTTTAAAATCTTCATGAGAATAAACCAGTAAACCTTGAGCCGGATCTGCAATCCAGATTTTTGTTTTAGATGTTTTGTATACTACCACAAAGTGCTTTTGTCTCCACGGAACAATGAAAGGTGTTGGAGCCTCATTTACTAAACTTTCTAAAGAAATACGCATTCCCAGAGTCCGCATTTCTATTTCTTCTGCGGCCTCGGCAATTCCTGCCATTGTTACGCCAAGTTTCGTAATGTTTGCTTTATCTCTTAAAAATTCTCTCGAAAAGGTTTTGCCATGATATTTGGCAATCATTCTCAAGCAAGTTGGTCCGCAGTCTTTATTGTCTAATTGCCTAAAATGCGGAAAATTTTTATTAATCATGTATGTGTAATTCTTTAAACTAAAATGCTAAAGGCTTCTATATTAAAATTTCCATCTTACCTGGTATGGATATGTTTCGTATATAGTATTATCTTCATTTATGGTATATCCAAGTTTTGCATCTTCTTTTGCATCTTTAAACAAGGCTTTAACCTCCTCATCTTTAGCTCCTAATCTTGCCAAACATATTGCTCTGTAATATTTTGCATCTGAAAAATTGGGATAAATCTTCAATGCTTTATCAAATAAGGCAATTGCTTCATCCCATTTTTTCAACTCATATTTTGCAATTCCATAGTAAAATAAAGCTGTAGGATGTTCTAAACTTTGTCTATTTTTAAATAAATCGTCGTTATATTCTTTAAATATTTTTTCAGCTTTTTCGTACTCATTCAATTGTAAATAACACAGCCCTATGTAGAAGCTGTATTTATGATCCATTCTGTAACCGTCGCCATATTTATTTATACAATCCTGAAAGTCTGCAATTGCATCTTTGTAGGTTTTAACAAAAATGCATTTTATAAAAGCGCGATAAGACTGCCATTCTTGCGGATCGTATTGAACCGCTTTATCAACATACTGCATTCCTATTTCATATTTTCTGGCTTTAAAATAAGGCATTGCTTTTTCCTGCCATAAAGAAGCAATTGTACTGTCTTTTTTTAAACCTTCATCTAAACAGTTTTGCCATTCGGCCATTTGAAAGTTATAATTATAGTGTTCTGCACAATTCGTTAGATGCTCTAAAATTATAGCGTCTTGTTTCTTCTTTATTTCCTGATTAAGTTGAGGATAAATAAACTGCGAAATATGAATTAAAATAATTAATAAAATGTTTTTCATTATGATTGAGTTTTTTCTAATGTATTTAAAGCATCAAAATTTTTAAATGCGAAATTATAAGTCTGATTATTATAATCAAACCCGCTTATTGTAGTCTGCCATTTTTGAACAGCTTCAGAATATTTTTGCCTTATGATATCATATATCTCTTTGCCTTCATTTGTTAGAACATTTTCTATTCCACTATACAAATCATTTATTTTTTCAAATCGATTCAAGTCATTAGAACATTTATTTAGATAAAAACCTATTCTTCCAATAGCCTCTTTTTCTTGTCTTTTATTAAATCTGTTTTTTGCCAATGAATTATCCAAACAAAGTAATGTAGTGTAGTAAGTATACAATGCATGAAGAAGTATATATACCGTTCTGTGATCTTTTAATTTTAAGAGATCTTCTACATTTTGTTCCTCATCTATTTTAAATATAGCTTTACGATTATGGAATAATGTTGTCAAAATAATATGACCGGTTTGATGGGCAATATCATCTATAAAGAAAACTTCATCATAATCGTCCTGATAAACATTAAAAAATGCAACTCCGTGTGCTTTTATAGTAGCAAACGAATTAGTATTACCGGGATCTGTTTTAAAAAGCAGTATTTTTTTGCAGCATTTCTCGATTATTTCATAATATTCTTTTGAATCTTCTTTTATAAAGGAAACTGCATTAGTTAAATACGATATGTTTTTCTCCAATAAAGAATTATCAAAAGTTATATCAAAATCTGGTATCACATTTCCAGACCCATCTGTAAAAACATTTCTAAGCAAATTAATTGAATGCCTGAACACTTCAATGTTTGAATTTTCAATTATATGTATCGGTTCAAAAAAAGCCGGTTCATTTTTTTTAAAATATCCCAATTTTGGCAGATACGCAATCTCATTTTCATTAAAGGAATAATTAATTTCCAACTCTTCTTTATTTACAAAATAGCCTTGCATAAACTCTGTCAAAAATTTATTTGGCAAAGAATTATCCATTTTATAATTAAAGTACGAGAATAATAACGGTTCAAGAAATAATTCATCATCATCAAAATTTATTTTTTCTAATAAGCCTGGATTTTCTTTATAGATTAATAATTTGATGGTATTTATTATTTCTGTTTGATTTGCATTAATTTCTTTATACTTTTTCATTGTCTTTTTTTTATTTCAAGAGGCTGATAAAATCAACCTCTTGAAAAAATAATTATTTTTGATAAATGATCAAATCTCCTACTTGGGCAATTACATGACAACCACTTGCATTACCACCTACGATTGAATTTAATAATTCATCAGAAGCTGTTGCTTCTGCTTTAACTTTTAAAGCTTCTAAACTTAATTTCATAGTGTTTTTATTTATATATGATTAAATCTCCTACTTTGGCAATTATGTGACAGCCACTTGCATTACCCCCTACGATTGAATTTAATAACTCATTTGAAGCTGTTGCTTCTGCTTTTTCTTTTAAAGCGTCTAAACTTAATTTCATATTGATTGATTTATATAATTATTGAATAAGGTGTGGTCTTTTTGCTAATTCAGTAAATTCGTGACAATCGTCCTGAATTCCACCGCTTATTGTACTTAATAGCTCTTGAGAAACAACTGCTTCTGCTTTTTCTTTTAAACTGTCAAAACTTAATTTCATAATTTTTTTTTTAAATTGTTAATGTATTTTATTAATATGGTAACTCATAAGGTCCAAAGTCCCCCAACCAGTCCGTTATAACGTCACCACCTGTATGGCAATCACTTGCCTTTCCTCCTGAAATTGACTCCATCAATTCTGTTGAAGCAACTGTTTGAATTCTTTCCTGAAGAGCTTCTAAACTTAATTTCATAATTTCAAATTTTAAATATTAATAATATCGGCATATAAAACTTGCCATAGTTTTGCTTGCAAGCGCTATTTAGATACATTTCTTTTACAACTGGCCATTTGTAAAATACTTAGTAATTAAATTGTACGAATTGTTTATTTCAAAATCTTTATGCTATTTACTTTGGAGATCAATAATGAAGTAAAAAATGATATGACATCAGAAACAGTTATCATAAATAATTTCTAAAACAAGGCATGTCAGATTTTCAAGCCAAAACTATATAAACGTGTTATCTGTTACAAACTATGTAAATCGGAATTCGGGAATTCCGATACGTAATTCCTGAATTTCTCACAACAAAAAACATAAATATTTAAAAACCAATAAGTTAAGACAAAATGTTTTTATATTATTTAAAGAGTAATTCTTGTGAAGATGATTTTTTTTGAAAAAATTACTGTACATAAGAATATTAGATTTTATTAATATCGAATATTTAAAAAGAGAAACATAAAACAACTTCAACATTTAAAATCTTAACCCAAAATAAGATTTATTTAGCCTCTTACTGAATTTAAAAATTAATTGTAACTGTAAGGATTTAGATTAATATAGACATAGAAAATAGCGATCTGGATATTATTTGCTATTGGAAAATAAATTTGATTTTAAAGAAAAAAACAGATCCGTTTTTCAAAATAAAATCAATTTTCACCTTTTTAATTTACGCTGCGAAAATCCATGCTTACATCAATTAAAGCATTCTGTAACGGACAAAAAATAAAAAACCTATTTTATTATGAAATAGGTTTTTTTGTGGTGTTCGTACTTCTAATGCAAAAAAAGAGACAACCCAAAAGTTGTCTCTTTTATAAATGCTTTAAGCTATTTCTCTTCCAATAACTTAGACGGGGATTTTTAACTTTTTTTCTTTTTTAAATTGAAATAATAATTAAATCCAAGTCCAAAAGTCCATTTGGTGGTTATTCTGCTTTCACTTTCACGTACTTTGTCTAATGCTTTTCCTAATTCAACTCCTTGAAGATCAAGAATAATACATAGAGAGTCAGGATTTTCATCTGAAAGGTTAAAATTATAACCTATCCCAATTCCAAAGGATTGGTCCCATACTTTTTCAATTTTAGTATCATTTTTAACTACTAATCCTGCATTATTAAAAGTTTCTCTTTTTCCATGTGCTTCAATATTAGAAATTGAATATTTAGGAAGAATTACAAAATAAGAACTCAGTTCATCTGTATTTCCTAAAATTATTTTAGGGCAAATACTAAAATTTACAGCAGTAGCAGAGCTTGAATATTTTTCGTAAACTATATTGTTTTCAGTTTTTCTTTCAAACTCTTCAGGAGCACCTATTATGCCGCTTACTTCAATCTCCGGTCTCAGGTTTTTCAGTAATTTAAATTCCCCCCCAGTTTTTAAACTCAGAAAAACCGAACTCGAAAAATCAGTATGCAAATAAGTTACAAACCCTGCATAAGGACGCACAATTTGCGAATTGCTATAATGATAACATAGTAAAAGCACGATTATTAATATCTTCTTTCTCATATTATTTACCAATTACCCACCCTAAAGTGAAGTTAGCAACGGGAGCAAATTCTGTATTATATTTATCAACATTTATGCCTGCTCCCAAATGCAGTTCCAAATTTAGTTTCCCATTGTATGTACGTTGAAGTCCCCATACTGGTGCCAGGGTAAATGATGGAGCATATTCGCCAAAGTTGTTATTGGTCGAGATTGGCTTAAAATTATAGGTTGCATTTAATGCTAAAAAATTCCCTGAATTATAGGCTGTTCTTTTACCTTTATCAGCTCTTTTTTCTAAATTATAATAATGACGAAACTGTTCATTAATCATAGGATAAAATGACCAGGTCGATTCATAATAATAACTACTTTTTCGATATCCAAATCCCAAACTTACTTCTGAATAGAGTGTGTTTTTTTCTGTAAAACCATGTTCATAAACAAAGCCCGGAAATAAAACATTTACCTTAAACTGATTCTTTGATACACTGGTAGTTGCATCCTGAGAATGAACATTTACTATAAAAGCTAATAGTAATAAAAAACTAAACCTAATTTTCATATTTTAAATATATTAATTACTTAACAATAATCTTCTTCCTCTCCATTCTCCATTGTGAAGAGCTGCTCCATAAAGATCTATAGAAACATTTGAGTATGAAGTTGCGCCCTTAAGCCCGTTTAAATAATCCTCAGTATTTTCATAAGTACTTTTCCAGGTAAGAAGAAAATTAAAATCAAAATAATTGGTGATTGCATTATCGTCATTTCGGCTCCATTTAACATTTTGCGTTTTAAAAGTAACCGTATTACTCAGAGAAGGAGCCTTAAGGACATTATATTTTAAACTTTCATTTTTTATTTTGTCATTTAATAGCACTTTATCAACTGTTGATGGCATCTTAGTAGCAAATGCTTTAGCCAGCACATCTATAGCTTTATTTAATTCCTTGGCTGTAAGTAAATCATATTCATTATTGTGAATAAATATTGTTAAACCTTCCTCTGGATCTCCGGTATCAAAAATAAATCTAGGACCATCTGTTGGTAGTTTAGTAATAATCTTTCCATCAATATTGTATTTTACACCTTTATATTCAAAAAAAACTGTACTATAATTATAACTTCCCTGATTATAAACAGGAGTATTAAACTTGTAATCATATTGTACATCATTTACCCCTAATTCTATAATATCTGCATACGATTTTTCCCAATAGGATACTCCTAATGTTTTTTCTCTTTTTTGAAGTCTGGCGCTGCAGCCAACCGATGAAAATAAATAATAATTTTGATTCCAGAAACTTACTTGTATACGTCTGTTATCGCTATAATAATCTTCAGCTTTATCAGAAGCACCAAAAACTTTTTCCCAAATACTATTTTTTTCTATGTAAGAAATCTCAAGATTTTGTTTGATTAATTTTGGACTTGTAGTAACAGGTGGAGCTGGTGGAGTATATCCGCCTCCGCCGCCTCCGCCACTTCCAGGGTCGATAGGCTGAATATAAGCCGGTGTAGGCAAAAATTGATTAATTCCATCATCAGCTACTACAACTTGAGGCATTGCTTTACCAGTCATCCTCGTTTTTGTAAATTTACTCATTCTACTAGTAACACTGGTTTTATTTAAATAATCGTACAACTTTTGTTTGTTATTTACGTGGCAAAAATAAAGCCCTGTTTCTGTATATTTATACAAGCTGTCACCAACAATGATTTCTCTGTTTTCATTTAAAAGAGAAGAAAGTAACGGGTCTGAAATCAATTCATCATCCAGAGCAACTTCTTCATTTGCTCCTGGTTTTGAGGTAATTCCAAATTCAACATTTCTCTTTGCAATTCTTTTCTTTTTTTCTAACACAAATTTTTGGACACCTTCGCTATCACCTTCACGGAAAAGAGGCGTTAAGGATTTAAAACCTTTGTTCTGGATTTTTCTGATTTTATCATTAAAATTGTTTTGGTTAGCGACATTTTCTTTGTATGATTTAAAAATGGTTAACAAACTTGCTTTACTTTCAATTTTAACTGTATTATCATCAACTACTTCGATTTCTTCAAGCGCTGCGCTCGCATCATTGCTTTCGGTTTTGTCAAAATCATTTTCGCAGCTGGCTAGTGTAATTATTCCTAATAAGGCAACCAAACATACTAAATTTCCCGCAGAAAATTTTAAATATTCATTTTTCATAATTTTATATTTCTTTAGTATTACTGATTATTAAATTAATTATACAGGTTTCCCTGTCCAATTATCACAACTGTTGTTTAAATGTTTTTCTCTTACAACTGGCCATTTGCAAAATATTACACATTGCATTCAAACTTTTATTAGCTTTTTAATCTCTACAATTCAATCTATTAGCTATATTTTTTAAGATTATTTTCATTTTGAAATTATATTCCAAGATATCAGACCTTGTTTTATAGACTAATATTAAATGTCCGGACAATTAATTGATGACTAAATAATGTGGAAATAGATAGAGCTAAAAAAATCTTAGATTTAGTAAAAACAGTTTTTTCTTTATTACCAACTTGGATCAAAATAAAATCTTGTTTTTTCTGCAGCCAAAACTATATAATGCTCTTACACTGCACAAACTATGTACATCTGAATTCAGGAATTTCGGCACGTAATTCAGGAATACAGTTAAAACAAAAACATAAACAACTGAAAGACAATACAATATAAAAATATTGTTTTTATTAAATTTCGACTTGTGTTTCTGAACTTATACTATATTTTTGTACGAAACTGATCTTTATGCCTTATTCTAAATTTCTATTACCACTATTTTTATTATTATTTTCTAGCCACCTACATTCGCAGACGATAAATAAGAATTTAACAAAACTTTCATTTGAAGATTTAAAGGAACTTTATTGGAAAAACGAAAACAAAAGTGCAAAACAGCTGCCTTATGCAAATGCTTATTTAAACAAAGCGAAAAGCGAAAATAAACCTGTCGAAAGAGCAAGAGGATACTTTTTACTTTCATTATTATCAGAAAATGAAAAAGCTATAGTTTACTTAGATAGTGCTATTTTTTATACAAAAGAGCTATCAGATCCAAAATTCCCTGCTTATGCCTATTCAGGAAAAGGTCATATTTATAAAAAACAATTTAAGTATAAGGAAGCAATAGATAATTTTTTAATAGCTGAAAATATTGCTAAAAAAAATAATCCGGATTTATATTATGAGACAAAATTTACTATTGCAGCCTTAAAATCTGAAGAATTAGGGGAAGTAAAAGAAGCTCTTGTTTTGTATAAAGAATGCTACAACTATTATAATGATAAAAAAGTCAGATCAACAAATTATTCTTATCCGTATCAATTGGTCCTTTTTGGTCTTGCAGATGCATACAAAGCTTTAAGTATTTCAGATTCTGCAACTTATTATAATAAAAAAGGATTTATTGAAACAAAAGCAACAAATAACCAATTATTAAATGCTCTTTTTACCTTAAATGAAGGTGCTAATTTAATCTTCAAAAGAAAATTTGGAGAAGCTCTGGATAGTATTAATAATGCTCTCCCAAAAGTTATACATTATAAAGATAAAGGAAATACATTGGCTGGTTATTATTATACCGGTAAAGCTTATGCCGGTTTGAATAATAAAAAAGAAGCTATTAAAAATTTTATTAAAGTAGATTCTTTATATAATGTTACAAAAAGAATTACTCCTGAATTTATGAGTGGTTATCCTTATCTAATTTCTTATTTCAAAAATAATAATGATAAGGTAAATCAATTAAAATACTTAACAAAGTATATGTATATCGATAGCATTCTACAAAACAATTATAAAGAGCTGACAAAAAAATTAAACATCGAATATGATACACCCAATTTAATGCAGGAAAAAGAAAACCTCATTAAATCACTTAAAATAAACAATACAAAATCGTATTGGAGCATTGGTTTTTTAATTTTTATAGTATTATTAATGGCTGGTTTTAGCATTTATCAATATAAACTTAAAAAAAGCTATCGCTCTCGTTTTGAAAAAATAATGCAGCAATCTGATGAAAAAATTGAACTAAATAATAAACTCGAAGAAATTGGAGTTTTCGAAGAGAACAAATCGAAAACGGATACTATTGGAATAAATGAAGATATTATTAATCAAATATTAAAAAAATTGACTGATTTTGAAACTTCAAAAGGTTTTTTAGATTCGAATATTACAATTCAGACTATATCTGAATCTTTTGACACCAATAACAAATATGTGTCTAAAATTGTAAATATTTATAAAGAAAAGACGTTTATACAGTATATAAATGAATTAAGAATTGAACATGCTTTAACTTGTTTGAAGCAGGATCATAAACTTAGAAAATATACTATTCAGGCTCTGGCAATTGAATTTGGTTTTAATAATGCAGAGTCATTTTCGGCTGCTTTTCATAAAAAAACAGGCATAAAACCAACCTATTTCTTAAAACAGCTGGAAGAGAACAACAAATAATAAAACACTAATAATCATTGTTTTAAAAACTAATTATTATCGAAATTCCTGAATTCCGATAAACATAAGCCACAATAAGCCGCATTTTAAGAATACACCTATATATTTGCAAAAACATATTTAATCAACAAACCATGAAAACAAACAAAAAAGAAATCAAAAAATTTGATTTAGAAAAATTTGAAGTTGCAAAATTAAAAAACCTAAGAACTATTGTTGGCGGAGATGCACCCGGAGATGATAAAACCATTACAGATGTTGTAACTGGAGGAAACAATAAAAACACCTAATATATTTTAAATTTTCCTCATGAAATTTCCCCCATTTATTTTCATACTCATACTATTCATATCAGGTTGTAAGTCTTCACAAGAACCTGTCACATCTTCTATACCAATTATTAATAAAAATAAACTAACGTCTCAACAATTAGAAACATGGTATCAAAAAGATTATTTAAAAGACAGTATACCTGGAATTTCATTGAATAAATGGTATAGTGAAAACAAAAAAAAATCTAAGCAACAGGTTATCGTTGCTGTTATAGATACACAATTAGATATTAATCATGAAGATTTAAAAGGTCAGTTTTGGATCAATCAAAAAGAAATCGCTAATAATAATATTGACGACGACAATAATGGTTATGTAGATGATATAAATGGTTGGAATTTCACATCAAACAAAAAAGAAGATTACGTTACCTGGGGAAACTTTGAATCTGTTCGATTTATAAGGCATTGGGATCCTGAATTTAAAGGAAAAACAGAAGACCAGATTAAACCAGAAAATTTAGCTAATTACAAAGAATACCAAAGAGCATTAAAAGTTAACGAGAAGGAAAACATTTATTACAACAGATGGTTAAGTGGTTTAAACCACAGTGTTAAAATTTTCCCTTTGGTAAAAGATACCTTAAAGCATTTTTTTCCAAAAGAAGACTATACTTATAAGCAATTAGACAGTCTTTATAAAAAACATAAAATAAATGATAAAACTTACAGACAAAGGCGAGAAAGTGATGATCGTGATCTGGGAGCTTTAATATTTTATATGATGATTAATATGGAAGATGGCGAGAGCACTCTTGAAGCTCTTAAAAAAAGTGAGGCTGAGTTAGATTCGATAGTAAATAAAAATTTAAATAAAGACTTTAACGACAGACTTGTAATTGGTGATAATCCAAATGTTTTAGAAAAAGGATACGGATGCGGAAATGTAAGTATCTCTAAAAAAGGAATTAAAAATCTTAAGGGACATGCCACAAAAGTTGCCGGCATAATAGCGGCAAACCGTCAGAATACCATAGGAGTAAAAGGTGTGGCAGAAAATGTAAAAATTATGCCTCTTAATATTTCTTATTCCGGAGATGAAAATGATAAAGATATTGCAATGGCAATTTATTACGCTGTAGATAATGGTGCTAAAGTCATTAACATGTCTTTTGGAAAAGAATTTTCAGTACATCAGGAATGGGTTTCAGATGCCTTTAAATATGCTGAAAAACATAATGTTTTATTAGTACACGGATCAGGAAATGAACGTTTCAATGTTGATGAAAATCCTTATTACCCAAGCGATAATACCTTTGATGGTAAACCTGAAGTAAGCGGTAATTTTATTAATGTTGGGTCAGTTTCGGCACGATTAGACAAAACATTTGTGTCGAATTTTTCAAACTACGGAAAGCAAAATGTAGACTTGTTTGCTCCTGGCGAACAAATTTATACAACAGCTATGGATAATGAATATAAATCAGATTCTGGAACTTCATTGTCTGCTCCAATAGTTTCAGGAGTAGCCGCTCTTATATGGTCTTATTATCCTAAACTTAAAGTACAGCAGGTCAAACAAATCATAATAGACTCAGGAACAACATATAACCTCGAAGTTATTGTTCCGGGAACAAAAGACAAGCAAACTTTATTTACAGAATTATCTAAATCAGGCAAAGTTTTAAATGCATATAATGCTATGAAACTTGCAGAAAAAGTAAGCAGGCAGAAAAAATGAAACCTCATTTTGAAATAAAAAGCTTTTCGAAATTTGTACTTCGAACCCCTTTGTTTCCCCTGTCAAATTACCTTGAATTATTAGAAAATTATTCTTTAGAGAAAGCATTCAGATTATACAATACACCAATAATTAGAGAAGCAATAAATTTAGCTTCACCAGAATTAGTAAGTGGATTAGATAAATGGGTGTCTGGAACTTCTACATTATCTAATGATAAAAAAAAAGCGTTCGAACTTACTTTTCTAAAGTATATGGCGAGAATTTCGTCACGATGTACACCATTTGGTTTGTTTGCAGGATGTTCTGTTGGAAATTTAGATACTGAAACAAATATTATTTTAGATACTGAAAATAATCACAGCCGTTTTACGCAATTTGATATGCATTATTGGGTATCTCTACTGCAGGATATTGCAAAAAGAAAAGAAATTGCAGTTTATCTTAAATTTTTTCCAAACTCTTCTATTTACGAAGTTGGTGAATTTTATCGTTTTATTGAATATAAATATGCCGAAACAAAACGGGAACATATTATTTCAGCAATACGTAAATCAGATTTACTAAAGAAAATTCTTTCTGAAGCAAAATCAGGAATTACTATCTACGAAATGATAGCGTTTTTAGCAGAAGATGAATCTGAAAAGGAAGAAGCATTTGAATTCATTTCACAATTAATAGTTTTTCAATTTTTAGTCAGCGAATTGGATGCCGTGATAACCGGAGACGATGAATGGAAAAGAACTTTCTCCATTTTGGAAAAAATTCCACACTTAAATAATGAAATTATTTTTTTTAAAGACCTTCAAAAAAACCTTTCTCATCTGGATAAACACTTGGTTACGAATCAGGGAAGTTATGAAAAAATCAGGGAAACGATCAATAATATTGGAACTCAGTATGAAGAAAAATATCTATTTCAGACCGATCTAAATGTTTCAGCTCTCAATAATAAATTAAATGCCGATGTTTCTCAAAAAGTACTAAAAGCAATCCGATTTTTAAACGGCATTCAGACTTCCAGGGAATTAGTAAATCTTGAAAATTTCAAAAAGTCTTTTATCAAAAGATATGAATCTTCAGAAATGCCTTTAAGCTTTGTATTAGATACAGAAATTGGGATTGGTTATCATGAAAATCACGAAATGAATGATATTCATGAAATTCTCGAAAGTTATTCTTTTAAAGCAAAAAACACATCTGAAAAAAATGAGGTATGGACAAATACTGATTTTATTTTACAGGCGAAGCTTCAAAATAGTATTCTGAATAACGACGAAATTATTGTACTTTCAGAAAAAGATTTTCCGGATTTTGATGCTGATTTTAAAAATTCTCCTACAACTTTTTCAGTAATTGTAGAAGTTTTTGATGAAAACAATATTGTTCTTACATCAACAGGAAATACAAGTGCTTCAAAATTATTAAGCAGATTTTGCAATGGAAACAAACAAATTCACAAGCTTACAAAAGAAATTATTCAAAAAGAAGATGAATATCACGATGATAAAATTTTAGCCGAAATTGTACATATTCCAGAATCAAGAATAGGAAATATTATAAGAAGGCCAATTTTACGAGACTACGAAATTAGTTATTTATGTGCTCCCGGTGTTTCGAGAGAAAACAATCTGGATTTAAACGATTTATCGATTTCGATTAAGTCGGGCAGAGTTATACTTCGCTCTAAAAAACAGAATAAAGAAATTCTTCCCTGTTTATCAAATGCACATAATTTTTTAAATAATTCTTTACCTATTTATCATTTTTTATGTGATCTGGAACGACAAAATTTAAAACCAGTTTCTACTTTTAATTGGGGAGTTTTAGCATCGCAATATAATTTTTTCCCAAGAGTAATTTATAATGAAATTATACTTTCAAAGGCAAAATGGATAATTAAAAAAGATGAAATCATTGGTTTCTGTAAAATAGATAAAGACAATTTAATCTTATTGTTTTCCGAATGGCGAATAAAGCGTAATATTCCACGCTATGTAACCTTAAGCAATTCTAACAATACACTTTTGTATGATTTTGAAAGTGAAATTTCTATTGAATTATTTTTAAAATCAGGAAAAAATCAAGAAAAAACTATTTTGGAAGAATTCTTGTTTACAGAAAAATCAGCAGTTCAAAATACTGAAGATGCTGTTTTCTGCAATCAAATTATACTTTCTTATTACAAAGAAAAAGCATAAAAATGCAAAGAGATTTTTGTCTGGGCAGTGAATGGTTATATTATAAAATTTATACCGGTGTGAAAACATCTGATTATATTTTATTAGAAAAATTAAAACCTGTCATTTTAAAATTAGAAAAAAAGAAGATCATCCAAAAATGGTTCTTTATTCGTTACAGAGATACAGAAGAGCATCTTCGTATTCGTTTTTTGATAAGCGATACAAAACATCTAACTAGAGTTATTAAATCTTTTTATTCTGTTTTTAATGAGCTATTAGAGCAAAATTTAGTCTGGAACATACAAACAGACACTTACAAAAGAGAAATAGAAAGATATGGCGAAAATACAATGTTAGATTCTGAATTCCTTTTTTGGGAAGACAGCAAAATGATTTTACGCTATATCAAACTTAAATCTCAATTTACTAAACAGGACACTCCGCTATTATTTAGCTTTTATGCAATTGATTCTTTTTTAAATTCCTTTAAATTATCAGATATGGAGAAGTTATCATTGATGGATAATTTACAAACTTCTTTCAAAATAGAATTTGAGACAGATAAAGAACAGAAAAAAGAAATGTCTAAAAGGTACCAATCATTATATCCTCAAATAAATGATTTTTTATCGACTACCTCAAATGATAATTTGAAAGAAATTGCAAAAATTATAAATAAAAAATCTAAAAATATTGCTGAAAAAACTTTAGAGATCAAAACTAAAATTGAAATTCCATTAGAATCTTTTTTGGCAAGTCATATTCATATGATGATTAATAGACAATACACTTCAAAACAAAGAATGTATGAACTTATTATTTATGATCATTTGTTTAGATTTTATAAATCGAAAAATTATCGAAAACAAAATATTATTCTCTCCTAAAAAATAGAACCTCACCATTTTAATTTTAGTTTTTGCATACATTAGCTTTTTAAATGCATCTTTCAAATCTAAAATTTGACCACTTTTAATTCTTTTCTTTCCTAAATTTTTGAATGTTCTTTCCTTCAATCCCCTGATATTACTAAGGATTAAAACAAAGCCTTAATATCATCACAACTAACTAAAAACCAATATTTTAAATAAATAAAAAAAGGGGAATTTTCCCCTTTTTTGGTACCCTTGCATTTATCTAATTTAGTCAAATCTTATCAGCCTTGTTTTCATACCAAGTTTAAAGCACAGTCAGAAGCCCCCATTTCTAATTATAATCTGCGCCTGAATCATATTCTTATTCAGTAAACATTTCATTTAGTATTTATAATAAATTTTATCAAAAGATGATTTTTGAAGTAATACAAATAATTTCAGAACAAGTAAACAACTATCTCGACGAAATTGGGTTAGAGAAATCTGTTGTTCCTGAGAATATTGCTTTTTTAGAATCTCAAAATGATGATATCACCGATGCATTAAAAAATGCCGTGGCACTTACAGTAATCAACTTAGCCGAAGAAGCTACTTTAAAAAACTTCCCAAATCATACTGTTGAAAATACTAAAACAATTTATAAAAATAGTGTCGTCAATTTAAATCTGTATATACTTTTTAGTGCTAACAGAGATAAATATATCAACTCACTTAAGGATATTTCGAAAATAATTGAATTTTTTCAGGGAAAAAGGCTTTTTACCCAAGCCAATACCATCTTTAACAGGAGCACTAGCGCAATGAGCAATGTAGACAACTTTAGATTTACGGTTGAACTCTATACTCCCACTTTTGAAGAACTAAATTATATCTGGGGAACATTGGGCGGTAAACAGCTTCCATCTGCTTTATATAAAGTGAGTATGATACAAATTGAACGCAATATTGTGCAAGCAGAAGGACAAGTTATTGGTGAATTTTCAGGAACAACCAAAAGAAAAGAACAGTCATGAGTTTTGCTGCTACATATCAATTGCTATTTGAAGTAACACTTCTTCATAATTATTTTTTGAATAACGGAGAAGAAACTTTTGCAAGCATGACAAATGCTGATAAAGAAAAAATGCTGCAGTCCTTTAATACAGATGCATTTACAGCAATAACACCAACTCTGGAAACCAATATTGTACTTAAAAACTACAAAATGATATTCAAAAAAACCAAAACAGGTTTCGGAGTATACGTTAAAGTGAAAGATGAACTGGATCCATTTATAAAAGTCCCTGTTGATTTGAACTTAAAGTTTTTAATTAAAATAAACGATTATCAATTTGAAAATTATACTAATCTTGATTTTGCTCTTACTCAGGCATATCTTTTCAGTAATGTCAAACCATTGACTGAACCCGTTTCATTTGAATATCTTCCAAAAATAAATGACAACAAGCTAATTTCAAATGCGTATTTAGTATCTGAAGAAACCACTGTCAATTTAATTTCAACACTGCAGCCGTCAGAACAACAAAATGTCTTTGGGATTATTTCGCTCACAGCTAAAGGCGACAACAGTTCAGGAAACATTATAAATAATTTGGGCAAAATGACAAGCCCAAATTTTAAAATTCATTTTGATAATCGGAAAACACTTTGGAAATATATCAACCGTAAAGCTGGAACCGAAATTAAAACCAATGCCGCAAAACCATTAACACGCTCCGGTTTTGTTGAAATTGACCCGCTTACCGATTTTACGCCTGCACAACCGGCAGAAAGTCAATACCCAAATCCATCTGTAAAATCAATAACAAAAATCAATAGTGATTACTATTCGGAAATATTTATTTAATAATTAAAAAACAATTCAATTATGGCAACAACTTACAAAACGCCTGGAGTATATGTTGAGGAAATCGTAAAGTTTCCCCCTTCTGTTGCCCAGGTAGAGACAGCGATTCCTGCTTTTATTGGTTATACAGAAAAAGCCACGAACAAGATTAATGGAGATTTGAAATTGAAACCAACAAGAATAACATCTCTTTTAGAATACGAACGCTTTTTTGGCTTTGCTAAACCAGAGACAACAATTAGTGTTACCATTAATGATGTTTCAACAGATAATGGAGACACAAGATCTATTGTTGTAGATCAGCCAACTTCAAAACAGCCTTTTTTGATGTATTATTCCTTGCAGTTGTTCTTTGCAAATGGCGGTGGTCCTTGCTACATTATTTCGGTAGGGCGTTATGGAAATGATTTAGATGAGGCAGACACTCAGATTACAGCAATCAATAACAGTACTGCATTAAACGACGGATTAGCAGAATTAGAAAAGGTAGACGAACCAACACTAATTTTATTTCCTGATGCAACAAAAGTAAGCGGCATAACTACAACTGATTTCTACGGATTATACAATAATGCATTAATGCAATGTCAAAACCTGCAGGACAGATTTACCTTAATTGATACTTTAAGTTATGATGAATCAAGTCCAACAGATACTAATATAGATGATTTAAGAGATAAAATTAGTTCTGAAAAAGACACTATTAAATACGGAGCTGTTTATTATCCGCATTTAGAAACCATATTGGATTATGCTTTTGACAGCAGTAAAATTATATTAAAACATTTCTCCTATACGGCAAAAGCGTATGACCAAATCGCTGCAGGACTGGCAACTATCGAAAATCCAACTACAGGAATTGATGCTACTGTAGCTAAATTGATTGACGTTGATACTGTTCCCGGAGATATTTCCGGTCAAATGAGTGATTTACTTTTACAGATGTACAGCAATGATGCAACCGGTTTTGATTTAGGCGGAACTTTTGTTAGTAATCCTGCAAAAAAAGGAGCTTTCTTAGATAAACTAAATGCTCTGTTAATTTCTTTAGAAAGTTTATCTCTTTTGAGGAATTCGCTTAACGACGAAGCAAATGCAGCAATCAGTACAATTGATGAAGATCCCGTTATTGCAAACAACATTACAAGTGCTCTGACTGCATTTAATGCAAATTTTACTGCTGCAAATAAAATTGATTCTGTATATAAAAACTTAAAAACATTAAAGAAAAAAATACAGGATGAGAATACACCAGCTAAAATGCTTAAAATTATATCTACAGATACTGTAAGTTTTGATAAGGAATTAAAAAAATTGGTAAACTATACTGATTTGAATACTCAAACTGCAATTACGATAGTTACAAATAGTTTTTCCGGTATTAAAGCAAACCTTCTTTCACTTGTAAATGCTATTAAATCTGTTAGCGGAAAAGATGTAAATAATGGTGCATTAAACGGAAGAAAATTAAGCACTTTAGAATCTATCGACAATGCGACTTTTAATAAGATACTTACTGAAATTTACAACCTGTCAATAACACTTCCACCAAGCTCTGCTATTGCGGGAGTTTATGCCAGAGTTGACAGAGACAGAGGCGTGTGGAAAGCTCCTGCAAATGTAAGTTTGAACTATGTAATAAAACCAACCGTACAAATAACAAATACCATTCAGGACAATTTAAATATTGATACTGTTGCAGGTAAATCTATCAATGCTATCAGAACCTTTACCGGTAAAGGAACCTTGGTTTGGGGGTCAAGAACCTTAGCCGGTAACGATAGTGAATGGCGTTATGTACCGGTTCGCCGCTTCTTTAATATGGCCGAAGAATCTATTAAAAAAGCAACAGAACAGTTTGTTTTTGAACCTAACGATGCCAATACCTGGATAAGAGTAAGAGCTATGATTGAGAATTTCTTAATTCTTCAATGGAGAGCCGGAGCTTTGGCAGGAGCCAAACCAGAACAAGCTTTTTATGTTAGAATCGGACTGGGACAAACCATGTCTGCTATGGATATTTTAGACGGTAAAATGATCATCGAAATTGGTCTGGCAGTAGTTCGTCCGGCTGAGTTCATCATTCTTCGTTTCTCTCACAAAATGCAGGAATCTTAATTAAATCATCATTAAAAAAATATAGATCATGAGTTATCCATTACCAAAGTTTCATTTCTCAGTTGACTGGGGTGGAACAAAAATAGGGTTTACAGAAGTTTCCGGATTAGATGTAGAAACTGAAGTTATTGAGTACCGTCAGGGTGCAAGTCCGGAATACAGCAAAATTAAAATGCCGGGTATGCAGAAGTACTCTAACATTACTATGAAAAGAGGCACTTTTAAAAGCGACAATGAGTATTATGCCTGGTGGAATACAGTAAAACTAAACACCATCGAAAGAAGGGATATTACCATCAAATTACTTAATGAGGAGCACGAACCAGTGATTACCTGGAAAGTAAAAAATGCATGGCCAACAAAAGTACAGTCGACTGATTTAAAAGCCGACGGAAACGAAGTGGCTATCGAATCAATTGAATTGGTTCATGAAGGTTTATCTATTCAAAATGACTAGTCATGGCTAACTATTATCCACCCGTAGGCTTTCATTTTCTGGTTGAATTTGATCAACTGGGCACAAAAGAAAAAGACCATCAATTTCAATCTGTATCAGGACTTTCCGTAGATCTTGAAACAGAAGAAATTGTCGAGGGTGGAGAAAACAGATTCAAACACAAACTTCCCGTTAAAACCAAATATCCCAATTTGGTTTTAAAAAGGGGGATACTTATTGACTCTGACGTAATTGAATGGTGCAGAAAAGCATTAGAAAATTTCGAGTTTAAGCCCGTCGATTTAACTGTAAAACTCTTGAATCAGGATCATGAGCCTTTAATGCACTGGAAAGTTATACATGCCTATCCCGTAAAATGGGCGGTGGAAGATTTTAGTGCTTTAGAAAGCAAAATTGTTGTTGAAAGCTTTGAGCTTGCTTATAATTATTTCACGCTTCATAAAAAATAATTTTACCATGCCAATTGAAATTAAAGAGCTTCACATTAAAATAAACGTGAGCGAAAATTCAAATTCGGGTGCAAAACCAGCTGCTTCATCATCATCTGCTGAAAAAGACAATGTGGCTGAATGTGTCGAGCAAGTAATGAAAATTATAGAACGAAAAAAAGAACGCTGATATGACAACGACTAATGGTGAATTAAAAAAACTGAAGATCATTGCTTACAGCGATCCTCAATTCAACAATCCAATTTCGGATATTGAAGAGTTCATTACTCTGATGAATCCCGAAAAATATACTTTTCATTACAAGATAGAGCAAGATACAACGCAAGCTCCCGGAACAAGCAGTCCTGCGCCAAGATTTACAGCAATTGCTCCGGAGGAATTAGAATTGGATTTTGTTTTTGACCGAACAGGTGTTATTGCCGGCAAGGAAACTACCGAAAATGGTGTTATTGAAGACATTGAGCATTTTAGAAAGGTTATTTTAGAATATAATGGCACAGAACATAAGCCAAACTATTTAAAAATTGCCTGGGGAAGTCTGCTGTTTAAAGGATCTCTCACAGAAATGACTATTGAGTATAAACTTTTCAGGCCAGATGGAACACCAATTAGAGCCATTGCAAAAGGAAAATTCAAAGGAGTTGTTGAGGATGAGTTAAGAGCAAAACAGCAAAACAATCAATCTCCTGATTTAACACATACCAGAATTGTAAAAGCAGGCGATACGCTTCCTTTAATGTCTTTTAAAATTTATGGTGATTCAAAATATTATCTCGAAGTAGCAAGAGCCAACAAGCTTATCAATTTCAGAAAATTAAAAATTGGTCAAAAAATATTTTTCCCTCCTCTACAAAAACAACAATAGATGAACAATAGCGGCGTCATACAAACCAGTAAAAGTGCAGATTTAGTAACGCACAAATTGCTCATTGAGGGAACTGAGCTGTCTGGCATTTACCAAGTAATGAGCATTGTAGTTCATAATGAGGTGAATAGAATACCGATGGCGCAAATTATTTTGACTGATGGAGATGCTGCCTCACAAGATTTTAAATTGAGCAATGAAGATTTGCTCATTCCGGGAAAAAAAATAGAAATAAAAGCTGGCTATCACAGTGACGAAGAAACCATTTACAAAGGAATAGTTGTAAAACATTCCATAAAAATAAAAGACAATTCGTCCTTGTTAATAGTGGAATGCAAAGACGAAGCTGTAAAAATGACCATTGGCAGAAAAAGCAAATATTTTTATGACGTAAAAGACAGCGATGCTTTTGAAGACATTATAGGCACTTACGGATTAGAAAAAGATGTAGAAAGCACTAATTATAGCCACAAAGAGTTAGTGCAGTACAATACTTCCGATTGGGATTTTATTGTCTCCCGTGCGCAAGCCAATGGAAAATTATGTTTTGTTGAAAACGGCAAAATCTCGATTAAAAAACCAGATTTGGCTTCTGAAGCAGTTGAAACGGTTTCTTTTGGTTCGAGTATGCTCGATTTTGATGCCGAAATTGATGCTCGAAATCAGTTTGCCAAAGTTTCATCCTACAGTTGGAATGCATCCAATCAGGAATTATTAGAAATCGAAGCCAAAGATCCCAGCGTAAGCCTAAACGGAAATTTATCTCCTTCGGATTTATCCGATATAGTAAAGCTTGAAAATTTGGAATTGCGCCACGGCGGTCACGTTACCGATACCGAATTGCAAGATTGGGCTGATGCTAAATTATTATTTCAACAACTATCAAAAGTTCGCGGAAGAGTAAAATTTCAAGGCATTCCCGCAGTAAAACCCAACACGATTATTACACTTGAAGGCGTAGGAGATCGTTTTAATGGCAAAGCATACATTACAGGAGTTTTCCATGAAATTGCAAACGGTAATTGGACTGTAAACGCGCAGTTTGGATTAAATCCAGAATGGTTTTCTGAAACTTATGATGTCAATACACCGTCGGCTTCAGGAATAATTCCATCCATAAAAGGACTTCATATTGGTATTGTAACCCAACTTCAGGACGATCCCGATGGTGAAGACCGAATTTTGGTAAAAATACCAATTATCAATAACGAAGAACAAGGTATTTGGTGCAGAGTTGCTGCCCTTGATGCAGGTGACAACAGAGGAACTTTTTTTAGACCTGAAATTGAAGACGAAGTAATTATTGGCTTCATCAACGAAGATCCTAATGATGCGATTGTATTAGGAATGCTCCACAGCAGCGCAAAACCTGCTCCGCTAAAAGCAGCTGATGATAACCATCAAAAAGGGATTTTTACAAGAAGCGAAATGAAAGTGCTCTTTGATGATGATAAAAAATCGATAGCCATTGAAACTCCGGCAGGCAAAAAAATAACACTCGATGAAGACAAAGGATCTATAGTTATTGAAGACGAAAACTCTAATGTGATTACCATCGACAGCGCAGGAATAAAGATGGAAAGTGCGGGCGATATTTCAATAAAAGCAACAGGCGATGTAAAAATTGAAGGCACCAATGTAAATCTAAAAGCAACCGCCCAATTTAAAGCCGAAGGCAGTGCTGGCGCAGAAATGTCGTCGGCAGCAGTAGCGATTGTAAAAGGCAGCATTGTTCAGATAAATTAAATTATTTCTATTGCTTTCCATTAAAAATCTTTTAACACATAGAAACATAGGTTTTTATGTCGAAAAAAGAAAGTAAAAGAAACAAGTTTCCACACATAGCTAAACTATGTGCATTTAAATTAGTGAAACGCCTTTTTTTTAAAGCTACAGAAAACTATGTTTCTATGTGTTAAAATAATTACAACTAACTTAATAATTACAATTATGGGAGCACCAGCCGCAAGAATCAACGATATGCATGTTTGCCCAATGGTAACAGCAACTGTTCCTCATGTAGGCGGGCCAATATTGCCGCCAGGCGCACCTACAGTATTGATAGGCGGTCAGCCAGCAGCCTGTTTGGGAGATATGATCACTTGTACAGGTCCACCTGATAGTATTATAGCAGGCTCAGCCACAGTGCTTATTGGAGGAAAACCAGCCGCAAGAATGGGAGATTCAACTGCGCATGGCGGAACAATTGTAATAGGATGTCCAACCGTTTTAATAGGTTAATTATGGAAAGTAAAGAAGCTTTTTTAGGTACTGGATGGAGTTTTCCGCCAGAGTTTAAAAAGAACACTAAAGCAGTCGTAATGACATCTGACGAGGCAGATATTAAAAGCAGTCTGGAGATATTGCTTTCTACCAAAATAGGTGAGCGTATTATGCTTCCCAGATATGGCTGCAATATGGACGAATTACTGTTTGAAACATTAGACAGAACACTAAAAACTTATGTTTCAGAACTAATAAAAACGGCCATTTTATATTACGAACCCCGAATTGATGTTGACAAAATTGACATCACACAAGGCGATGATTTAGAAGGAGAATTATTGGTCATAATCGATTACAGAATAAGAAGTACAAACTCAAGAAGCAATCTAGTTTATCCATTTTACAAAGGAGAAGGCACTAATATTTAAAAGTTTATAACTATGAGTACCAACAGCCAAATAGACAATGTTATTTTTAAAAGAAATGGAGTTAATCAGGAAGAACGCTTTAGTGACTCACTAGAGCCGGGCAACCTGAAACTTCATGATTTTACTATTGAAGACTGGCTGTTATTTGCTTATAACTTTGCAAAACAAGTCAACTTTTTCGACACGAATAACGATAAAACTCCAGAAGGCGATTGGCAGGAATTTTTTACCTATTTCGGTTTTTCAAAAAATGATCATCCGGATGGTATTCCGAAAAGAACAGAAAAAGAATATGCTGTTTTAAAAGAAAGCATTACCAAAACATTATCTACTTCTAATCTCAATCAGGACCTTACGCCTCACATGACATTGTTTGTGTGTTTCCTGAAATTATTGGAATTATCCCAAAACAAACTTAATCTTATTACAAAAAAGCATTTAGACTTTTTTTATAAAGACATACTGCAAATCGAAAAACTGCCTGCAAAAGCGGATAAGGTGAGTATTATTTTTGAGCTTGCAAAAAAAATAGCCGAAGAAAAAATAGCCGTAAATACAGAACTTGATGCTGGAAAAGACCCCGATGGCAAAAAATTAATATACAAAACCACAGAAGAATTTATTGCCAATAAAGCCCATATAGCGTATCTAAAAAACGTTTATAATGATGTTGATTTGGGCGAAATAAAATGCAGTCAAATTGCCAATTCCCTTGACGGAAAAGGGGAACCGCTAAAAGAAGAAGCTCCGTATTGGTTTCCTTTCGGATATACATCTAATGAAAAGAAATACCCGGAATTGGACGATGCAAAATTAGGTTTTGCAATAGCTTCAGAATTATTTAATCTTAAGGAAGGCGATAGAAATATTGACATCACAATTACTTTTGATCAAAATTTAACTTTTCAGAATCCATTTAATGTAGATGATCTTTTAAAAAACATCAGCATTCTGTATAGTGGAAAAAAAGGATGGATTGGAAATTTTAAGCTTAGTACATCTGTTCTTTTTAAGACTGGAAATCAGTCTTCCAGCATTGGTGCCAACAAATTAAGATTGGTTTTTCAGGTACCAAAAGATGATCCGGCTATTGTGAACTACGACCAGAAAGTTTTAGGCGAATTTTTCTCGACAGAACTTCCTGTAATTCGATTTTTAATCAATACACAAGATGTAAAAGGGCATACTCTTTTTAGAGCTTTAGTAACAAAAACAATCACCAGCATTACCACAAAAGTTGAGGTTAAGGATGTAAAATCGCTATTATTAGAAAGTGATAACGGTTTACTTAATGCAGCAAAACCCTTTTACCCTTTTACACCTCAACCTGAAAAAAACAGTTCCTTTATAATAGACTATCCCGAAATATTTTCTAAAAAATGGATAGATGCAGATATTAACATCAAGTGGAAAAACACTCCATTATCATTTGAAACTCATTACGCAGCCTACAAAAATAGTTTTCTTGAAACCATAAGTAAACAGATTTTTCTTGATGCCATTTTCATCAAGGACAGCGTTAAAAAAATAATGCATGCCAACCAGCCTGAAGATGGAATTCCTAAAAAAAACAATTCAGAAATAAAAGCTCCTATAGAAATTAATGATGCAATAGAAGCTGTTGAAGAAACACCCGAACCACCTGAAATAAACCCAAATGATCCAATTGTTGAAGAGGGCTATTTTAAAGCAACATTATCTGTTTTAAACAAAGAAGTTTGGGATGAACAAAATAAAATTGTCAATTTATTTGATGATACTGATGGTGATAAAGTATATGAATGTAATATCAATGTAAAAGGGAACACTTATGGCATTGACAAAAGCGGTCCTATACGATTGACATTAAATCAATCATTTTTACATTCGTTATTTCCAAAAATATATACTTTGGCCATAATGAATGTGGCGACAGACCCAACAACGCCTATCCCAAATGAGCCTTACACTCCGGTTGTAGAAAGTATAAGCCTGAATTATTCTGCCGAAGAAACTACTGATTTTAGTATTTCTGCCTACCAGTCTAACCGAATAAAATTGTTTCATGAAGCTCCTTTTGGTCAGCGTGAAGAGCATTCTTATTTGAAAAAACAAGCCATCAATAAAGAAATTTTAGAGACCGGCACGCCAACTACAAATTGTCTGGTTCCGGATTATTGCGATGGAGGCGAATTTTATGTAGGGCTTCAGGATGCCGAAATACAACAGCAAATTTCATTATTATTTCAAATATTAGAAGGAAGCGAAAATATCAGCGTTCCCACTTTTACAGGAAAACAAAAAGTAGAATGGTATATATTATGCGATAATTATTGGAAAAATCTGGATAAGGAAATTTTAGCAAATGGTATCGATAACTTTTTAAAATCGGGTATCGTAAAATTTAGCATTCCAAAGCAGGCAACTAATGACAATACATTGTTTCCAGCCGATACCATTTGGGTAAAAGCAAAAATGCACAAAGATTATGATGCAGTTTGCAAAGTTATCGATGTAAAAACTCAGGTTGTTACCGCCCAGTTTTTTGATAACAACAACAATTTAGCTCATTTAGACAGCACATTACCTGCCAAAACAATATCTAAATTAATTACCAGAGTTCCGCAGATTAAAAGTATTGAACAACCCTTTAATTCATTTGATGGAAAACCATTGGAATCTGATCCCTCCTATTATCTCCGTGTAAGTGAACGCCTGCGTCACAAAAACAGAGCTATAACGCTTTGGGATTATGAGCATCTTATTTTACAGGAATTTCCATCTGTTTTTAGAGTAAAATGTCTTAATCATACTTTTATTTCGGGTACAAATACCTCGTTTTTATCGCCGGGAAAAGTAACGCTGGTAGTAATTCCGGATATTATAGACAAAAATGTATTCGATATTTATGAGCCAAGAGTAAGCACAGCCACATTGAACAGCATAGAGAGTTTTATTAATTCTAAAAACTCAATGCAAGTGTCTGCAAAAGTTATTAATCCTGATTATGAAAAAGTTATAATAAAACTGGATGTAAAGTTTTATCCACAATACGATGAGAATTTTTACAAGAAACAGCTCAACGAAGATCTTATAAAGTTTTTATCTCCCTGGGCATTTGATACCTCTAAACAAATCATATTTGGAGTTGAACTGCAGCGAAGTATAGTAATTGAATATATCGAAAATTTATATTACGTAGATTTTTTATCTACGCTTGAAATGGCAATATATATCGATAAGAAAACAGATAAGGAACATCCTAAGCCATTAGAAGATACAGAAAACAACAAGGCTAATGTACATCTTTTAGACTTTTTAACTACGCTGTCCCCATCAAGCCCAAAAAACATTTTAGTCTCTGTTAAAAACCACATTATCAGCACTGACATAATAACTTGTACAATAACAACCCCAGAAGAACCTGAAAAATGTCGATACTAAACCAACATATCACCATTCCTAAAAAATCAGCAACTGAGGACGATTTGGATTTCTTTTATTTGAGAAAAAAAGGAATCGAATATATCGAATCTTTTGGCAGTAAATTTTGGACTGATTTTAATGAGCATGATCCGGGAATTACGATGCTGGAGATGCTTTGCTACGCCATTTCTGATCTTGGAATGAGACTCAATCTCCCAATAGAAAATATCTTAGAATCTAATGACATTAATAAAGGCATTCCAAAACAGTTTTTTAAAGCCTCAGAAGTATTGTCATCAAGTCCAGTCACGCAAAATGATTATAGAAAACTATTTATAGACATAAAAGGAGTTAGAAACTGCTGGCTTGCAAAACATAAAAAAACAGTATATGTAGATTGCAAAAAAGATAAACTTTCTTATGATATTAAAGATTATGAAAACCTGCCAGATAATTTAAGAAAATCTTTTGAGCTCAATGGTTTATATGATCTTTATGTAGATTTTGAAAGCTCAAAACCTTCAGAAATAGAAGCTGTTAAAGAAAAAATAAGAAAGCAGTATCATGCAAACAGAAACCTTTGTGAAGATCTTGTTGAAATAAAAAAAGTGGTAGACTACCCTATAAAAATATGTGCAGATATTGAAGTAGATACTGAAGCCGATGAAGAATTGGTTCATGCAAATGTTATTGACGCTCTGGAAAGTTACTTATCGACAACCGTCAATTTTTATTCTCTAAAACAAATGATTGAGAAAGGATATTCAACTTTGGAAATTTTTGATGGTCCATCTTTAGAGAATGGTTTTATTGATACAAAAGAATTGCTTACAGCCGATTTGAGAAACGAAGTACGTCTTTCAGATATCATGAGAATAATAATGTCAGTTCCAGATGTAATCTTAATTAAAGATATTTCTTTAGGAAATTGCGGAGGTGATGATCTCGAAAACAAATGGCTTATTTGCCTTTCACCTTATGAAAAGCCTGTTGTTTGTGCTAAAAGTGTTTTTAATTACAACAAAGGATTGTTGCCACTTAATATCAATCAGGCTCAGGTAAAAATTTATTTAGACGCCATAAAAGCAGAAAAAGATAAAGCGACAACAAACGCCAGTCAGGATAAAGAATTAGATATCCCAAATGGCGAATATCTGAACACCGATTTTTATACAACCATACAAAATGATTTCCCTGAAACTTATGGTATTGGCGAAGTTGGACTTCCTTCCAGATCATCGGTTGAACGTAAATCTAAAGCAAAACAATTAAAAGGATATCTTTTATTTTTTGATCAGATATTAGGAAGTTATTTTAAACAATTAGGCAAGGTAAACGAATTGCTTTCTGTAAGCGGGAACTTGTCCCGAACCCTTTTTACGCAAGTCGTTAAAGATATTGAAGGCGCTGATGACATTGTAAACGGATATGAAGATTACAATGATGAAACGATTACAGCACTGCTTTTTGATCAGCAGGACAATAATATCGAACGAAGAAATAAAATTTTAGATCACCTCTTGTCCCGTTTTGCCGAAAATTTTTCAGAATACGTATTTGTCAACAAAACCATTTACGGCAACACTACAGATCAAGTTGTATTGCGTGACAAAGAAAACTTTTTGAAAGATTATAAAGTAGTAAGCAAAGAGCGCGGCAATGCTTTTGATTATTACAAACAACCTACTGCCAATTTATGGGATACGAATAATGTTTCGGGAGCCGAAAAAAGGATTTCAAGACTCATTGGTATTAAAGATTACAGTCGCAGGAACCTTTCTAATTCATTTGTCGAAATGTACAATTTTATTGATACAGACAATCAATCTGTTTATAGATGGCGTATTGTAGACACTAATAAGGAAATTGTGCTTTCTTCAACAGCAGAATATTTCGATACTTCGGCAGCAAATAAAGAACTTTATTTTGCCGTACTTCAAATTATCCAAACTAGGGAATATAAAATAAAAGAGGCGTTTAAAAACGGCACAGTCACAGATTTATCTATTGTTGACAATATTTTAATTCAAAAATCAGATGCCGGAAAATATTCCTATGATATTATAAATCCGGCAATTAAAGACAAGAAAAATCCAAACCGCATTATTGCCCGCAGATTTGAATACTATACTGATTTGAAGGATTTAGAAAAATCGATTCTGGACTTGATTCACTTCATGAAAGAAGATTTTACCGAAGAAGGAATGTTTTTGATAGAACATATGATGCTTCGCCCGGATGTAAATCAAACAACCGTAAATCCGGATACTTTCATGCCTATCTGCGCTGATGAATGTGATAATTGCGAACCAATAGATCCCTACTCCTATCGTGTAAGTGTAGTATTGCCGGGATATACATTGCGATTTGCCAATACCGATTTTAGAAATTATATCGAAAAAATAATTAAGGAAGAATTACCAGCGCATGTACTGGCAAAAATATGCTGGATTGGATATAGGGAAAAAGATGTAAAAGACCCCGCAGAAAACCAGCTTGTTCAATTTGAAAAAACATATAAAGACTATTTGTTCGCCAAAACTGATTTGAATCAGGAGCAGCCAGAACCCCAATTAATAAGCTTCATTAAAGCGTTAACCGTTCTCGACAATGTTTACCCAACAGGACGACTGTTTAACTGCAGCGATGAAAACGAGCGATTGTCAGATAAAATTATACTAGGAAAAACGAATTTAGGATCACTATAAAAACTATTGCCATGTCAGCAAAACTTTCAACAATAACAACACAATACCGTCGATTCACAAAGAATCAGGTACTTACAGAAGGAAACCTTAATGAGGTAGTAGATTTTTTTGACGATCAGGATCGCCTGTCCCGCATTTACCTGAGTGGCGTTGGTATAGTTTGCGGACTTTATCCGGCTTATAATGAGGATAAAAAAACTATTTCAATAACGCAGGGAACTGGTGTTACTACTGATGGTGATCTTTTTAAATTATATCAGGCAGATGCATTAGGAAACAAAAAAATTGATTTTGATTCTAAAACCTATACACATTGCAAAATTTATGACAATACAAAAGCGGCTTATAAACCATTTTTTTATGATGGTCCAAGCAAGCAATGGGCTCTTTTTGAACTCTTGACAGAAGAACAGCAAAAAAAAGAAAAAGACCCTTATTTTTCTTTAGCAGAATTTGCTGCAAATACAAAATTTGAGTTTAAAGAAGCCGTAATTCTTTTGTATCTGGAGTCCTATGAAAAAGAATCTGACCTTTGCGTAAGTCTTTCGTGTGACAATCAGGGATTAGAAATTGTGGGCAATTATAAAGTTTTAATTGTCAGCAAAGACGTTGCCACACAAATAATGAATTATGACAGCATGATTGGCAAAATCAATTATTCTAATTTATACTATAATTTGCCAGACTTAAAATCAAACAGAATTGTACTAAAAAAAGAAGATTTTGTCCATCTTGATGCTATAAAACAAACTTTTACCAAAGGAATTTTCAAAAACGATGTTGTTAAAAATTTGCAGGAAGGCTACAATAAACTGTTGACAGGCTTAAATATGCCAATCATTTCAGATGCTATTCAAAAAAAGATAGCTGAACTATTTAATTTTGAAGGAAACCCGGTACTTCCTCCCGATTTTCAATATCTATATGATCTTCTTAACGATCTTGTAGATACTTATAACGAAACCAGAGCACTGCTGCTGACTATAGATGATAGTTATTGTTCTCCAGATATTAATGCTTTTCCAAAACACTTAATGCTGGGCGAGCTAATAAAAACAGAACCTTGTTTTGAATTCCGCCATGCTTTTTACAAATCGCCTTTGCTTACAGGAGAAAGCCTTAGCACTTGTAATGACTGCCTTGCAGATGATGCCGTTCCTGGTGAAGATTCAGAAAAAAAGAAAAAAGAGGAAAAAGCAGATGAAATTAATATATGCTACGGCGAAGACACAGCCAGACAAAGAATCTACAGTCTTATACTGCGAAGCGCACAATTATTAGAAAACTACAATCCTTTATATGAGGATATAAAAATTACACCGTCTTTACAATTAGGTAAATTGGGCAAAAAAGCCATTCCGTTTTACAATAATGTAAACGATTTGCTTATTAACGCCTGGGATTTTGATAAAACTATTTTAGGATTACAAAAAAACAATGTTAGTTACCATGATGATTTATTGAATACTAAAAAACCGCTCGAAATTCATCTTGATAGTGATTTTTATAGAATTGAAGGACATCAGGGTCGCAATTACAAAGAGGCACTAAAAGATATTCAACAAATTAGATTAGAAAACGGACTGGGATTTAATATAATGATCCTGGCAGTAAATGCTGATGAACAGGATAAAACGATCCAAAAGTTCACCCAATATTACCTCAACAAAAACCATGGTTACGAGCATAAAGCAGGCGTAGTTCCCGGCGGTACATTTATAATGATATATCTGGAAGAAAAAATACCTTATTATAATAAAAGCCGCAGACTATCTTTAACTGGTGACTTTGAAAAATTTGCTGAAGGCATTCCAATTTTAAATCCGGTTGTTGCTGATTTTTCGCTGCCGTATTTATGTTGTGATGAAAACAATATAGGGCTTACTTTACCAGTAGATAAAATTTGCTTTGACAGCAAAACACCGCCTCTGCCTTTCAAAGTATCTCCAGCTGGAGGTTATGTAAAAGCCAATGTTCGACGTGATCAAAACGGAGGAGTAACGGTAAATGAATATGGATTACTTGTTTTTGATCCAAATTTAGTCAGTAAAGAGTTAATAGGCCAAACCATAACATTTACGGTTAATAATTTTGATACTGAATGTGCCATAACCATTTTTGAAAAACCAAAATTCGATTTTGTTGCTGTTCCTTTAAAACCTTCAGGAATTAGCGAAACCATAGTTACTTTTACCGTAACCGGAGAAAATATTGAGGGCAATAAATATATCTGGGATTTTGGGGATAAAACCACTCTTGTAGCAGATGATAAAACAGAAATAAAACACACCTACAAGTATAATAGTGAATCGCAAAAAAAATTCACATTTGATGTTACTCTTAATGCAGATAATGGTAACTGCGGATTTCAAGTTAGTCATCCTGTGAGTTTTGAAATTGAAGACCCAAAAGTACTGGTAGATGGAAAATTAGTAAACAAAGTATCTTTTTGCAGAAACGATAAACCGGTGATCCTTACCCTTGAACCAAATATAAAAGGGGCCGTTATTTCTGGAGAAGGAATTGTAACAACAAGAGGGGGAGTTCAGTTTAATCCGGCTGGTGTTCCTTCGGGTGTAACAAGCGTAACCATTTTGATCGACGGCAAACCATCTAATCTTGTAATTTCACTTTTAGATCTGCCTACTGCAAGTTTTGCTTTTGTTATCGATCCATTGGGAAATCTAACCTTAACCAACAACTCTTTAAATGCCGCAACTTATACTTGGCAAATTGATAAGGAAATAATAAGTACGGATAAAAAAGACCCAATAATAAAGCTAGTTTCTTCATTTAATCAACCTTCTATTTTCGTTGCATTAACTGCCGAAGGCAAATGTGGCTCAGTAACTGATGGGCCAAAATTAATTGAGTTTAGAAAAGTGCCTGAAGTAAATATATGCCTTGACAATGCCGATTTATTTGTGAAAGAGGCAATTGAAACGACTACCAATTTAAGAGAAACTTCCGATATAAATAAATTCAATAAGGAAACTGTTAACTTCATTTCTGATACTGAAAGCAGATTTCTCGATGTTCAAAAAGATCTTGCGAGTTACATCAACGGTAAGTCAAATGCTAAAATATCCGGATTGTTCACACAGGAATATTTCAATTCTATATCCACAGTTGTTGCCGCTGCCATTAAATTGCAAAATTTAAATCAGATTGCTGCGGTACAAACACTTATAAAGCTAAATACTTCATTGTATTACACTATTTTAAGATGTCAGGATCCGGAAACGCTTAAGGCTTCTGAAAAACAAATTTTCCCGGCAGGATTACTTTTTAATAATTTATTTAAAAGTTTCGTAGAAATAAAATTCAATGCCGATAAGGACGGATCATTGAAAGACTTTTTAGCAAGCATGCTAAAAGTATTCCCAAAAGTCGATTTTATACTGACTAATTTAAATATACAAATAGGAGACCTTACATCTGATGGTAAATTCAAATAAACATATAATCAATAAAGTTTTCCTTGAGATAAATACCAATTCTAAAGAAAAAGGGTATTATCTCAAGGACAATATTGATGCGTTTTTACAAAAGGAAATATTCTCGTTTTTAGAAAATTATTTTAATGAATTAGATTCAAAAAATCCTTCGCACAGCATACAATTAGATAAACTTAATCTTGATATTTCCATCAATCAAAATTTGGATTTTGAAGATTTTAAAGGGCAAATCCTAAACAAAATCACAAAACAAGTTGAAGAAGTTTTTGAAAAAAAAGATGCAAATATAGAAGGCTATAAACTCATCAAACCACAAGAAAAAGAAATAGAAAGCTTTTTTTATTTCCTGGAAACTGGCACAAATGCCTGGTGGACAACTTTAAATCCTGATTTTAAAATAGTAGATGACACCACATTTGATGAAATCCTAAATGATGAAACCTTTTCTTTTAAGTGGATAAATGCAGTCCAAAAACCAATTGTAAGAACAAGGTTTATCAAACAATTTAGTGACAGCCAAATTGTAACCATTATTAAAAAAGGGATATTGCTTAAAAAAAATAGTGCCGACAGCAATGCCAAAATAAACAGGATTGAAACTATAAAAAAACACATTGAAACCAGTATTACAAAAAATCAATTGATTCCTAATCAACGATTTTTAATGTGGGAAATAGTTGTTTTAAGTCTTTTGGAAACAAAAAATGCAATTGTAAAACAAAAGCTTTCCAAATTGATTTACAGTGTATTTGAATTTCATAAAAAGAAGAACTTTTTAGAACACAAAGAACTTTTTCTAAAAGAAATTGAAAATCAGATTGAAAGCCAAAACGAACTGGAATTGCTGGCTAATCTTGATGCTATTGTTTTGATTATCGAAAAAAAATTAGACAACATTATTTTAAAAGAAAAAGAAACAGGAAAAGAAACTTTTCTCAAAAACCAAGCTTCAATAAAAATGGAGAAAGAGATAGAAAAAGAGAAAGAGACAGAAATAGAAACTGAAACAACAATAAAATCAGAAAAAATTCAGGAAAATAATGAAAAGACATCGCCCGATCCGGATTTGATTTTGTCAAAAAACAAAGAGACAAAAGAGATAAATATTCAAAGCGACGATAAAAATGTCGAATCATTATCAAATAACTCAAAAGAAAAAACTCCGGATGATCACGAAGAAGTAATCGATAAAAAAGAGCTTTCTTTTGAAAAAGAAGAAAAAGAACAAGAAATATTAGCTGCAGATATTAGCGAATTATATCTTGACAATGCGGGTTTAGTATTGATTCATCCCTTTTTGAAATCCCTTTTTGATAATTGCAAACTGCTCAATAAAGACAATACTATAAATAATCCCGAAGTTGCCACGCACCTTTTGCATTATATAGCCACAGGAAAAGAACAGGATTATGAGAACGCTATGGCTTTTGAAAAATTCTTATGTAATATTCCAATAGTGCAACCTATAGAAAGAAACATTCTACTCTCTGAAGAAATGAAAAAAGAAGGAGAAGCAATGCTTCAGGCGGTATTAAGCAATTGGGATATAATGAAAACATCATCGGCAGAATTGCTGCAAAACGAATTTTTGCAACGCCCCGGAAAACTGAATATTAATGGAGACGACAGTCCGGTAATAATTATAGAGCGAAAAACACAAGATATTTTATTAGACAAATTAAGCTGGAATTTGAGCATAATAAAATTGGTCTGGAAAAAACGAATCATATATGTTAACTGGTAAAAATTAAAAGTATGAATATTGAGAATGCCTCTTTTTTAGAATACGATAAAAAAAATATTTTTATTGAACAGCAAAAAGCGTTAGGATTTGTATTCGATAATCTTGATTTATCGAAAATCGCCTTTTGCGGAGGAATCGCCGATTATTTGAACCTTCGTCAGTACTATCAAATGCGTGTAAATGATTTGGATATAATGTATGAAAACGAAGAAGATTTAAACCCAATTAAGAATAAAGTTGACATAAAGAGATATACCTCTAAATTTTACAGAACCAAAAACGGAGAAACATTGGTTTATAAATTCAAAATCTATGGTAAGGAAATAAATGTAGATAATTTCCCCAATGATTTTTCGAGATTAAGCCTTACCCAATCACCTCTTTTGGGCAAAATGGTATGGCACTCCTCATTTAATGAAATGAAAAAATTTCATAACAATGAGATACATCTAAAAACCTCGAAAATAGCAGGAATAAATTACGAATGGAGACGATTATATAAACACAGCCGAAAAGCTTCTTTGTACAACAATGTAACTTTTCTGGAAGAGAAAAACTTAATTCATACTATTAAAAAAAATATTTTATGAAGGAAGAACCTAGAATAATTTACAGCTTAGATGCATTTCCTGTTAGTAATAATCGATGGAATCAAGGGAATAAATTTAAAGAAACAATTTATTCGACTGCATTAAGTATACTATACAGCCATTTATGGTATCAGGATATCGAACTTTATGCTGATGACACTTCGTATAAGTTTCTTTATATGCTTCCTTGCAGAGTTACTAAAATTAACAGTAATAAAGACAAAGTTATTTGGATGAAATCGAAAATTGATGTGATGGAAAAACAAACCAAACCTTTTGTGCATCTTGACAATGATGTCTTTATAAAGAAAAAAATAAATTTTGATTTTGATAAGGTAATTGTTGAACAAAACGATTACGAATTATATGGTATGTACCAATACCGTGTAGATTTTTTTAATAAATATACTCAACATTTAGACCATTGGAAACCAGATTTAGGATATGCATTTAACTGTGGTGTATTAGGTTTTAGAGATTTGGAACTTCGGGACCAGTTTTTAAAAGTTTTTTATGATTTAGAAGAAGTTTTTATAAAAAATCATAATCCAAAAATAGCAAAAATAGAACCCTGCATTGTTTTAGAACAATATAATCTTGCGTCATTATTAGCTCATCATAATATTAAACCAACATTATTGCTGTGGAAAAAAACATTGTTCGAAAATTTTCAGCTGGCAGATAAAATGGGTTACTCACACATTGTAGGTCAAAAAAAATATAGAAGTGACATTGTTCAGGAAATAGAAAACAGGCTTTTTAAATTGTTTCCGTATTGGTACAAAGAAGTAAAAAATGCATTAGAAAAAGAAGGTATCTTTTAAAAACTATAAATAGCTGTATATGAAACAAACACACAAGATCATTTATAGCCTTGATGTACTTCCCATTATGAATAACAGGTGGGATATGGGAGACAAACTAAAGGAAACGATCTACATGACAGCTCTAAGTATATTATACAGCCATTTGTGGTATGATGAAATTGAACTTTACGTAGACGAAATAGGCTTTAAGTTCCTGTATATGCTTCCTTGTGCTGTTACCAAAGTGAACAATGACAACAAAATAGAACTTTGGATGAAATCTAAAATTATTGCCATGGAACTGCAGACAAAACCATTTGTTCACGTAGACACTGACATATTTATTAAGAAAAAAATAGATTTTAGTTTTGATGATGTAATAGTAGAACGCAAAGAAGATACTTATGAAATCCATTATAAGAAGCAGGTAGAATTTTTTAATAAATACACCAATAACTTACCTTATTGGCATCCCAATTTAGGCTATTCCTATAATTGTGGAATTTTTGGTTTTAACGATCTCAAACTCCGTGATGAATTTATAAAAAGCTATTATGATTTAGAGAAAATATATCTTGAAAATCAAAACAACTTTTCTGTATTGAAAGAAGAAGGTTATGAAACCTGCATTTTAATAGAACAATATACGCTTGCATCGCTATTGAATTATAAAAACAATAATCCTGCAATACTATTAAAAGGAGAAAACATAACAGAGCAAGGAAAATACGCCGATAGTATTGGGTATTCTCATTTTTTTGGAATGAAAAAATATGAAAAATATGTTGTTGATGAAATTGAACTTCGGCTCTCTAAAATATTTCCGTATTGGTATATGCAAATCAAAAGCGCATTAGAGAAAGAAGATGTTATCGCGAATAATCCGCAGTTTGTTTAGTCAAACAAATTATTAACCAAAAATGGTAAAATAATATATCATGAGAGAATTTGAACACAAAAAAATAGCAAACCCCTCACCTTCTCCTTTTTTTGGACCAAAAATTCAAAAAAAACTAACCACAGGAACTGTAGGAGACAAATACGAAACAGAAGCAGATAATGTTGCTGATAAAGTAGTGAACAAACGTAAAACGGGAGGACTCTTGCAATCAAGAAGCGAAGAAGCTATTCAGCAAAAACCTATTTCAGAAACCATTTCAACAGTTCAAAAACAAGATTTAGCACAAGAAAAGCCTTTGCAAAAAAAGGGCAAGGAAAAAGAAGAAGACAAAAAAGTTCAAAAGAAATCCGATAAGGAAGAAGATAAAAAAGTACAGAAAAAAGGAGAAAAAGAGGAAGACAAGAAAGTCCAAAAAAAATCCGACAAGGAAGAAGACAAAAAAGTACAGAAAAAAGGAGAAAAAGAAGAAGACAAAAAGGTACAAAAGAAATCCGACAAGGAAGAAGATAAAAAAGTACAGAAAAAGGGAGAAAAAGAGGAAGACAAGAAAGTACAAAAAAAATGTGCCGAATGCGAGGGCGAAGACAAAAACGTTCAGAAAAAAGAAGAAAAAAAGGAAAAAAAACCAGTTCAAAAGAAAGAGCAAAATTCAGAAACTGAAATTCAGAACAATGCCTTAGAAAGAAAGCTCGACAGCTCAAAAGGAAGCGGAACCGGATTAGACAAAAAAACCAAAAAGGAAATGGAATCTGGTTTTGGCTCTGATTTCAGTAATGTAAAAATCCATACCGATGCCAGTGCTGTTCAAATGAGTCAGGAATTAGGCGCGCAGGCTTTTACCAATGGTAATCATGTTTACTTTAATGAAGGGAAATACAATCCAAGTTCTCAGGAAGGAAAACATTTATTAGCGCATGAACTAACCCATACGGTGCAGCAAACCGGAGCCAAACAAAAATCAGGAACAATACAAAAATCATCTATTGAAAATCATCCTGAAGATTTACAAGCAGAGAGACCCCAAAATCCACAGTTTAAAGGCAACCCTCCGCTTGAAAAAGCCAATGATAATCAAATGCTGATCTCTACTGGTCAAAAAGGGAATTATGTTGCAGAATTGCAAAAGGGGTTATTGGAAGCAGGTCAAAGTTTACCAAAATTTGGAGCAGACGGAGATTTTGGAAGCGAAACACGAAATGCGGTAATCGGCTTTCAAACAGATAATAATTTGAATAAAATTGACGGTCTTGTTGGCCCGGAAACTATAGGAGCGTTAGACAATGTACTGGTGGCAGAAAAAGGAGGCAAAAAAGAACCTCCGCCATGCAGCAGGAAAGATTTTGTTGCTATTCTTGGAGGTACGTTCACTAATCAAATATCAGGCAATTTTTTTGCAGAAGAAGGATGCGAGAATCGTTTAAAAATCGTCGCACAAGATTTACATGATAATTCAGAAACAGGCGGCTGCAATGCGTTTGACGTACATGTAGATGGAAAATTGCGAGATACAATTAATCCAACAACAAAAAAGAAAACAACTTTCGTTTCATTGCCCGGTTTAAAAAAAGGAAAACATACAATCTCTTTAACAATTCCTCCATTTTGTAACGCACAAATAAAAGCATCTGTATCAATTAAATAAAATTTATTCATGCCAGTTTTAACCAAAAAAACAAATACGAATCCTTCGCACTCTGCGTCACATCATGACAAAGGGAAGGAATCTTTTTTTGGGGTACAGGCAAAATTGAATATAGGAAAATCTAACGATAAATTTGAAACAGAAGCCGATAGAGTCGCAGACAAAGTAGTTGCCAATAAACAAACAGCAAAAACAGACACTTTCTTTTCGCCATCGCCGGTAATGCAAAAGAAATTGGCGGGTGATGTTCAAAAGCAAGAAGAACAAAACAAAGAAATTCAACGAAAAACTGCACCCGAAACCATAACACCAGTTGGGCAGTTAAATGGTGAATCAATCCAAAACAAACTTGATTCCAGAATACCAGAAAAACGAGAAATTAATCCGGCTTTTTCTTCAAAAACTTTAATTCAACATAAACTCGAAGATAAAATCCAGAAAAAAGAGGAGACAATTCAGAATAAGACAGAAGTCAAAAAAACAGAAACTACCTCAAAAACAAATACACTTTCACTCAAACCTTTAATCCAAAATAAAGGGGAAGAAGAAAATGTACAACAGAAAAAAGAAGAAGAGAAACAGGCTAAAGACGACGAAAAACAAATACAAAAAAGTGCTGCTGCCGATGCGAATCCTGGCGACAACTCAAATTTAGAATCTAATTTAAACAGCAGTAAAGGCGGAGGTTCTCCACTATCCGGAAAAGTAAAAACCGAAATGGAATCAGGCATTGGAGCCGATTTCAGCAATGTCCGTATACACAATGACTCTAATGCTGTTCAAATGAATAAGCAATTGGGAGCTCAGGCTTTTGCAACCGGAAACAATATTTATTTTAACGAAGGAAAATACAATCCAAATTCGAAAGAGGGCAAGCATTTACTCGCTCATGAATTAACACATACTGTACAGCAGGGAGCTGCCATTAGAAAAAAACCGGAACCTACTATATCCCCTGCTCCCGAAATGGTTCAGGGTTCGTTCCTGGATTTAGTTCCAGACTGGATCATCAATGAGGCACGACACGTTCCGGGTTACACTCTTTTCACCGTTATTATTGGTTATGATCCGCTGCGACAAGTTGATGTAGAACGAACTCCAATTAATCTCGTTGAAGGCTTAATGGGTCTTGTTCCTTTTGGAACTGCTATATTCGACAAGCTTCAGGAATATGGAATTTTACAACAGGTTTTTGACTGGGTAGAAGGAAAATTAAGCGAACTCGGATTAACAATCGACAGTATCTTAGATTTAGTTGAAGAGGTTTGGGACGAAATATCATTTCCTTACACTGGTATAATTGACTTAGTTACTGAAAAATTTAATGAAGTAGTTAACAGAATAACTTCTTTTGTAAGTTCAACTGTAGATCAGGTTATTACCTGGATAAAAGAAGCCTTGATTGGTGTGGCAGAACCTATACTGGCAGAAAACAAAGCCTGGTCATTAATCAAAAAAATAATCAAATACGACCCGTTACGCAATGAAGCAGTCAATGCCACAACGGTTGAAATATTAGAAGATTTCTTAATACTTATAGACAAGCAAACAGAGCTTGAGCAAATGCGTGAAAAAGGCACGCTGCAAAAAACTGCCGACTGGCTTGACACTCAGGTTGGAACTTTCAATTCATTGTTAGGCGAGCTTCGCGGACTCATAACTGCAGCCTGGGATGCTATTCAGCCTGCAAATTTGGTCAATATTGCTGATAATCTTTCAGCACTTGCAGCCCAAGCTGGAGGATTTCTGCAACGAGTTTGGGATTTTGCTTCAGGCGTTGCACTAAAAGTATTAGAACTTGTTAAGGAGTCATTACTAGGATGGCTGTCTTCTCAAGCAGCTACTGTAAGAGGTTATTCGCTTATTAAAGTAATTATTGGAAGAGATCCTTTTACACAAGAAGCTGTACCTCGCACAGTTCCAAATCTAATACGAGGTTTTATGAGCCTTATGGACGGCGGAGAAGAACAATATGCACAAATGGTTGAATCTGGTGCAATAGCCAGAATTGTAGGCGAAATTGAAGCCGCAGTAGCGACACTCAACATGACGCCGCAATCTATAATTCAATTGTTTACCGACATTTGGGATTCTATGAGTATCAATGACCTCATCCATCCGATAGATGCTTTCTTGAGAATCATTGACAAATTTGGAGAACCTATAGGCCGATTAATTGCTTTTGTAGCAGAAATTGTCCGAATCGTTATTGTAGCCATTCTCGAAATCATGAATTTCCCATTTGACCTTATCGGAAATATCATTACAAGAGCATTAGAAGCTATTGATGACATCAAAAAAGATCCAATTGGTTTCTTAAAAAATATACTGCGTGCGCTTAAACAAGGATTTATACAATTCTTTGACAATATTGTAACCCATTTAATAAATGGTGTAACAGGCTGGCTAATGAGCGAGTTAAAAGATGCTAATATTCCGGCACTTACTGATTTCTCATTGCAAGGTGTTATTACCTGGGTAATGGAAGTGTTGAATATCTCAATGGAAAAAATCTGGGAAAAACTCGCCGCACATCCCCGTATAGGGCCTGCAAGAGTTGCCAGAATCCGCAGCATGATTAATACACTTGAAGGTATTTGGACATTTATTAAAGATGTTCAGGAACGCGGTATGGCTGCCATTTGGGATAAAATACAAGAACAGCTTAGTAATTTATGGAATACCGTTCTCGATGCCGTGAAAAACTTTGTCATGGAACGCATCGTGAACAGAATAACCGCAAGATTGTTGAGTATGTTAGACCCAACCGGAATCATGGCGGTGATAAACGGTGCAATGGCGTTCTTTAATGCGATACAAAGTTTTATAAAATACTTGCGAGAAATGCTCGAAGTTGTCAATTCGTTTGTCAATGGCGTAGCTGATTTAGCCCGAGGTAATGTCGCCACAGCCGCAGATTATCTCGAAAGAACTATGGGACAAGCTATGCCGGTTGTGATAGGCTTCTTAGCCAATCAGGTTGGATTAACCGGAATTGGGGCAAGAATTGGCGAAATGATTATTTCTGTACAACAAATGGTTGATGAAGCACTTACATGGCTCGTGAATAAAGCTGTTGATACGGGAATGGCCTTATTAGACAGAGTGATGGGAAGAGGTGAACCGGAAGCTGCAACTCCTGCTGGTCCACTTGCGGGAGCTTTAGCGGAAATTGATTCTGAAACTGAAAAAGAAAATGATGAAGGAGAAGTTACCGCTGATGAAGCTCAAGCCATTAAAAACAAAGTCAATACAGATCAGGCATCTGTTATAAATATTTCTTCTGTAACTGATGGCGGAGAAACCTGGGATTATAATTATGTTCAATTAACTAAAAAAATTACTCCTAAAAAAGTTACACCAAAAACAGTAATTATGCCTACTGTTATGGATAAAGGAAGACCAAAAACAGTTGTTGCAAATCCATTAACAAAAAAACAACCTGATAGTGGAGCCGGGGAATCCAGAGTAAACAGAAGTGTAATGACAGGAAATAGCTTTATAGATGCTTTTGTAGCTAAAAATGCAGGTAATCAATCTGAAACTAAAGGTATTCACGTTTTATCTGCTGCATTATATGGAAAAGCAACTAACGACAATTTAGCTTTTGGTACACAATCTTTAAACACAAATATGGATAATGGTCCAGAGCAATTTGGAAAAGATAATAAATCAAAAATTTTAAAATACTCAATGACTGTTAATTATTATCAAGATTCTAAAAATGATTCAATTTTTGCATTACCATCTCCTAGTAATGCACAGTTAACTTTAGCACTTGGTTTTTATATTGCGCAATCTATAACTGCCCAAATTGATGAAATAAATGGAACTACTCTTAACTCAGTCTATTCGCAGACTTTAACAGGTAGTTTTCCAAATATTACAGGTATAGCCGCTACTCCGCCAGAGCAATTAGTAACAGATTTATTAAAGAGAAACAAAATTTCAGGACAAATTAAAAGAGACGGAAAGGTTTACAAAAAAACAAGTTATACAGGATATAGAGAAATAGCCAGAGATCTTTCCAGAACAGATGCAATAATAAGAGATGCAATCAATAATTTAATAGATGATGTAATAATCAAAGAAGGTAATAACTATTATGTAAGATGAAAAAGAAATATTCAGAAGAAGTAGAAAAATTATTCAAATTCGGAAAAACAGATTTGTCTAAAGACTGGCCAAATTATGCTCAAGAATTGAACATTGGAGAAAAAAATGCCAACGAACTAATCGACATTGTAAAAACTTCAAATTTAAGCCATGCAATTTCAGGATTTACTATAAAAGATTTTGCTTCAAGACATGCATGGAGAGCTTTAGGTCAATTAAAAATTACAAAATCAGTTCCTATTTTATTGGATGCATTAATTGACGAAAAAAATGAAGAGGCTTTTGATTTTCGTTCCGAATTGCCAAAAGCCCTTGTATTGATGGGGTTTGATATAATTCCAGATTTAGAAAAATTTATAAAAAACCCAAAAATTGAATGGGATTTTAAAGTTGTTATATTTAAGGTACTGGTCGAATTTGCATTACAGAGTTCAAAATATAGAGATTATGTTGTAATTATTTTTAATGAATTATTTATTAAATATCACAATGAGCCCATTTTTATTTCAAGACTTTTAAATGAACTATTTAAACTTGATCCTATTGAATATGAAGTAGTAAAAGAAATAATTAAAAAAGACCAATATGATTATGGCAGTATTGATAAGGAGAGTTTAATGCATTTTACCAAATTAGCTAAATTAGATTAAAAAGCTAACAAAATAAAAGTACCGATCTTTCTTTTCCCTAATGTTAATTTATAGCTATATCAAAACTTGATTTTTTTTTCAATCGAATTATAAGTATAAAATGGAAAATGTATTCACTTATCTAAAAAACCAATTCGTATTTCAGCTTGATAACCTTTTTCAGACCGAAAATCCAATGGAAAAACCTGTTTTGAATCAAGTTGATTCGAATGGGTTTATAAACGAATTCATCATCGAAAATAACCTGACAGAAATCGATACTCTTTTGTTGGGACTAGCTCTTGCGCCGCACTTGAAACCCGATTTTTTAAGTTCGATTATTGCCGAATATTTACCGAATGGCGGCGAATTACCCGAATTTGGAGGAATAAAAACCAAAAACCATCGCGGAATTTTACCAACGGGTGAAACGGCTCAGTTTTTAATTGCGGGAAATGATCTCGAAAACCGAATTTCATTTTATGATTACCTGCACAATCAGTCTTTTCTTTATCAAAAAAGAATCATCAAAATAGAATCTGTTCCAAATGGCGAACCTAAACTGAGTGGTTTATTGATTTTAGAAGATGAATACATCGAGAAATTCATTACCGGAAAAATTCTAAAACCGCAGCTTAGCAGTATTTTCCCTGCGCAATTAATCGAAACTCAATTAGACTGGGACGATTTGGTTCTCAATTCTTCTACTTTAAATCAAATTAAAGAAATAGAAACATGGCTTAAATTCAACGATATTTTACTTCATGAATGGAATATGAAATCTAAAATAAAACCCGGTTTTAGAGTCATGTTTTACGGTGCGCCGGGAACTGGAAAAACGCTTACCGCTTCACTTTTAGGAAAATATACCCAAAGAGATGTTTATAGAATTGATTTGTCAATGGTGATTTCAAAATACATTGGAGAAACCGAAAAAAACCTGTCGTCTCTTTTTGACAAAGCGGCAGACAAAGACTGGATTCTGTTTTTTGATGAAGCCGATGCCGTTTTCGGAAAAAGAACCAATGTGAGAGACGCACACGATAAATATGCTAATCAGGAAGTTTCGTATTTGCTGCAACGTATCGAAAATCATCCGGGATTGGTTATTCTGGCTTCTAATTTTAAAACAAATATTGATACCGCTTTTACTAGAAGATTTCAATCTATAATTGAGTTTGAAGTGCCTTCTTACGGCGAACGTTTAAAACTGTGGCAAAATAATCTGCCAAAAGGAATTAAGATTGCCGAAGATGTAAATCTTAGCGAACTTTCAAAAAAATACGATATTACGGGCGCGAATATTGTAAATATCATTCAATATGCCTGCCTGAGAACTTTAGAAGATCAAAACAAAAGTATCAACCTGAATCATTTGCTTCAGGGAATTAAAAAAGAATATGCTAAAGAAGGGAAAATGATGTAAATATCATTCAATAGTACTATACTCTTTTGTTTTAACAACTTGACCATTGACTACTTTTTCATATATATTTTTATAGTGTGTAACCGAATCGTTTTCACTAACGTCTGATCTAGTTATAATTTCAGAATATTTTATCGTACCGTTTTTATTAAAATAATGCTTTTTTATAGTTTCATCATCTAAAGTAGATGAAGTTGTAGAAAGTTTTCTATTAACCTTATCTACTTCGTCTATTGTATTGTCTGACAGCTCTTCAGAAAATTCAAATGATTTCGTTTTTTCGTTAAACAAATATATGTTTACCAAATCTGTCATGGCAGTACTTCCACTGCTTGTGATCAAAAAATCTTTAAAACCATCAAAATTTAAATCCTGAAAATGTTCGTTAAAATAATCCTCTGCATTAACATCATTTCCTGATTTAAAATAATCAGAATAGCTTAATAAAATCCTTTGTGTTTTATAGTCTCTTAATTCTATTGTAATTGCTCCTGAAACAGAATCAATTTGTTTCCAGTTACATTTTATATTATTAAGAATAAATGGTGGACTTACTTTTACAGAAGTATCTATTTTAGTTTGAGAAAGTTCTTTTACCGAAACCTCATCTTTGCGATCTTTTTTTGAAGAAACATTTTCTGCCGTATTTCTACAGCTCATTAAAAGTAAAATAATAAATATCGAAATAAGGTTTTTCATTTTTAGATGTTTTTAGAACTGAATCTAATAGTGATGTTAAATTCTAACAGCTTGTAGGTGCATAAAAGACAATGAATTTTTCAACTATCGCGTTTGTTTTACTATTCTTTGCTCTAATTTTATAAATGTATCTTGTTGTAAAAAAACTGGTTTTTATTTTATCAAGAGATTTAATATTTTTGATTTCATCTAACCATTCAGAACCGCAGTGTTTCCCTACAGCAGTTTTGAGTTCATCAATAGTAAAATCTATTGGGCGGTCTATTCTATCATCAATCATTGGGAGCTGTAAATCATTTTTATTGACTTTAAATTTAGTCCATTCAGAAGTGTAGCTTTTCCAATCTTCGATAAGGCAAAACGGCACATCAAGTTCTCGTTCTGTATCAATTCCCACGTTTATTTCAAATTGTCCATACAATTCTATTTCATCAAACTCTTCTTGTTCAATTTTAAATGATCTTTCAAGAGAGTAACCCGGATCAAGATAAAAAATGGCTGTATCTTTTCTGGTTTCATAAATATTATCGGTTTCTTCATATTCATCTTTCCAGCTTGTATCATCGTCACTCATTGAAATCGTTAAATCAGAAAATTTAATAGTAAGATCTGCTATTGCGTCATTTACTTTTTCTCCAGCCGATACTAAATCTTCTTTCTTTTTACTTACAATCTCTTTTTTATTCGGTTTTTCACTTAGCTCCTTTTTATTTTCTTGACAAGAGAATAACAGCATACTGATTATTAAAATTTGGAGCGTAATTTTCATAAGGGGAATGGTTATTTATTGGGATGATTATTTTTAATAGAGTTTGTGCTAATTCTCATGTTATCTATCAAAGCCAATTGCTCCTCTTTTTGGTGCGTATAATAATTTTAAATCTGAATAGTATTTATCAAATTCATCTTTAGAAATTGCTTCAACGTTTCGCAGCCATCTCAAATCATTTACCTGTGTTTCGTAGTTTAAATTAGGATCAAGGCTTAGATATCTTTCTCGCAAATAATTATCTCTCTCAAGAAACAATGTTGATATAAATTCATCAACAAAATTTTGATTGGGGTGTTTTTTAAATAGAATGAGATATCCATTATTATGAGTTCTAATTTTCCATGAATTTTCATTCATAAAAAAATATACGGTAAATAAAACAATTGCTATAAATGTAAAAACTATCCATGCGTCTGGGTCAGAATCTTTATCATTGCGGAAATAAAAAGAGATTCCTGCAATTCCAAAAATAAGCAGTGAAAGTACTAATATGATATTATTGGATGTTTTGTAAGTCGTTTTTTCTTTTGACAAATTTTCAAAGGCAACCATTCCTTCACTTTCACCTCCTATATAAGATGTTTTATAATTCAGTTTATTGTCAAGAATATTATATTCTCTTTTCGTAAATAATCTTCGCTGTTTTATTGTGTGCATTTATTTTCTTTAAAAATGTTGTCAACTTTATTTTCAAATATATTCATTTTCTACAAACATTCAATTCGAAGAAAACACTTTATACAACTTTCAACTGACCAATAATCTCAACAATATGTTCTTCATCGGTTCAGCAGCAACCCCGATAATACACAACCAATAATTTACTATTTTTATTCTTTAGGTCCTTACTTCAAATCAAGTATTTCTACCTAAAACCAGTTCATTCTATCTTTATAAATTAGCCTTATAAAATGAACGTCATTTTTAATTCTTTTATAAAGACACTATGAGCAATTTTCTTACTGCCCTTTTACCAATACAAAAAGAGTATCCTTTGCATGTTTTACCTAATAGAAATTTTCTTCCATTTAATGGAAAACCCATGTATGAGTATATGATTGAAAAATTACTGAAATTCACTCAATTTGAAAGTATTGTAATCAACACCGATTCTGAGGAAGTTAAAGAATATTGCAAATGGAACGGCAGATTAAGAATAATTGACCGACCGGAATCATTAATTGGTGAAGACATAAAATCAGATTTGATAACGGCTCATACTCTTGAAAAAATTTCGGGTGAACATTTTATCGAATTTCAAAGTTTTAATCCTTTATTGACAAACTTTACCATAGATAGTTTCATCAAACAATATACGGACTATGTCATGCCCGGAGAATATTTTGATTCGGTTTTCAGCATACAGCGTTATGAGTTGAGAAATTATGATCTCGAAAAAAGAGAAATGAATGATGAATTTCAATTTTCAATAATCGAAAATGGGATTCTTTATGGTTTTACTCGTACTTCTTTCCGCAAACATGGAAAAAAGATTGGAAAAATGGCTACAGTATCCGAAGTAAAAGAAATTGAAAATACGCTTTTGGATTCGGATACTAATTATGAATTAGTGAAATTGGTTTTTGCGAACCAAGATAAATTTCCTGCTATTTTTCATAGTGGAGTTTAATTTTTTAATTCATTAGCAATTTCAACAATATGTTCTTCATCAGTTCCGCAGCAGCCACCAAAAACATTTAAATGCGGGAAAGAATCTTTTAATGTTTTATATTCTTTTCCTAATTGTTTTGGTACTCCCCTGTCCAGTTCTGTGGCTTCGTCTAATTCGGCGTGGCTTTTACAGGATGCGTTTGCACGAATAGCTTTGATGCGTTTTACCCAGTTTTCATTTTTACTTTCGCTTAATTCGTTTAAAAAATGTGTTGGATGCGCGCAATTAATCATATAATATATTGGCGGAATATTGACACTTTCGTCTACTTTTTCAATAGCATCTTTTAGACTCATTCCTGTTGGAAGTTTGCCATTTGTCTCAACTGTAAAAGAAATAACTACAGGCAAATTAAAAGATGAAGCAGCTTTAACAATTCCAATAATTTCTTCAATATAATTCATGGTAAGTGCCGAAACAAAATCTATTGAGGTTTTACTAAAAGCTTCTATTTGTGCTGTATGATATTGCTGTGCTTCTTCAATACTCATACAATTTTCTGGTACATAACCGTCGCCGCGAGGACCAATACAGCCGCTTATTAAAATAGAATTTATATCGTTTTGAAATTCTGTTCTTAAATTTTCTAAAAGAGTAACGGCTTTTTCATTCAGTAAGGCTAATTCGTTTTTATGATGACCAATCTTTTCGATCCAATCTGGATTTGTGCGCCAGGTTGGGGTTTCCAGAATAAAATTGGTTTGATACTTTTTTGCGATTTTTAAATATCGGATGTAATAATTTTTAAGGGCATTATATCCTTCCTGATTTTTTAATAAATAAAAAGCGGCGAAATACGGAAGATCAAATCCTTCGAGAAAAACTAATGTAGTTTCGAGTCCGCCGTCTGTTAAAAATATTTCATCCGTTTCATTTGGCAAGTTTTTTTTATTGCTTTTCATTTTTTAAATAATTATAAATATTTAACAATCAAATAAATACACATATAAATATACAAAATTTGATATTCTCAAAAAAATTATTCAAAATCAGGAAAAGCTTTTTTTAATGGTAAAAAACCATTTCATTATTCTTTTATATTTTGAACTTTTTTAAGGAACATTTCATCGATTTCATCCAAAAATTCAAATGTATCCAAAGGAAAAAGCTGATGCACAACTTCTAAAATTAAAGACAAATTAATACTTGTTCTTCTATCTGTTTCCGAAGTTTTATGCACGTCGTGATCCACGCCCAAAATACATAGTTTTAGCATTTCACTAATAACGCATCCAAGCTCATAATAACTTGAAAACTTAACCTCAGCAATATAATGTTCATTTTCTTTATTCGCCGATTTTAAGGTTTTAAAATAGTAACGCATTAATTTTTTAAATTTCTCTTCATTTTCCATTTCATTTTTTTCCATAGTTATGTTACTTGTTTTTAATTTTTAGACATATTATTTTAGTAATTTTTCAATTTTAATATATAAGAAAAATCGTATTTTTACTGCTCGCAATTAACTAACAGATTTTATCGTAATCAACAAATGATAATTGTTTACTACAAAGTATTTTTGTTTTTTACAACGATCAAAAAAATCTAATAATTTTTAAATATCTTTGAGCTATGACTACAACAGCAAAACCAAAACATATTGGCAGAAACATAAGCCGAATTAGAGAGCTTAGAGGTATGAAACAGGAAGCGCTTGCTTTTGCAATTGGTGTTACCCAGCAAACAGTATCAAATATTGAAGGAAGTGAAACTATTGATGAAGAAAAATTAGATGCTATTGCTGAAGTTTTAGGTGTTTCGGCAGAAGCAATAAAAAATTATAGTGACGAAGCTGTTTTTAATATTATTGGAAATACAGTTAATAATCATGACAATGCCGCTCTTTTTCAATATCATCCGACATTTAATCCATTAGATAAATTGATTGAATCTTATGAAGAAAACAAAAAGCTTTACCAACTTTTAGTTCAAGCAGAAAAAGACAAAAATGAATATTTAGAAAAATTACTGAAATTGAAATAGGATTTTATCGATTTACTAAAACAAAAAAGAGGCTTGAAGGCCTCTTTTTTAATTGGTGTTTTTGGTGATTCAACAAATGATTGTGGTTAACTATTTTTCTATTTTCGACCTCTTCTTTTTCTTAATTGAAGAAATCTAAATAAGTAAATTAAACTTCCAAATATTAGAAACAGCAAAGCAAAATAAAAATAACTTATGATGTAATAAGTATCGTAAAAATTAATTGTAAAAAAATATTGAACAAAGTAAAAATAGATGAGCAATACAATACAGATTGCAAAAAACAACAAAAAGCTTCTAGTTAGTATTTTCATATATATTTTGATCATTAAAAAAAGCATTATACATTTTAAAATCACCTAGAGAAATGCCTTGAAAACCAATATCCTTTATAATGGTATGCATTACAGTTTGCGGGAATTTTTGATAAGAGAGTTTTTCTTCTACAATTTTTTCAATATCTAATATTAAATCTTCTCTGTTTCTAGTATCCAAATTTTGAGACTCTAACTCTATAATCTTCTCTTTTGTAAACCATGGTTCAGCGTGGTGCCATCCTCTCCTTATTACATAATAAGGTAATAAAAAACTAAGATGCAAGGTAATTGAAAGCAATTGACCGTTTTCAAAAACATTCAAAAAGAACGTAAAACATCTGTCTTGAAAGTTCTCTAATGCCGAAAAATCTTGAAATTCTTTGAGAATTATATCATTCTCAAATTCCTTTCTAATATTATCCCGAATTTTGAGATTTTCTTCGGAATCAAAAGAATCAATAATTTTTTTTAATCTTTTATATTCTATTGTTTCCAAATATTTATCTCTTTCATCCCATGGACATACATTCTTGGGATAAAATACATGTGCAAAATTTGCTAAAACTTCTTCTATCATTTTTCAAATTAATTTAACAATTGCAATTTGACTATCTTTATTCAATAACAAACACAGGTCCTACTTCAACATATTCTGTTTCGTCTTTTTTTTTGTTTACTAAAATAACAATGTAATTATCAAATAAATTCATTATTTTAAGGTCGCTTAGCAGTTTTTTATTATTGGCTCGATACAATTTCGATGATCCTGCAAATTTTTTAAAACAAATAACTTCTTGAGGTTTATTGCACTTTACAATCTTATGTTCCTTAAAATAAATTGCTCCTTCTCTTACATCATAATTATCCTTAATGATATATTGTTTTGGTTCATTATTTTTAGATTCCAAAAGATATTTGCCATCTAATTTAAAAAAAAAGCGTGTCTTTTGCTTTTTCCTGAGCAATTAACATATTAATGGAAAAGAAAGATAAAATGATTGTTATAATATATAATTTCATAGCAAGAATTAATTCGTCAATCTTTCTATTTTCGTCCTCTTCTTTTTCTTAATTGAAGAAACCTAAATAAATAAATTAAACTTCCAAATATTAGAAACAGTAAAGCAAAATAAAAATAACTTATACAATAGTAAGTATCATAATATGCATAAACGTAAAGATGCATATCAAAATAAAAATATATTATAAAAGAAATGCTGAGTGTTAGAAAGATTAAATAGGACTTAGTTATTGTTGTATTCATTTATTTTCTGTTGTTAAAAAAAGCGTTATACATCGTAAAATTACCAAGATAAATATCCCCAAAACTTACATCTAAAATTTTATACTCCATTAACAATCGCGGAAACTTTTTATAAAAAAGTTTGTTTTCAACTATACTTTCAACAGCAAGAACTAGTTCATCGATTTTTCTTTTGTCTAATTTTTCTTTTTCTAATTCTTTAATCCTTTCTTTTGAATAAAAAGGTTCAGCTGGATGCCATTGTTTTCTAATCGTATAATATGGAATTAAAAAACTTAAATACAAAGAAATTGAATACAGTTCTCCTCCTTCAAATACATTCAGAAAGAAAGTATAACATCTATCTTGATTACTATCCAATATAGAAAAATCTTCAAAATCTTTTAAAATTACATCATCTTGAAATTCTTTTTTTATGTTATTTCGTACTGATTGTTTTCCATCAGAATCAAAATAGTCAATTAGAGATTGTAATCTTTTATACTCTAAAGTCTTTAAATATTTTTCTTTATCATCCCAAGGACATACGTTCTTGGGATAATATAGATATACACAATTTGTTAAAACATCTTCTATCATTTTTCAAATTTAATTTAATAATTGCAATTCATTATTTTTATTTCTTTAATGAATTATAGGGTTTATGTGGAATCAATTATCACAAAGACCCGTTTCTCTTGGGTTTGTTTTATAATTTGTTGCAGGTAAAGGGGATTTTGAATTAAAATTTACAGTCCCACCATTTGTGTACATTCTATAATTATATATTAGAAGTTCTTGAAATTTAGTACGCAATGTTAATTCATTTGTTAATGTTCGAGTATACAATTTAGCCATCTCTTTCATCGTTTCATTAAGAACCATAGCAGAAACTGTCGCAGCTGCACCAGATGAAACATCTCCATTTCCTTTATTATAATTTATTGGCATACCAAAAAGCACTGCCTGAGGAAATATCATTGTATTTGTTACTTCAACTCTATTTTGAGTAAGAACAACAATTTTTAAGGTTATATTTTTGACTGCAGCTTCTTGCCAATTAGCTCCTTTTATTGATGTGAAATTAAAACTCTCACAACTAGGTGGTGTAGTTTCTATATTTGGCGTCTCACTTCCACCACTAGCACCAGTTCCATGATTTGTATAATCTCCGGGAGTTATGCCACCTGTATAATCCCAACCGCCATAATTGTATGTTATAATATATCCTGATGGGTCTTTATAGTTATTATTTACAACTACCTCTTTTAAATCTATTGCTCCACCGCCTGTATCTGTATCACAGTCTGTTCCAACCGGACACGGAACTTGATTAGAAGGGGCTTTAGCAGTTTTGCTTTTAGAACGCAGGTTAATAATACCATTTTCTACAAGTTTACCATTTTCAAACTTAGCCACTTTTAGAAATCCTTTTTTGAGATCCCCAACACTTATATAACCAGTAAAAATTTCACTTTCGATTAACGAACTATTGGGATCTGTGTTATTTTTATCAGGATATATTTCAATCAATGAGGCCTCGTAATAATTTTCGGCCAGTTTATAAATATACAGTTTTTGTTCCCAGGTTTCTGTGGGGTCTTTTTTGACTTCATTAATGGGAACTATAATTGTTTTTGTCCCGTCTTCTGAATTTGTAATTGCTGCATCGCTCCAGTCGTAGTTTAAATTCTGAAATAATGCATAATTATTTCCTTCGGTTTCATAGTTTTTAAACCATTGTTTGGCAGATAAAAGGGTTTTATCATTTGCCTGTCCTAAATGATCATCTGTCTGACACTTTGTAGAAGTGATTAAAATCATAAAAACGACAATTAATCTTGCTGCATTTTTAAATTTTGTTCTCATAGTTTTATGGTTATAAGTTAATTAAACCAATTTACCATGTTAAAAATCAGCATACCGCCACTAAAAGTTTAGAAAATATCAATATAAGACAATTCTCTAACCTTTAACTGTTTAGGTTTCTGCAATACTGATTTATTCCAAAAAATATAATTTTATAAGATTACAATAACAAGAAAACCATTCGAATGAATGGTTTTCTTGTTTATAAACTGTCCTCCTCTGCGAAGTGTTTTTTAATTAAGTAATCAGGAAGAGCAAACAACTCGTGTTTACACATTAAATACAAACCAATCAGCACTTTACAAAAAACAAATACAAATTGTGAATATCTATTTGCCGAAATCCTGATTTATTTTCCTGTAAAATCTATCTTTGGCATCCTTAAAAATTAGAAAAAATGAGTGCAATTTGGTACGAATGCAAAGTAAAGTATAGAAAAACCGATGAAACTGGAGGCCAAAAAGTTTTAACAGAACCTTATTTGGTAGATGCAGTCTCTTATACAGAAGCTGAAAAAAGAATTAATGAAGAAATGGCAGCATATATTAGTGAAGAATTTAAAATCACCAATATTAAAGTAGCAAATTATGCCGAGATTCATCCATTTGAAAATGCTGACCGCTGGTTTAAATCAAAAGTTTCTTTGATTGCTTATGATGAAGAAAGCGGAAAAGAAAGAAAATCAAATATGTATATGCTGGTTCAGGCAAATGATGTGCGAGAAGCTTTTGACAATACGATTCATGTTATGAAAAATACAATGGGTGAATATTCTATTCCTGCCATTTCAGAATCGCCAATTATGGACGTTTTCCCATATTTTAGCGGTGAGGAAGAAGAAACCGAAATGCTGGAAAGATTTAACGCTCTAAAAGCTTCAAAACCTGCAAAAGCAGATGAAGAAATAATAGATCACATGGAATTTGAAACCGTAGAGGAATAATTTTTTTTAAATCTCAAAAAATTAAAATTCCAAATTCCAATATTGAAATTTTAACAAATTAGCTTCAGAGAAATCTGGGGCTTTTTTATTTTGGGGCAGTAAAACTTATACCTGTTTTCAAATCAAAATAAATCCTATATTCGTTATACAAAACCATTTACAACCAAACCAAAAACTCCATGAATAAAAAAACGCTTATTTTAATTGGGTTTATTATTTTAAAATTTGTCCTGCAATATGTTTTAATAAGTCCCGAATATGATTTGCAGCGCGATGAATATTTACATCTCGATCAGGCGCATCATTTGGCTTGGGGTTATTTATCTGTTCCGCCGGTAACTTCGTGGTTTTCGTATATTATATTACTGCTTGGGAATTCTGTTTTTTGGGTCAAGTTCTTTCCTGCCCTTTTTGGTGCTTTGACTCTTTTAGTTGTCTGGAAAACTATTGAGCTTTTAAAAGGAAATTTATACGCTTTAGTTTTAGGCGCACTTTGTATTCTATTTTCGGCTTTATTAAGAATCAACATGTTGTATCAGCCCAATTCATTTGACGTTTTGTGCTGGACATTATTTTATTATATTTTGATTCAATATGTTACTTCAGAAAAATCAAAATGGCTTTATATAGGAGCCGTTGTTTTTGCTTTTGGATTTTTAAATAAATATAATATTCTGTTTCTTTTAATTGGACTTTTACCGGCAATTATACTTTCTAAACAAAGAAAAATATTTGCAGAGAAAAAATTATACTTTGCCTTGATTTTAGGATTATTATTGATTTTACCAAATTTGTTATGGCAGTATAATAATCATTTCCCAATTGTACATCATATGAAAGAATTGGCCGAAACACAATTGGTAAACGTAGATCGTGCAGACTTTGCAAAAGAACAGATTTTATTTTTCATAGGTGGATTCTTTGTCATTCTTTGTTCTTTTTATGCCTTACTTTTTTATAAACCATTCGAAAAATATAAGTTCTTTTTTGCGTCGATAGTTTTTACATTAATTGTGTTTCTATACTTCAAGGCAAAAGCTTATTATGCAATTGGCTTATACCCTATTTACATTGCTTTTGGTTCGGTTTTTCTTGCAGATGTTTTACAAAATGGACGGAAACGCTTTTTAAAACCTGTATTTATTGCACTTCCTTTACTATTTTTTATTCCGATGTATTACCTGGCTTTCCCCAATAAAAGTCCCGAAAAAATAGTTGCAGAAAAATTGGAAACGCACCGCTGGGAAGATGGAAAAGAGCATAATTTATCGCAGGATTTTGCTGATATGCTTGGGTGGAAAGAACTTGCCCGTAAAACTGATTCGGTTTATGCTTTGTTTCCAAAAACAGAAAATACTTTGGTACTTTGTGATAATTACGGTCAGGCCGGAGCTATAAATTATTATACCAAAAAAGGAATTAAAGCGGTTTCTTTTAATGCCGATTATGTAAACTGGTTTAACCTAAATCTATATTATACAAATCTAATTAGGGTTAAAGAATTTGACAAAGACAGTAAGGAATTTGTAGAAACGAGTCCTTATTTTGATATCTCTTTAATTGGCGGCGAAATCACAAATAAATACGCCAGAGAATACCGAACTACAATTTTTATTTTTAAAAACGCGAAAATCAACATCAATAAAAAGCTTGAACAGGAAATCAAAGAAGAAAAAAATTACGATAAATAAATGATTGATTTCAGTAATATTGAATATTTAAAAACCGGAAATCCAAAACAGATTGAAGCTTACAAAACCTTAAAGCAAAATAAGGTTATGGAAGCTCTTTTTGAATTTGATCCAATTTTGGCTGGAACAATACCCATTAATATTGATATTGAAAACAGTGATCTGGATATTATTTGTTATTGGAAAAACAAAACCGAATTTATTGCTGCAATTTCTTCTTCTTTCGAAAATAAAACTGATTTTAAAATAAGAGAAACTATTATTGATCAACATGAATCTATAATCGCTAATTTTAAAATAGAAGATTTTGAAATTGAAATCTTCGGACAAAATATTCCAACCAAAAATCAAAACGCTTACAAGCATATGATTATTGAACATGAAATATTAGAATCAAAAGGGGAAAATTTCCGTTTAGAAATTATAAAACTCAAACAAAATGGTTACAAAACCGAGCCTGCTTTTGGTGAATTATTAGGTTTAAAAACCAATCCCTATTTAGAATTACTAGAATATAAATTGTGACTTAAGGAATTATAAACCACAATTTACTAAATATCAATCACTTAAAACTAAAGTTATTAAAATGAAAAATTTTCAATAATTTCTTTGCATAACAGTATTTAGTGCGTATCTTTGCACCCGAAACATCGCGGGATAGAGCAGTAGGCAGCTCGTCGGGCTCATAACCCGAAGGTCACAGGTTCGAGTCCTGTTCCCGCTACTAAGTAAAAGCTTCAGAGAAATCTGGAGCTTTTTTCTTTATAAAAAAAAGCACTTTGCAAAAAAGCCTGCTTTTTAATTGATTTTCTTTACGTTAACGAGAAGAAAAGCAACAATTATCTTAATTATTTATTTAAAATTATATTTTAATCGTAAACTCCAATGTTTAAAAAAAACAGCCCCCAAATTCTTATCCTTACCTTTTTAAGTTTATTTTTTTCCATCAATTCATTTTCTCAAAAAAATCTTTATGCCGGAATTGAAGTTGGCCGAAGAGCGATAAAAGTTTCTGTTCTGGATGTAAGTAATATCAAGAAAGCCGATTATAAAATTCTTTCGTTTTGGACAGAGAGAATTAATTTTGCTGAACATATTGCTAATACCGGCGAACTTACTGAAGATGATATTAACAGAGCCAGCACTATTGTAGCTGAACAATTAACAAAAATACGAGCAGAGCATAAAATGCCCGAAACCAATATTTTTATTGTAGCCGCTCCTGTTTTTTCGTCTGCCCGCAATGCTGATGTTTTAAAAAATAAAATTGCTACGCTAACAAACAAAGAACTTGAAATACTTAATGTTAATGAAGAAGCTAAAACACTAGTTAAAGGTGCAATGCCTCCTGTTGATTATTCTAACGCTTTTTTGCTTGATATTGGTGCTCAAACTACTAAAGGCGGATATATTGATGAACTTGAAGATAATAAATTAGAGTTTATCCCTTTGGAGCTTGATTTTGGTACAATGACACTTACTGATGCGGTGAAAAAAACAGTAGTAAATCAAAGCCAGGTGAATGATATGTCGGCATATCAGGAAAAGTCTTTTGATTTTAACTCGGTACTGCGTAAAAAAGTTCAGGCATTACTGGATAAAAATCCTCTTTTATTAAAAAAGGACAAAATATATTTATCAGGTGGAGCTGTTTGGGCTTTTGCAACTTTATATTATAATGAAAATGTAAAAGAGCATTATATTTCTTTAAACATGGAAGATATTCTTAATTACGATGCAATCCTGAAAAATAACTTCGTTAAATTCACTAACCTTGCTAAAACTAATAAAGAAGCTGCAAGAGTTTTGAGTACTTATAATCAGGAATATTTAATTTCTGCAAATAATATCTTAATTGCTTGTTTAGAAGGTGTTCCAAATTTAGAAACAAAGAAGGTATACTTTGTGAAAGAAGGACAAGTAACATGGCTTATTTCATACATTGCCGATCGTTCTAAAAAAGTGAATACTAATTTTTAAGAATTGTATTTCAAACTTGTACAAAGCTTCAGAGAAATCTGGAGCTTTTTTTATTTTGAATAGAATTCAATTTGGATAATTCAGGAACAAATTCTAAAAAAAACTACAACCAATTTAGAATATAAATCAATTTTAGGATTTTTCTCAATATACAGCTAAAAATCTGTAATTTAGCCATTTACAAATTAATAATTTTGATTTTATGCATTCAATAACTCAATATACAGATTTTTTTATTAGTTATTTAGAAAATCAGATTATAGATAAAGAGCCCAAAAACCTTTATGATCCCATAAGCTATATATTGTCATTGGGAGGAAAACGAATACGGCCTGTCCTGACCTTACTTACAACAGAAATTTTTGGCACAGATTACAAATTAGCATTACCAGCAGCTTTAGCCGTAGAGGTTTTTCATAACTCTTCATTAGTTCACGATGATATTATTGATGAAGATCCTATAAGAAGAGGAAAACCAACGGTACACAAAAAATGGAATACAAACGTCGCTATTCTTGCCGGAGATGCTATGATTATTCTAACCTATCATTATCTGCAAAATTACGAACCAAATCTGGCCAAAGCTTTGACTAAAGCCGTTAACAAAATGGGTATCGAAGTTTGCGAAGGACAAACATGGGATGTTGATTTTGAAACCCGACAAGATGTTACGGTTTCAGAATACCTAAAAATGATTGAATATAAAACCGGAGCACTCATAGCAACGTCAATGAAAATGGGTGCTATTATCGCTCAAACTTCTAAAGAAAACTGCGATTTAATTTATGATTTCGGACTTAATTTGGGCTTAGCTTTTCAGTTACAAGACGATTATCTTGATCTTTTTGGCGATACTCCAACTTTTGGCAGACGATTATGCGGTGATATTATTTCAAATAAAAAAACTTATTTATATTTCAAGGCTCTTGAAATTCTATCTGAAAACGAAAAACAACAATTAATGGAATTGTATGCTGTTCGCCTTGAGGATAATGTAAAGAAAATTGAAACCATAACAGGATTGTTTATAAAATCTGGAGTACCAGAAATAACTCAAGAATCTATTAAAAAATATACTTTTAAAGCTTCTGAAATTTTAGACAAGATTAATATAGATGAAGATAAAAAAGTGGTATTGAGAGCTTTTGCAGAGAGTTTAATCGGGAGAAGAGTTTAATTATTTTGATTACTATAAAATCTTTTCTTCAACTGCATATTAAATTTCAGTTTGCACCAAATCATTAATCTCATCTAAAAACTCAAATTCATCCAAAGGAAAAAGTTGCATCACTAACTCTAAAATAAGTCCTACATTAATAGATTGTTTTTTCTCTTTTTCTGAAATTTTATGCGTTTCTTGATCTATCACCAAAATACATAATTGCAACATATTTTTAATTACACAGCCTAACTCATAATAATTTATGAATTTAATTTCGGCAGTATAAATCTCTTTTTCATCATTAGCACGTTTAAGAGTATTGAAGTACAATGCAGATAGTTTTTTAATATTATCTAAATTTTTAATTTGTTTTGTTTCCATTGATTTATCCTTTTTTAGATAATCCAAATTTGAACATATTTTTGTTTAATGTGGTTATCTTTTATGACAACTAACTAAAAAACAGAAAACAAAAATACCGTCTCAAAAAAGACGGTTTACCAAAAGTATATTTTATTAAAAAATTGCTTAAGCTCTAAACAAAGCATACTTATTATAGTTATACAACACCTTATCATAAGGAACATAAAGAGAAACTATTTTCTCTGACGATTCGTCAAATTTAATTCCGTTGTGTTTTCTGAATAAGTAAATTTCTCTCAAACAGTTTGATAAACTTTGGTGAATTTCACTTGTAAAAGTTGGCAGTTTTTTGTCTCCAACTAAAAGATCAATTTGATAATTCGAGCTGCTTTTTGATAAGTTATTACCAATAATTCTGATGGTAAATGTGGTTGACTTTCCGTATTGTTCACCTTGATATTGTAGTGTCATAATTTTATAGTAAAAAGGTTAGTATTTTATGTTTAAATTTTCTTTAGAATTGAATCCAATCTTAAAGTTATAAAAAATATTAATGCTTTATAAAAACCCGCATCAAAATAATTTAAGCAAAGTTAATATAAATTCTATTTACTGCATTTTTTTACACCAAACTAATTAATTCCAAATACCAGCTTTTCCTTTTTGAGTAATATTATTAGCAAACAAAGGTGTTTCTTCATTATTATGAGCTTCTAAATTTTGCAGCATCTGGCTTTTCACTAAACTTAAATCATTAATATTTAATGATTTCAGCACCGCCAAAAACTCAGGAGTTGCGCTAACAGCAACATGATTATGAAGTTCGCACTGATCATTTGATATCGGGACAATTTTAAGTTCCCAGGTCACTCCTATTTTTGTTGTGCCTAAAGGCGAAATCGAATCAGAAACAGAATTTACTCTGCAATGGTTTTTACTTCCAATTTCTTCAACATAATGCTGTACTAAAAAATTATCTGCAACTTTTTCTACATTGATAGACATTCGCTTTCCATCTTCAGAAAATGAAACTCCACTGGCAATATGCGACTTTGAACACGATTGATATTCAAAATCCTTTAGAGTAAACAGCCATTCGGTAATATTTATTTTTTCTGCAGGACAATCAATAATTGCCTTTGCAGTACATTCAGCAAGTATTTCCATCTTTATGATTCTAAAATGTTTATAAATTCTTGTGCAGATAAAAGTGAATGTCCATAACTCGGAAAATTAATTTCTACAGTTGCGATTATCTCGTCCTGATTAAAAGAACCTATTCCATCTTTGATCAAAGTAACGTGATATCCTAATTCTACGCCATATCTTGCCGTTGAATCAATACAAGTATTGGCTCTCATTCCGGCAATTACAATATGGTCTAAATCATGAATTTTTAAAAGAAAATCCAAATCAGTATTAGCAAAACCACTTGCTGTCCAATGATTTTGGGCTATTAAATCTCCCTTCTCCGGCAGCAAATCCGGATGAAATTCTGCACCCCAGCTTCCTTTTTCAAAAAGAGTTAAATTTTTGCTTCCGTTATGTGATGGAGAAAAATATTTCCATTTCAAATAATCTTCTTTTTGCGTTTGACGATGCGGCACATAAATTACTTTAATATTATGTTTTCTAACCGCAGTCAATAAACTTTTTAAGTTTACAATAATATTGTTGCTTTCCACGGTTTCTTTTACAAAAGGCCAAAGTTTTCCTTTTTCAGAAAGAAAATCATTATAGGGATCAACTAATAATAATGCAGTTCGGTGGTTTTGATACGTACTCATAGTTTTGAATTTTAGAAATTAGAAATAACTGATTCCAAAATTCAAACCCAAACATAAGTCGTTGATATTTAATTATTTAAGAAATAACAACGAATTGATATTCCGCTGAAAATCATCGTATTAACGAAATATCAAAAATATATTTCTCCTAAATTATATAACAAAAAAAGCTGTAACGAATTACAGCTTTCATATTTTTAAATACCTGATCGTCAACAATCAAGTAAAACTTCATAAACAAATTAGTTCACAATATTGCTTTCCGTTTTTCTTTCTTCATTTACATCTAATAAAAACAAATTCCCATTTTCATCAAACATTGTCATATTCAAAGCATCTAATAAAGTAAGATTTTTTGAAACCGAGCCTGTGAATTTGTTATAGGAAAGATTCATTTCTGAAAGGTTAGGCATTTTTTCTAATTCCTTAGGAATCTCACCACCCAAACTATTATTGTATAAACTTAAATTTTGCAGAATATTTAAATTAGAAATATCTGAACTTACAACGCCTGATAATCTATTATTATTTAATAACAGTATTTTTAAAGTCGAAATTTTATACAACGAACTTGGCAAAACACCTGCAATTTGATTATCAAACAAACAAAGAATTTCTAATTGATTTAGTTTTCCAATTTCCTGAGGTAATTCACCGGAAATATTATTCTTAAAAAGTTCCAGATCTTTCAAATTCTTCAAATCGCAAATACTTCCCGGAATTGCGCCAGACAACTGATTACCGGAAACATTTAAAACCTGAAGCTCTTTAAAATTACTGATTGAATTTGGTAATTGTCCTTTAAGATTATTTTTATGAAGATCAACTGTCACTAAATTTACCAGCTCAAAAAATTCGGCAGGCAATTCTCCCTGCAAATTATTATCTGCTAAATTTAAAGAAGTTACTTTTCCGTTTTCGGCATAAACTCCATACCAGGTTGAGACTGATTGTGATAAATCCCATTTTATTTTCCACTGCGAACCATTCGTCGCGTGATATAATTTAATTAGCGCGTCTTTCTCTTTATCTGAAACAGTATCTGCAAAAATATTAAGAGAAAAAACAAATGCTAAAAAAAGTGTTGCAAGGCTTTTCATAACAGATTTGGGGGATATGTTTTTCTGCTTCAAAATTAGTTAATTACTAGATATAAAGCGACTTATGTCGATAAAGTGTTAATAAATAAAAAATTCGTCTTACTTTTCTTCTTTATAAAAATATCGAAATCGTTATAGTTTTTTAACTATTTTTGAAACAACTAATTACAAAAACCTATATTATGGAAAAAATTAACCTAATTACATTTTTCGTTGCCGCGATTGTGACACTCATAATCGGTTTTATCTGGTATCACCCAAAAGTTTTTGGAACAATCTGGATGAGAGAAAATAACTTTACCGAAGAAGATCTGAAAAAAGGAAACATGCTCAAAATATTTGGGTTTACGTACATTTTTTCTGTAATGCTTTCGATGGCTTTAATGTCGTTTACCATTCATCAGTCTGGCGCTATCGGAATGATTGGCGGTCCGCAATTTATTGAAACTGCAAAACCATCTTTCCACGCTTTCATGGCAGATTATGGAACTGCTTATCGCACTTTTAAACATGGTGCTCTTCACGGTTTTATGTCGGGATTGTTTTTTGCTTTTCCTATAGTCGGTATTAATGGTTTATTCGAAAGAAAATCATGGAAATACATCTTTATTCATGCCGGATATTGGATGCTTACTCTTACTATAATAGGCGGTATTGTTTGCCAGTTTGCCTAAATTATAAATAGTATAAACCCGTTTGAAGCCAAAACTCAAACGGGTTTTTCTTAATAATAACTTAAAGAAAATGAGTTATTACAAATATTATCTAATTTTGAAGAAATTAGCTCACACTTTTGAATACAACTTATTCTTTTCAAATCTATAACAGCGCGTCATTACTACCTTTAGAATGGAATTCGCTGGCTGCAGATAATATTTTTTTGACACGGGAATATCTCGAAGTACTGGAAAACTCTTGTCCGGTAAATATGATTTGTCATTTTATCGGAATTTTTGAAGAGGAAAAATTGATCGGAATTGTTTTAACCCAATTTTTATTTGCCGAAAAACTGGAATCGTTTGGCGAACGCGATCAATGTTTAAAAACATCTGTTCGTAATTTTGCTTTAAAAAATTTCGCTTCCCACGTATTATTTGTTGGAAACAATATGTTAACCGGACAAAATGCTTTTGTTTTTGATCAAAATGTAAAAGAATCTAAAGCAATTAAAACTCTTCATAAAGCTATTAATCAGCTTAAAAAAGATTTAAAAGAAAGTGGTAAAAAAGTTCATATAACGAGCATAAAAGATTTTACTGCAAAAGAAATCGAGCCATTACAGGCCGAATTTAAAAACAACTATACGTTCTCGACACAGCCCAATATGATTTTTAAAATCCACGAAAATTGGAAAACAGAACAGGATTATGTTGATGCTTTGTCAAAAAAATATCGGGATCAATACAAACGCGCCCGCAAAAAATCTGAAGGAATAGAAAAACAGCAATTGTCTTTATCTGACATTAGAAAATACGAAGATGTTATTTACGATTTGTATTTTCATGTGGCTAAAAATGCTCCGTTCAATACTTTTTTTCTGGCCAGAAACCATTTCAGTTTTTTTAAAGAAATCATGAAAGAGGACTTTTTGCTTTATGGTTATTTTTTAGATGAAAAACTAATTGGTTTCAATACGCTGATAAAAAACGGAGAAGTTATGGACACTTATTTTTTAGGTTATGACGAAAGTGTGCAGCGCGAAAAAATGCTGTATTTAAATATGCTTTACGACATGATTGCCTATTCTATTAAAAAAGGATTTAAGGAAATTGTTTTTGCCAGAACCGCTCTCGAAATTAAAAGTTCTGTTGGGGCAAAACCTATAAAAATGTACGGTTTGATCACACATAGTAATGCCTTAATCAATCATAATATTGCAAGGTTTTTCAATTATTTGGAACCAAAAACAGAATGGCAGGAACGCAATCCGTTTAAGTAACAGCTTTGACAAAGTTTAAAACTTTGTCAAAGATTAAGGAACTGCCAGTTTCATTTGTTTGTGCAGAATATGAATTTCTAATTCCTTTTGCGCTCCGCAATATTCACCATCAATTTGAAAATGAACCGGAATATCTGTTTTTATTTCTGCTTTATCTGTCGAAATAATTACAATATCTTCAGAATCTATTGGCATGTTTCCGGTAATAATTTTTCCAATTAATAACAAGTCCAGACTTTTTAAAATCACCAATTCAAATTTTCCGTCGTTCATGGAACCATTTGGGTTAATGACTACACCAGTTCCGTATTTCTGTGAATTAGCAATAACAATCATTCTTGCGACATGATCAACGGTTTTATTGTTTGCCGATATTGTTGCTACAAAAGGTTCGTCAGATTCTGTTAATGTGGTAAAGGCTTGTAAAGCATAACCCCAAAAACCTCTCACATCACTTTCTTCATAATTTTTGACCAAATTTGCATTCAAACCAAGATCGCTTAAATGGATACTTTTTTTGCCGTTTATACAAATCATATCCATTTCTATATAATGATGCAGAAAAGCAATTTTAAGGTTTTCTTCGATTCCCGCAGGCAGGTTTAAATCGACCGAAAGTCCGTTTGCAGATCCGGCTGGCAAAATTCCGATAATTACATCGTGTTCTTCCATAGCTTCGGCAACCATTTTTATGGTTCCGTCACCGCCGGCAACTATAATTCGTTCCGGCTTATATTGATTATAAAGTGCTTGTATTTCTTTTAAATCATTTTTGCCTGTCGTTTCATAAACTTCCAAATCAAAATGATTTGTCGCCGCAAACTCCTGAACAGCCTCAATTAAACTTGATTTATCAAGATCTCCCGAAATAGGGTTTACAACAAATATGATGTTCTTTTTCAAAATTTTATTTTTAAAACCAATTAAAATAATTAATTTACATGTTATATAAATATACGTAATTAATGAAACCAATTTTACAATTATATCGGGGTTATGCCAATGAGGAAGAATTAATTGTGATGGGGCATGTCTTTAAAAGAACGTATGATTATGATTTCCAGAAGAAAAGCCTAAAAAATGCACGCTCAGTTGTTAACCAATTCAGAATAAAAACAATTGAAAATTTTGATATTTACCTAAAATGCGGCAATCAGGAAATCCACACCAAAACGCTGGATGATGGTTATTTTAAGTTTTGTATTCCGCTTGAAAAGGAAAGTCCTTTTGGATGGATTGAATACGAAGTGAGTATCAAATATGGAGGTAAAACTATTATTTCAAAAGGAAGTTATATACGTCCGCATAAGGGAAATCTAGGAATCATTTCTGATATCGACGATACTTTTTTGGTTTCGCATACGCAGAATATCTTCAAAAAAATGTACATTTTGCTTTTCAAAAATGTAAATGACAGAAAGGTTTTTAAAGATGTTGTTCCGCATTATCAGGCTTTAAGTTCCGCCGGCCGACACAATAAAGAGGAAGAAAATGCTTTTTTTTATGTTTCGAGCAGCGAATGGAATTTATACCGATTTATTATAGAATTTACCAAAATACATAATCTGCCGCGCGCTGTTGTTTTATTGAAAGATATAAGACGGGGAATTACTGATTTCTTCATGAGCGGACGCGGAAATCACGATCATAAATTTGATAAAATAAAGCATGTTTTAGAATTTTATCCTAATCTTAAATATGTTTTATTGGGAGATGATTCGCAGCACGATCCGGTTTTATATGAGCGAATCTGCAAAATTTTCCCGGTTACTGTAATTGCTGTTTATATCAGACAAACCGGAAAAAGTAAAAAAAAAGAAGTCAAAAAAATCATGAAAAATTTAGAATCGCTTGATGTTTCTGTTTGTTATTTTAAAGAAAGCAGCGAGGCAATTGCGCATTCCAGATCTATTGGAGTTATTAAATAGCACTTTTTTGTCATTTCGACCGAAGGGAGAAATCGCACAACAAACTCCGTAAAGTTTGTTCTCAATCTTTGTCGATTCACTAGTGCGATTTCTCCCTTCCGTCGAAATGACAATACTTTATGTAAAGAAAAAACCTTTGTCAAAGTTTGAAACTTTGACAAAGGTCTGTAAGTATAAAAAATGTGTTCCAGAAACTGAAAACTGTGACTGCGACTGAAAACTAATTAAGCACTAAAATTATCAATCTCTTCCTGAACAACTTCCCAGTCTATAAGTAATTGTTCTAAATCTTTTTTCTTTTTGTTGTATGCGGTAAAAAACGATGCGTCTTCGATGTGTTTGTCATAATTAGAAGCAAGCATTTTATCATCGTGCTGAATGTCTTTTTCTAATTGCTGAATTTGACTTTCAATTTTACTCAATCGGTTTTGAAGCGCTTTCCCTTTTTTCTGATCTTCGTATGATGCTTTGTTTGTTTCTTTTGGAGCAGCTGCTTTTGCAACATCTTTTTTCTCGACTTCACGCATGTTTTCAAGATTGCGCTGTTCTAAGAAATAGTTAATATCGCCTAAATATTCTTTGATTTTTTGATCTTTAAATTCGTATACGATATTCGACATTCCCTGAAGAAAATCCCTGTCGTGAGAAACTAATAATAAAGTTCCGCCAAATTTTTGAAGTGCTGCTTTCAAAACATTCTTAGATTTAATGTCTAAGTGATTCGTAGGCTCATCCATCAGCAATACGTTGATTGGCTGTAATAATAACTTACAAAGTGCCAGACGGTTACGTTCACCTCCAGAAAGTACTTTTACTTTTTTCTCAACATCATCACCTCTAAAAAGGAAAGATCCCAACATATCACGTACTTTCATACGATTGGTGTCTGTTGCGGCATCTTCCATTGTTTGAAGCAAAGTGATTTCGCCATCAAGATATTCTGCCTGATTCTGAGCAAAATATCCTAATTGTACATTGTGACCTAATTTAATAGTTCCGTCGTATTCAAATTCGTTTACAAGCGCTTTGATGAAAGTAGATTTTCCTTGTCCGTTTTGTCCAACAAAAGCAATTTTACTGCCTCTTTCAACAAGTAAACTTATGTCTTTTAAAATTGTTTTGTCTCCGTATGCTTTTGTAACATTTTCTGCTTCAATAACTACTTTTCCTGGCTCTTTTGAAACTGGGAACGAAATATTCATTACAGAATTGTCATCTTCGTCAACTTCAATTCTTTCTACTTTATCTAACTTTTTAATCAGCGATTGCGCCATCGAAGCTTTTGAAGCTTTCGCACGGAACTTTTCGATTAATTTTTCTGTCTCCTCAATTTTCTTTGCCTGATTCTTTTGAGTCGCTAATTGCTTTTCACGAATTTCATGGCGAAGTTCTAAATATTGAGAATAAGGTTTATTAAAGTCGTATGCTTTTCCTAAAGATATTTCGATCGTACGGTTTGTAACGTTATCCAAGAACATTTTATCGTGCGACACAATTACAACAACTCCGGGATAATTTCGAAGAAAACTTTCTAACCAAATGATACTTTCGATATCCAAGTGGTTCGTTGGCTCATCCAGAAGCAAAACATCATTTGACTGTAATAATAATTTAGCCAATTCGATACGCATTCTCCAACCTCCTGAAAATGTTTCAGTTTGATTATTGAAAACTTCTCTTTTAAAACCTAACCCTAAAAGAATTTTCTCTGTATCTCCAACATAATTGTAACCTCCAAGAAGCTCAAAACGATGTGTATAATCAGATAAATCTTCAATAATCTGTCCGTATTCTTCACTTTCATAATCGGTTCTGGTAACCAATTGATGATTGATTTCTTCTAATTTTTTTTCTACAATTTTAATTTCGGTAAAAGCTTCATAAGCTTCTTCTAATACGGTTCTTCCACGTTCAAAATCAATATCCTGACGTAAAAATCCCATTTTGATATCTTTCTCCTGAGAGATAACTCCTGAATCCGGAGCAAAATCTCTTGCTAACATTTTAAGCATTGTCGATTTACCTGCTCCGTTTTTACCAACAAGACCTACGCGGTCGCCGGCGCCTAAACGAAAAGTAACTTCTTCAAATAAATATGTTCCTCCAAAAGAAACCGAAAGATTGTGTATATTAAGCATTAAATTGTTGTTTATAGTTTAAAGTTTCATGTTTTGATACCTTAAACAGAGAATGAAAATTGTAAATTTGCGTTACCCAGATAAATGGTAATGTAAATTTTTTGCAAATGTTAAAAAAAGGATCCAAACTAAATAGTATTTTAACAGGAAGTTGTCCAAAATGCCAAAAAGAGAGCATGTATTCAGACAAAAATCCGCTTCATTTGACTAAAGTTCTAAAAATGAACGACAATTGCGGTCATTGCGGTTTAAAATATCAAATTGAACCTTCGTTTTTTTATGGTGCAATGTATGTGAGTTACGGATTAAATGTTGCGGTGGGAATTGCTGCCTTTATTGTTTCATTTGTGTTTTTTGGAGCAAGTATTGGAGAATCTTTTATAGCAATTGTTATTACATTAATTGTTTTGTTTCCGTTTGTTTTGCGACTTTCCCGAAATCTATATATTAATATGTTTATTTCTTACGATCCTAAGGCCGGTCAGGAATAAGGGATTTTAAATATCTTTTATGAAAGCGTTTTATATCGGCTTCCCTGTCTATTGGAGTTCCGTTTTCAATATTGTCATACAACATTTTTGCCAAAGCCGGACCCAGCATTACACCGCGGGTTCCTAACCCGTTAAGTAGATGAACAGATTTGTATACTTCATGAGTACCAACCAGAGGTCTTCTGTCTGCAACTGTAGGTCTAACTCCTGCAAAATGTTTTACAATTTCAAAATCACAGGTAATAATCTCTTTAATACGATCTAAAAGTTCTTGCTTGCCTTCTTCCGTTGGAAGATCTGTTTTGTCATGCCAGTTGTAAGTTGCACCAACTTTATACAAATTACCGCCTATTGGCAAAATAAAAACGCTTGTATTAACAATTACATCTAATTTTAAATTAGGTGCATTTATTAAAAACAATTCACCTTTTGTTCCATCCAAAGGCAGATAATTAAAATACGGATTTTTGTGCAGTCCAAAACCTTCAGCAAATATGATATGACGGGCTTTAATGTTTTTATATTGAATTCCTGAATCATGAAAATCTAAAAAAGAGCTATGAAAAGATTCTTCCACAAGCAAATCATTCTTCTTTAAATACTCCCTGTAGCTTTCTAATAATTGCCCGGTTTTTACATAACCTGTATGCAAAACTTCACCATAATCATAAGGCGAATCGATACTTTGGTATTTTTTAGTAATTAGTTTTGTAGATAAAAAGGGAGCTAAGTTAATTTTATCAGAAGCAGCAAACCAATTATTCTGTTCTTCAATTGAAAAAAACTTTCTAAGAATGGGCATTTTAAAGTTGAATTTTTCCTGCAGCTTGTCTTCAACTTGTTCATAGAACTCATTCATTAAGACCAAATGTTCTTTAGCATTCCAAACTTCACTGAAACGTTTCAAAATAACCGGATTATACAAACCTCCCGCAATTCGGGAAGAATTTTGAGATTTGTCATCAACAACTAAAATAGACTTATTGTTTTTAAGGGCAACTTCTGCAAAAGAAATCCCAGCCAGCCCAGATCCCACGATTAAATAATCAAGCATTGTGAATGTATAGATAAAATAAAAAAACTCTTACTGCAAAGGTAGTAAGAGTTTTTCTTATAATTGATTTAGATCTTTAGTAGTTCCACATATCTTCTTCGAAGTTACGAATCTTCTCTTTTACTCTTTCAGATTCTAACAACTGATTTTGTGCATTATCTTTCATGTAATCTTTAATTTCACGATCTCCATACATATTCTCCTCTTTGTAAATAACTGCGTTAAAACGTCTTGAATTAAGTATTTGATCAAATGAAATTGGAAGTGCCGAATTACTGTCGTTAAAAGCTTTTGCTTCATGAAGTACAGTTCGGGCATTTGGGAAGAAAACCCAGAATAGTTCAATATAGTCTTTTTCGTCACTATTCATCGTGTAAACGTCTGGTGTTACGGGACAAATTCCAAGTAAGCGATATTTCAATTCACTTTGGCGTTTATCAAAATACCAATATCCTTTTACTTTGTATTGTGAAACATCGGCAGCTGTAAGATCTTGTCTTAAAATATATTCAGCAGGAACGGTTCTTGTTGGCCCTATAGTTTGGTCAACATAATTTACCACTTTCTTTTTACCAGTACCCGTTACCACTTTTTTCTTTACAACACGTGTTTTAAAATCATCAGGATATTGATTTATAAGTTCCCTACCTGCATCCGTTGTATCAACACGGGTTAATGAACCTTCAATGTCTTTCATAGATTTTTTGGTATTGAAATAACTATCTGTATAAACTTCAGTTATTTTTCCTTGTCTGATTCCTTTGGTCAAAACATCATAAAGTGAACGTCTGTCTGAGCCAATATTGACAGTATCTACAGGAAAATATAAAGGAAAATTGATTTTTTCATTTAAATCAATAATCTCCCAGGTAGTTTTTGCCATTAAAACATCACGATCATCTACATAGCCATAAGCTAAAGGCTTATCATTATCAGAGATAAGCTGCGCAGCTGTTTTAAGTCCAATTTGATCTGCTGTTTTAGCATTTAGTAGATTAGATTGAGCATTAGAAATAATACCGCCAGCGATAAAAACAATAACCATTAAAAAACTTTTCACTTTCATCATAATATTTTTTATAATAAACCTAAACGCAGTTTGATGTGTAATATTGTTATTTTTCTTACAATAATATCAATTTGTAGAAATTATAATTACAAATTTAAAAATTAATTTTAATTAACGTTTAGCTAACATACAATAAATATTTTACAAAACACTATAAATCTGATCATTACAAAACAAAACCATACCTTTTGTAATATCTTTCCCTGCTATTTTGCTTTTTTAAAAATTTAAAGCTTAATAAAATTTATATAAGATAGCATTAAAAAGTGTTGCCATCTGATCAAAAAAAAAACTCTCACTACGGTAGCAGTGAGAGTTTTTCTTATAATTTAATTTTAGAACTTAGTAGTTCCACATATCTTGTTCGAAGTTACGAATCTTCTCTTTTACTCTTTCAGATTCCAATAACTGATTTTGTGCGTTATCTTTCATGTATTCTTTGATCTCACGATCTTGGTACAAGTTTTCTTCTTTATAGACAATCGCATTAAAACGTCTTGAATTTAAAATCTGATCGAATGAAATTGGCAGAGCCGAATTGCTGTCATTGAAAGCTTTTGCTTCGTGAAGGACTGCTCGAGCATTTGGGAAGAAAACCCAAAATAATTCGATATAATCCTTTTCGTCACTGTTCATTGTGTAAACGTCCGGAGTTACAGGACAAATTCCAAGTAAACGATATTTTAATTCACTTTGACGTTTATCAAAATACCAGTATCCTTTAATTTTATACTGAGTAACATCTGCAGCAGTAAGATCTTGCTTTAAGATATATTCAGCAGGAACTGTTCTTGTTGGCCCAACTGTTTCGTCTACATAAGTAACAACTTTCTTTTTACCAGTACCAGTTACAACTTTTTTCTTCACAACACGTGCTTTATAGTCGTCTGGATATTGGTTGATAAGTTCTCTACCAGCATCTGTTGTGTCAATACGAGATAAGGCACCTTCGATGTCTTTCATAGATTTTTTAGTATTGAAATAACTATCAGAATAAACCTCAGTTATTTGGCCTTTTCTAACGGCTTTCGTCAAAACATCATATAATGAACGTCTATCAGAACCAATATTAGCAGTATCTACTGGAAAATACATAGGGAAGTTGATCTTTTCATTTAAGTCAATAATCTCCCAAGTTGTTTTACCCATCAAGATATCTCTATCATCAACATAACCGTAAGCTAAAGGCTTATCATTATCAGAGATAAGTTGCGCAGGAGTTTTAAGCCCAATTTGGGCAGGCGTTTTTGCATTTAGCAAATTTGATTGCGCATTAGAAGCAAAACCTCCAGCGATTAGAACAATAGCTATTAAAAAATTTCTTACTTTCATCGTGGTATTATTATAAATATTGACTGAAGATTTCAGTACTTAATTATTGTATTTCATAAATTACCGGAGCAGTTCTTGGTAATAAATAACTACCAGCTCCAACAAGTTTAGTTTTAATTTCAGAAATAGTAACTTGATCTCCTTTACCTGCTCTTGAAAGTACTTGCTTACATTGTGCATTTAATCTATTACCTGTAACAACAACTGTAGGCTGTCCAGCAATTTTCATGTTAAATCCAACAACATCTAAACCAACTTCAAAATCAAAATCAAGTAATTTAGCACCAATAGTAGCAATTTCTAAGTTAGATCTAGGTCCTTTAACAACACCCATTTCACCTCTAATTGTACCTGTTGGTCCAGGAATACCTTTAATTCTGAATGATTTCTTATCAGTAACTTTATCTCCGTTTGGTAATGTTCCTGTTACAGAAATTGTAGCTTCTGTACCTGAACCCGGGCTCATGTTATATTTACCTGGTTTACCAGCTGAAGATAATCCTGGAGCGCTAGCAGAAATTTTGTTAGCATCTACTCCTGCAAATGATACAGAGATTGGGTTAACAACTCCTCTATACACTACATTCATTTTATCAGCAGAAATCGTAGCTGAGTTTGGTCTTGGAACTACAACGTAAGTTCCTTTAAATTTTAATGGAATGTTTTTACCGTCTTCTAAGAAAGTAAATTGACCATTAATGTTTTGTTCACCTACACCACCAGCAGTTAAAGAGATAACAGCTTGTCCGTTAACAATTTGTCCAGGACCTTGGAATGAAGTTGGTTTTGTGTTTTCGTCATAACGACCTAAAACTACTTTACCTGTAACTTTTTCTCCTTGGAAATAAGCATTTTTATCTAAAACAACGATTGCCTGGTAGTTGCTATAAGAAGCAGCAGCAACTGCAGCTTTTCCTAAAGCACTGTTGTAAACATCTGTTTCTGCTTTTTTAACGTCATTCTGCCAAGCTGAAAGTTTAGCAGCAGATGCAATTGCAGGGAAACCTTTAAAGTGGTAAGCTAAGTATTTTTCTTTTATACCTTCTTTGTTTTTTACTTCAGAAACGTCAAATTTCTTTTCAACTTCTGCAATAATGTTAGCATACTTTTTATCTGTTCCTAAAGCAGCTTTTAAGTCTGCTTTGTATTTTTCGATTTTAGCGATAATTTCGTTACCTTTTTTAGTGTAACCGTCTCCTGTAAACCAGTCGTCGATGTTATCACCTCTATCCATAGCTTCGTATGGTAGTTTTCCAGTTTCTTTTTCAACCTCAAATCCTTTGATAGACTGAGCTTTTAAAGTACCAATATAATCGTAAAATTCTTTTGAGATTCCTTCAACTTTGTGTGCAGTTTCTGCTGCAGTAATGAACTCTCCTTTTGCTTCAGCAGCTTTTTGATCTAAAGATTGTAATAAGCCTTCGTTTGTTGTAACTGAAGTAGTATTTGCAGCTTCAAATTTTTCGTTCATCAAACCAAAAGCAGAAATTACTTCTTTTGATACGTTCATTGCTAACATCGCGATGAAAACCAGATACATCAGGTTAATCATCTTCTGTCTAGGGGTTAATTTTCCTCCTGCCATTTTTTTCTAATTAGTTCTTATTAATAATTTTAATATAATAGTTAAAAACTAATTATCCTTTGTTACTCATTGCAGAAAGCATACCACCATAAACACTGTTTAAAGAAGCAATGTTTGCAGTCATAGACGCCATTTGCTCTTTTAATTTAGATGCGTTATCAGCGATTTCTTTATTAGCTTCAGCATTTCTTGCTGCACTTTCTAATTGTACTTTGTATAAACTGTTTAATGATTCCATTTGAGCAGCAGCAACAGATAATTCTTCAGAATATTTCTTTTGACCTGCAATAGAGTCTACCGTTGGAGAGATTGCTTTAGCAGCTCCTTCGAAGTTTTTGATGCTGTTTCCTAAGCTTGCCATTAACTCACCGTCAACTTTAGCTTCTTTTAACATTGCATCTAATTTTTGAGATAATAATCCCTGGGCATCAGTTGATTCAGGTTTATCCGCTTTTTTTCTAGCTTGTCCGTTAGCTAATTCTGGGTAAACAAGAGTCCAATCTAACTCGTCTTCAACTGGTTCAAAAGCAGATAACGCGAAGATTAACGCCTCAGTTAATAAACCTACTGAAAGCATAACTGTTCCTGTTAATGGTCCAATTTCAAAGTGAGTAATTTTGAATAATGCTCCAACGATTACTACTGCCGCTCCCATACCATAAGCGAAATTCATTGCTTTTTTACTTAATAATGCCATAATAATTTTTTTTTAGGTTTTAATTTTAAAATAGATTCGATTTGGTTATTGTATTGATTGAATTATAAATTACTATTTCTTTTTACCAGTTCCGTTTCCGGTTACTTGAGTTCCCATGTAATCTTGTACAGTTCTGAAACCGATATAACTTCTTGCAGAATCAGCATATTCGTGGTCACGAGTACTTACTTGTAGGAAGTAAGCCACGTCTTTCCAAGAACCTCCACGAACCACTTTTCTTTGATTCTTTCCGTCAATTACGTTAGGGTTCATTGTAGAAACATACTCGTATGCGTTTGGATTATAAGCTGAATCTGTCCACTCTGAAACGTTTCCTGCCATGTTATATAATCCGTATCCGTTTTGCTCGTAAGATTTTGCTTCAACAGTATATAAAGCTTCATCGGCAGCATAATCTCCTCTGTTAGGCTTGAAGTTTGCCATGAAACATCCTCTGTCACTCTTCGTGTAAGGACCACCCCAAGGATAAGTTCCAGACTCCAGACCACCTCTTGCAGCATACTCCCATTCTGCTTCTGTTGGAAGTCTGAATGCGTTAACCAGGTCACGCCCTTTTTTCTTAGATTTAATGTAGCTGTTTTTGTTTAAAGTTCTCCAGGCACAGAATGCTTTAGCTTGTTTCCAAGTTACACCTACTACTGGATAATCTCCATAAGCTTTATGCCAGAAATAATCATTATGCATTGGCTCATTATATGAATATGCGAAATCTTTAATCCAAACTGTAGTATCAGGGTAAACACTAACTTGCTCAGTTTTAACGAAGTCTTTTCTTTTTCCAACTTTAGCTTTTGCAGCAGCCTGAATATCCATCCAAGAATAACGGAATTTCAATTTATTTACGTCAATTGTTCTTAAACCATTGTATGATTCTTCAATTGGTAAATACATAGAATCCATTACTTCAGCATAATACTCATCTGGATAAGCTTTAGTATCTCTAATTAACTTAACTTTTTTGTTTAATTTTCTACCAGCATACGGATCATCTTTTGTTCCTACACTATAGTAGTTATCATACATATATTTATCGTAAGCTGTCATTTTATCCGGCTCAGAGTCATTAAATGCATAATCAGCGATACTTCCTCCTTTAGCACCTTTACCACCAGTACTTTTTTGACCTGTTTCATCAGCCAAAATAGCAAGACGTACTCTCATTGTAGAATCTTTTACCCATTCTACGAATTGACGGTACTCACTGTTAGTAATCTCAGTTTCGTCCATATAAAATGATCTAACTGTTACTGTTTTAGTAGGAGCATCTTCTACGTTAGCTAAATCAGCGTCTGATTTACCCATGATAAAAGATCCACCAGGAACTAATGTCATTCCATAAGGCTTCTCGGGATGCCATTTCCCTCCTGTAACACCAACTAATTCACCTTTGTCACCTGACTTACCACAGCCGATTACTAGTGTTAACATTGCTGCAAATGCAATAAACTTCTTCATATAAATTTGGGATTATCTATTCATTATTAAAAGTCCGTAAACGTATTTATTATTTATCTAAAAAACAATACTACTTGCGAAATTTATTTTACCGTTCAAAAATAATGTTAAATAAAATAAAAAAAAAATATTTCATCGACAAACTGATTAAAAAAATCGACGTAAAACGTTAAATTTTATAATATATAAACCTTATCTTACTAAATTTTTTAACAATATTTTGAAAAACTTGAAAAAATTAAGATTTTCATTAAAATTTTCTTCTACAAAGCGTTTTTTCTTTGTGCTTTCCACCATCTTTCTGGCAATTCTTGATTACAAGCGCTCAAATATTCTTCATAAGAACACGGTAATAACGTATTTCTTTTTAGTTTATTGCTGCCGTTTGTTTCAAATGGAATCTCGATCCACCAACGCTCTGTTTTATCACTTTTATAAAAAACCAGCTCCTCCTCTTCTAAAGGAACAATATATTTTAAATAATTTGTTCTGCTTCCAAATGGATATTCTTTTGAACGATAATGATATCCTTCAATAAAATACCAAACTATCTGAGCCACAATAGGTGCTTCTGCAGCTGTACTATTATGATTAAATACTCCAAACGAAGACACTTTATCACTAATCCCGGCATATCTTGCCAAAGAACAAATCTCTTTTCCATTGAAACCATTTGGTTCAAATGTAATAGTATTTCCTGAAGCTGAAGACTTTACCGAATTCAAATCGATACTAACTAAATCAGCATCTCTAAAAACAGGTTCTGCCAGCGCTATTTTGTTTGAGATTTCACCCAAACGGTAAGCATCAAAAAACAATTTTTCAATTAAATCAATTTCTTCCTGCGAATTATAGTACGTTTGGTATCCTACATTACAGTAATTGAAAAGATTATTAGGCTCATCAATTATGATTTTTGTTAAATATGAATTAGCCGAAACTGTTTCATCTTCTTTACCAAAATCAAATCTGTTATCTACAGCAACCATATTTACCATTTGCTCTAAATCATCATATGCGCGATATAAAGCGTATGTTAAATCCTGCGAACCTCCCAGGACTATAGGAATGACTTTATTTTTAATTAATGCAGAAGTTACCTTTTTAACTGCAAAATAAGTATCCTCTACAGAATCCCCGGCAAGGATATCTCCTAAATCAGCAATTGAAGCATCCCAATTTCCGGGAAACATTCCATAAAGCTTTTTACGAACCGTAGTAAGATTAACTTCATTAACCATGTTAATATTGCGTCGGTCTTCTAAAACACCTACAATTGCAATGTTAATTTTACTAATATCCGGAAATTGATCCTGAGTATGCAGAACAATTTTACTTCCCAGTTCTTGTGAAGACAATGAACTAATGAATTTTAAAATTCCATCATTTAAAGGCTCTAGAAAATCAAATTCCATTCTTTATTTCTTTTTTGCTGCTGTTTTTTTTGCTGGTGCTTTTTTTGCTGCTGTTGTTTTCTTAGCAGCGGTTTTTTTAGCCGGTGCTTTTTTCTCGATCATTTCCTGAACTTCGGCCAATGTTAACTTTGTAGCATCAACATCTTTGCTTAGCTCAATTTTGATTTTACCTTTAGTAATAACCGAGCGTCCCCAGCGTGCTTTTTCAACCAAAATCCCTTCGTCTTCCCAATTGTGAAGAACTTTATCTATGTTTTTTTGTAATTTATCTTCAATTAATTCCTCAACATCAGCCTGAGATAAATTATCAAAATTGTATTTTTTACTCACATTTACAAACAGACCATTCCATTTAATGAAAGGACCAAAACGTCCCACACCTTTTTGAACAGCTTCTCCTTTGTAAACCGCAATTGGAGCATCTGCAACAGCTTTTTCATCAATTAATTCCTGTGCTCTTTCTTTAGTAACACTTAAAGGATCTTCTCCTCTAGGTAATGAAATAAACACGCTTCCATGACGAACATATGGGCCGTAACGACCGTTGCTTACTTCAACTTCTTCTCCTTTATAATCTCCTAAAGTTTTAGGAAGCAAGAATAAATTCAAAGCTTCTTCAAGCGTTATATTTCCAATATTTTGATCCGCCATTAAACTGGCAAACTTTTTATCCTCGTCGTCTGCTTCTCCAATTTGAGCCATTGGTCCAAATTTTCCTAAACGAACAGAAACCTGTCTTCCGTCAGCATCTTTACCTAAAATTCTTTCACCGCTTTCACGCTCAGCATTTGCCTCAACCTCTTTTACATTTGGGTGAAATTTATTGTAAAAATCCTGCATCATAATTGCCCAGTCAATATTTCCTTCGGCAATTTCATCAAAATCCTGTTCTACTTTTGCAGTAAAATTATAATCTAGAATATTTCCAAAGTTCTTAACTAAGAAATCTGTTACGATAGTTCCAATATCTGTTGGAACTAATTTTCCTTTATCAGAACCTGTATTTTCTTTTAAAACCTTCTCTCCTACTTTACTGTTTTGCAAAGTAAGCTGTGTATATTTACGTTCCTGACCTTCAAGTGTCCCTTTTTCAACATAATTTCTGTTGATAATAGTAGAAATTGTTGGTGCATAAGTAGACGGACGTCCAATTCCAAGTTCCTCTAGTTTTTTTACCAAAGATGCCTCAGTATATCTTGAAGGCGGTCTTGAATATCGTTCTGTAGCTGTAATATAATTGTTAGCTAGTTTTTCATTTACTTTTAATGCCGGAAGCATTCCTTCTTGTTCTTCTTCGTCATCATCGTGACCTTCTAAGTAAACTTTTAAGAAACCTTCAAAAAGTAAAACTTCTCCCGAAGCTGCAAAAATTTCGCTGTGATTATCAGCTTCAATTTTCACGTTTGTTCTTTCTAATTGTGCATCGCTCATTTGCGAAGCCAATGTTCTTTTCCAAATCAAATCATACAAACGAGCCTGATCACGATCAATATTTACTGTGTGACGTGACATATCAGTTGGACGAATTGCTTCGTGCGCTTCTTGTGCTCCTTTACTTTTTGTTGCAAAAGTTCTCGGTTTTGAAAACTCTTTTCCGTATGATTTTATGATTTCAGCTTCAGCCGCGTCCATTGCATCTTTTGAAAGATTTACCGAATCAGTTCTCATATAAGTAATAAGTCCCGCTTCGTACAAACGCTGTGCTAACTGCATTGTGATTCCAACTGGCAAATACAATTTTCTTGCTGCTTCCTGTTGAAGCGTAGAAGTCGTAAAAGGTGCTGTTGGTGATTTTTTGGTAGGTTTAGTTTCTAAATCGGCTACCTTATATTTTGAACCGATGTTTTGATTTAAGAAATCTTCGGCTTCTTTTTTAGTATTGAAATTTTTTGGAAGTTTTGCTTTGAAAGCTTTTCCGGCCTCGTTTACAAATTCGGCAACAATTGAATACGTTGCAACAGCATTGAAACTTTGGATTTCGCGTTCTCTCTCCACAATCAAACGTACAGAAACAGATTGTACACGACCAGCAGAAAGTCCGCCTTTGATTTTTCTCCATAAAACAGGAGATAATTCGTAACCTACTAAACGATCCAGAACACGACGTGCCTGTTGTGCGTTTACTAAATTATAATCAATTTCCCTTGGATTATCGATTGCTTTAAGAATCGCAGATTTAGTAATTTCATGAAAAACAATTCGCTTTGTTTTTTTTGTATCCAGTTTCAGTTCTTCCGCCAAGTGCCATGAAATAGCTTCTCCTTCGCGGTCCTCATCACTTGCCAACCAAACCATTTCGGCATTTTTAGATAGTGTCTTAAGTTTACTTACCAAGGCTTTTTTATCCGGAGAAACTTCATATTTAGGTTTAAAACCATTCTCTACATCTACCCCTATTTCCTTTGATGGTAAGTCGGCTATGTGACCATAACTTGACTCCACCTGAAAATCGCTCCCAAGAAATTTCTCGATCGTTTTCGCCTTTGCAGGTGATTCCACTATTACTAAATTCTTTGCCATTGCTCTTATTTTCTGCAACAAAAGTATTTATTTTTTTTAAATATTAACCTTGCGATTGAATTTTTGAGGTATTTTGATATTATGAAACTTAAAATTGCAGATTTATCTGTAATATTCTGTAATATATATATAGGTATAACTTTTATAGGATTATGACCGTCAAATTCTTTTATTTTAGATTGTTGATTTTAGATTTTAGCTTTCTCATGAATCTTAATTCATTTCTATTAATATAAAATCTAAGCGCTAAAACTAAAAATTTAACCGCAAAGTTCGAAAAGATTTAATGTAAGCTGAAAATTCAGTGCTATTTAAATATTTTAGATTGTAGAATGTAGATTTTAGATTACTCCATAAATCGATTTTCTTTATATCAATCTAAAATCTCCTTCCTAAATCTAAATTTTAACCGCAAAGTTCACAAAGTTTTTACGCAAAGTTCGCAAGTTTTTTTTCTGAGCTGAAAATTCAGTACAAAGTCCGCAAAGCTTTGAGAATCATTTTAATCTTTTTAATCTGTGGCTATTTAAATATTTTAGATTACTGATTTTAGATTTAAGATTTCTCACAAATCGATTTTCTTTCTCTGAATCTGCAATCTAAAATCTAAAATCTAAAATTTCTCCTCTGCCATCTTGTCATATTGACTGTATTTACGCTATCTTTGCACTTTGAAATTTTACAATGGAAAAGATTATTGAAGAAAGTAAACAAGGCGAAAGTCTTGTTTTAGAAAATAAACCTGAGAATACTAAAAAACTATTTATAGAAAGTTACGGTTGTGCGATGAATTTTTCGGACAGTGAAGTCGTAGCTTCCATTTTATCTGAAGGCGGATATAATACAACTTCGGTTTTAGAAGAAGCTGATTTGGTTTTGGTTAACACGTGCTCAATTCGTGATAAAGCAGAACAAACTATTCGTAAGCGTCTTGAAAAATACAATGCGGTAAAACGCACGAACCCGAAAATGAAAGTGGGCGTTTTGGGCTGTATGGCAGAGCGTTTGAAAAGTCAGTTTTTAGAAGAAGAAAAAATAGTGGATCTTGTTGTTGGCCCTGATGCTTACAAAGATCTTCCAAATTTATTAGCAGAAGTTGAAGAAGGCCGCGACGCTATCAATGTAATTTTATCAAAAGAAGAAACTTACGGAGATATTTCGCCGGTTCGTTTGATGAGTAACGGAATTACTGCTTTGGTTTCAATCACTCGTGGCTGCGATAACATGTGTACGTTTTGCGTTGTGCCTTTTACACGTGGACGTGAGCGTAGTCGTGAACCTCAAAGTATTATGACCGAAATTCAGGATTTATGGAATAAAGGTTTTAAGGAAATTACACTTTTAGGTCAAAATGTTGACAGTTACCTTTGGTACGGCGGCGGTTTGAAAAAGGATTTCGTAAATGCTTCAGATATGCAAAAAGCAACTGCAGTTGATTTTGATCAATTACTCGAAATGGTTGCTGTTGGATTCCCTAAAATGCGTATCAGATTTTCGACTTCAAATCCGCAGGATATGCACGAAAGCATTTTGCATGTTATTGCAAAATATCCAAATATTTGTAAACACATTCACTTACCTGTTCAATCTGGAAGTAACCGAATTTTAAAAGAAATGAATCGTTTGCACTCTCGTGAAGAATATATGGCTTTGATTGATAAAATCAGAGCGATTGTTCCAGATGCTTCGATTTCGCAGGATATGATTGCCGGTTTCCCAACCGAAACGGAGCAAGATCACCAAGATACGATGAGTTTGATGGAATATGTGAAATATAATTTCGGTTATATGTATTCGTATTCTGAACGCCCGGGAACTTTGGCCGGAAGAAAAATGAAAGATGATGTAGAAGAAGAAACAAAAGCCAGAAGACTTCAGGAAATTGTTGACTTACAGCAAAAACACGCTTGGTTTAGAAGTGAGGAATTTGTTGGAAAAACAGTTGAAGTTTTAGTAGAAAAAGTTTCTAAAAAATCAAAAGACGAATTCTCCGGAAGAAACTCTCAAAGTATTACGGTTGTTTTCCCGAAAGAAAATTATAAAATTGGTGATTTCGTAAACGTAAAAATCACAAGCTGTACTTCAGGAACTTTAAAAGGTGAAGCTGTTGGCTTGAGTGAAATGAATTAAATTAGTTTGCCACGAATTACACAAATTTGCACGAATTTTCTTTCTTTTATTTTATGATTCAATAAATTTGCTTAAAAAGTAAATTATGGAATTATATAGAAAAGAAGAATATTTTAAAATTGTTGGCATTTGTATGGAAATTCATAGAATCCTTGGTGGAGGACTTCTTGAAATTGTTTATAAAGATGCTTTAGAATATGAATTTAAAAAGCACAATATTCCTTTCGAACGAGAAAAGGAGTATGATATTCAATATAAAGACATTGTTTTAGCACATAAATTCTATGCTGATTTTGTTGTGTATGATGAAATTATTCTAGAAGTTAAAGCATCAAAAGATATAATTGATGAATATACAGCGCAAACAATTAATTATTTAAAACTGGCAGATAGTGATTTAGGAATTATTGTTAACTTTAATAAAAAGTCATTACAGCATAAAAGAGTTATTTATTAACCCGATTTCAAAAAATTTGTGAAAATTCGTGAAATTCGTGGCAAAAGAAAAAATTATAAGCCGGAGTTTAAACGTTAAAGGCAAAAGGGTAAAACCTGGAACCTGAAACAAATAAAAACTTGAAACAAAATATACATGGAAACAGTTCAAGCAATAAAACAACGATTTGAGATTATTGGTAATGATCCAAAATTAAATCGTGCCATAGAAAAAGCCATTCAGGTTGCTCCAACTGATATTTCGGTTATGGTAACTGGGGAAAGTGGTGTTGGTAAAGAAAACATTCCCAGAATTATACATTCGCTTTCACACAGAAAGCATGGTAAATATATTGCTGTAAACTGCGGAGCGATTCCGGAAGGAACTATTGACAGTGAACTTTTCGGACACGAAAAAGGTGCTTTTACAGGCGCTACAAGTACACGTGAAGGTTATTTTGAAGTGGCCGACGGCGGAACCATCTTTCTTGATGAAGTGGGTGAATTGCCATTAACAACTCAGGTTAGATTACTGCGTGTTCTTGAAAATGGTGAATTTATAAAAGTAGGTTCGTCTCAGGTTCAAAAAACTAATGTTCGTATTGTAGCGGCAACAAACGTAAACTTGTTTAATGCAATCGAAAAAGGAAAATTCCGTGAGGATTTGTATTATCGTTTAACAACAGTCGAAATTACATTACCGCCTTTGCGCGAGCGAAATGACGATATTCATTTATTGTTCAGAAAATTTGTGGCCGATTTTGCGCATAAATACAAAATGCCTCCTTTAAAATTAGATGATGATGCGGTAAGTGTCCTTCAAAAATTTAGATGGAACGGAAACATTCGTCAGCTTCGAAATGTGGCTGAACAAATTTCGGTTTTAGAAACCAATCGTGATATTTCGGCTTCAACTTTATCTTCTTACCTTCCGTCAGAAGGAAGCAATCTGCCATCTGTAATAAACGACACGAAAAAAGACAGCGATTTTAGTACCGAAAGAGATATTCTGTACAAAGTGCTTTTTGATATGAGAAGCGACTTAAACGATCTGAAAAAGCTGACTTTGGAATTGATGAAAAACGGTACTTCGAAAATGCAGGATATTAATCCTAATTTGATTCAGAAGATATACGGATCGCAGGAAAATGACAGCGAAATTGATTTTGAAGAAGAACCAAGAACAGCGGTTATGACACCAACCGTTCGTGAAGAAAATTACCACCAGCAGATTCCGGATGATAATTATTTATTTGCCGAGACTATTGAAGAGGAAGAAATTCTGCGTTTAGAGCAAAAAGAAATCGAAATGATCAAAAAATCATTAGAAAAAAACAAAGGAAAACGAAAAGCGGCTGCAGATGAATTAGGGATTTCTGAAAGAACTTTGTACCGAAAAATTAAACAATTCGACTTGTAATTTCTTGTAAAGAAGTTAAAACTCAAAAATGTTTTAAACGAATTGAATATCTTTGGCCTAAACGCCAGCAAACTGGCGAAGTAATCTATAAAATAAAATGAAACACTTAAAATATCTTCTAATTCTTTTAATTGCAACAACTTTTAGCGGTTGTGGGTTTTACAATTTTACTGGTTCAACAGGGCAAATTGATGCTAAAACTTTTCAGGTTAACTTTTTCCATAATAATGCTGATTTGATTGAACCGGGAATTGATAGAGATTTTACGCTGACATTACAGGATTTAATTCAAAATCAAACCAATTTAAACTTGGTTAGCAATGGCGGGGATTTGACATATGAAGGAGAAATTGTAGATTACAGAATTACGCCAATGACAGCAACCGCTGATCAGCAAGCAGCACAAAACCGTTTAACAATACGTATTAATGTAAGGTTTACCAATAAAAAGAAAGAAACTGACGATTTTGAGAAACCTTTTGAATTTTACTATGATTTTGAAGGAAGAGATCTTCCAACAGGATCTACTTTAAATACAGCCATTAAAACGATTTACGAAAGAATCACACAGGATATCTTTAATGAATCTCTGGCAAAATGGTAAAAATGTTTATTTGTTGAATTGGTTAATCGATTTTAAAGCAATTAAACAAATAAACGGTTAAACGAATAAACACAAAAAAACGATTAAACAATAAAAAATGAACGTTACTGATTATACATACTTAATGAATAAACCTGATGCTATTACAGAAAATCAGGCAGAAGCATTAGGAAGTGTTTTGAATGAATTTCCATATTTTCAAAGTGCCAGAGCGCTTCGATTAAAAGGACTTTACAAACAAAACAGTTTTAAGTATAATTATGCATTAAAAGTAACGGCGGCGCATACGGCAGATCGTTCGGTATTGTTTGATTTTATAACTTCTGAAACTTTTACTTCTATTCAGAATGATTTTTACGATCAAAAACTAAAAGAACTTTTAGAGATAAAAGTTTTTGACAGCGAAGTAGTTACTTTTGAACCTGTTGTAAAAATCCCAGAAATCCGAATTGACCCAATTGAACAATCTATTCTAAAATCGATTAAGGAAGCTACAACTGTTGTTTTTGAAGAGCCTTCTAAAATTGAACAAAAAACAGCTGAAGTAATTATTGAAGAATCATCTTTAGTACAAACAGAAGAAATTGAATCCAATACTTTTGAAGAACCTGTAAAAATTCAGGAACAAACAATTGAACAGATTTCAGAGCCATCAATTATAATTCCAACAGAAGAAGAAATACTCAGCACTTTTAAAGAGGTAACTGATGAAGAAACTACTGAAGATTTAGTTACCGAGAAACCAATTGCTATTATTAATGAAGAAGAAATATTCAACTCTTTTAAAGAAGTAACTGAAGTTGAAGAAAAAACAATTGAGCCGGAACTTATAGAAGAACCAATCTCAACATTTGAAGAAGAAAAAGCTGAAAGTTCTTTTAATGAACCAGCTGAAATTGAAAATATAACTATTGAAGCAATTGTTAATGAATCTGTACTTACTCCAACTGAGGAAGAAATATTGGATACTTTTAAAGAAGTAACAGAAACAGAGGAAGAAACTATTGAAGTTGAAACAGAACAAACTATTTTAACTCCAAGCGAAGAAGAAATACTAAATACATTTAAGGAAGTACCAGAAGTTGAAGAAAAAACAGCTGATATTATTATCGAAAAACCTGTTACAAAAATAACTTTCTTTGATGAAGTAGTAGAAGACGATGAAATTGAGGAAGTTCATGTTGATCCAATCGAAGAATCTATAATAGTTTCTATTAAAGAAGCATCAACTGTAACTTTTGAAGAACCTATAATTGCTGAAGAACCAAAAGCCGAAACAGAATTATTAGAATTTGAAATCCCTAAAATTGAAGTTCCCGAATCTGTAAAAGAAGCAGAGGAGAATTTAGAAATAGGCAAACCAATAGATTTTGTACGTGAAAAACATTCTTTTCAGGAATGGCTGCAATTAGCTAAAGCAGAACCTATTGACAGAAGTTCAGATGCTCCAAAAGATGCAGAAACCGATGAAAAAAAAACAACTGAAGTGACTGAAATAGTTTCTGTTGAGGAAGAAAAGAAGAAAAAAGCAGAAATAATTGACCGTTTTATTGAAACAAACCCAAAAATTTCTCCAATAAAACCAACAATGTCTACTCCTCCTATTTCTTTTAATATTAATGAAGAGGAGAATTCATACCTAATGACAGAGACTTTAGCCCGTGTTTATTTGGAACAAAAAAAATATACAAAGGCCATACAAGCATATGAAATATTAATTTTGAAATATCCAGAAAAAATTAGTTTCTTTGCAGACCGCATTTCGGATATAAAGATTTTACAACAAAATAACAATAACATTTAATACAATGAGCACATTTTCAATTTTCTTAGTTTTAATCACAATAGTTTGCTTTCTATTGATCGTAGTAATTATGGTACAAAACCCTAAAGGTGGAGGATTATCTTCAACTATCAGCGGAACTCAAATGTTAGGCGGTGTACAAAAAACAACTGACTTTTTAGATAAAAGTACTTGGACACTAGCTACTATTTTGATTGCTTTAATCCTACTTTCAAGCTTAAGCTTCACTGGAGCTTTAGGTGATACAGGATCTAAAATTATTGATAAAACAGAAGCGCCTGCAACTACACCAGCTGCGCCAGCTCAACAAACTCCTGCTCCGGCAGCACCTGCAGCAAAATAATAATTTTGATATAAATTAAAATGCCAGCCTGTCAAAGCTGGCATTTTTTTTAGGAAATAATGTCAGTTTACAGAGCATGGCACAATTTCTGAAAGTTTATTGAACATTAAAAAACGTATAACTTAATATAATATAAAATCATGGCTTTAAACATTAAACCGCTTTCAGACCGCGTACTTATTGAACCTGTTGCAGCTGAGACTAAAACCGCTTCAGGTATTTTTATTCCAGATACTGCCAAAGAAAAACCACAAAAAGGTACTGTAGTAGCAGTTGGAAACGGATCTAAAGATCATACTATGACTGTAAAAGTTGGTGATACAGTTTTGTACGGTAAATATGCCGGAACAGAACTAAAATTAGAAGGAACTGATTATTTGATCATGCGTGAGGACGACATCTTAGCGATAATCTAAAAATAATATGTATCAAGTTATAAGTTTATAAGACTAAAACAACTTGAAACAAATCAAACTTTAAACAAAAATTTAAAAAATGGCAAAAGATATAAAATTTGATATTGAAGCACGTGACGGATTAAAACGTGGTGTTGATGCATTAGCAAATGCTGTAAAAGTAACGCTTGGACCAAAAGGTCGTAATGTAATTATTGGAAAATCATTTGGTGGACCAACTGTTACTAAAGATGGTGTTTCGGTTGCAAAAGAAATCGAATTAAAAGATCCATTAGAAAACATGGGCGCGCAAATGGTTAAAGAAGTTGCTTCTAAAACCAATGATTTAGCGGGTGACGGAACTACAACTGCTACAGTTTTAGCTCAGGCAATCGTAAAAGAAGGTCTTAAAAACGTTGCTGCAGGTGCAAATCCAATGGATTTGAAACGCGGTATCGACAAAGCAGTTGAAGCTATCGTTGCTGACCTAGCAAAACAAGCTAAAGTTGTTGGAAGCGATTCTGACAAAATCAAACAAATTGCTTCTATCTCTGCAAATAACGACGAAGTTATTGGTGAATTAATCGCTACAGCTTTTGCAAAAGTTGGAAAAGAAGGAGTTATTACTGTTGAAGAAGCAAAAGGAACGGATACTTTTGTTGATGTTGTTGAAGGAATGCAGTTTGACAGAGGATACCTTTCTCCTTATTTCGTAACAAACCCAGAGAAAATGGAAGTTGAATTAGACTCTCCATACATCTTATTATACGATAAAAAAGTATCTTCTTTAAAAGAACTTTTACCAGTTTTAGAGCCAGTTGCACAATCAGGAAAACCATTATTGATTATCGCTGAAGATGTTGACGGAGAAGCTCTTTCTACTTTAGTAGTAAACAAATTAAGAGGTGCTCTTAAAATTGCTGCTGTAAAAGCTCCTGGTTTTGGAGACAGAAGAAAAGCAATGTTAGAAGATATCGCAATCTTAACTGGTGGAACTGTAATTTCTGAAGAAAGAGGTTATACACTTGAAAATACAACTATCGAAATGTTAGGAAACGCAAAAAGAGTTTCTATCGATAAAGACAATACAACTATCGTAAGTGGTGCTGGTGAAGCAGATATCATCAAAAACCGTGTAAACCAAATTAAAGGTCAGATGGAAACTACAACATCTGATTATGATAAAGAAAAATTACAAGAGCGTTTGGCTAAATTAGCCGGAGGTGTTGCAGTTCTTTATGTAGGTGCAGCTTCTGAAGTTGAAATGAAAGAGAAAAAAGACAGAGTAGACGATGCATTACACGCAACTCGTGCTGCTGTTGAAGAAGGAATTGTTGCTGGTGGTGGTGTTGCTTTATTAAGAGCAAAAGCTGCATTAGCAGACCTTAAAGCGGATAACGCTGACGAAGCAACTGGAATCCAGATTGTTTCTCGTGCAGTTGAATCTCCATTAAGAACTATTGTTGAAAATGCAGGTCTTGAAGGATCTGTTGTTGTTGCTAAAGTTTCTGAAGGTTCAGGTGATTTTGGATACAACGCTAAAACTGACGAATATGTAGATATGCTTACAGCTGGAATTATCGATCCTAAAAAAGTAACTCGTGTGGCTCTTGAAAATGCTGCATCTGTTTCTGGAATGATCTTAACTACAGAATGTGCATTAATTGATATTAAAGAAGAAAGCGCTGGCGGAATGCCAATGGGCGGCGGTATGCCGGGAATGATGTAATCGTTCTTTTCTTAAAACTTAAAACGCCAGATGAATGTCTGGCGTTTTTTTTGTTTTTGTTTGCCACAAATTACACAAATTTTCACGAATGTTTGCGTAAAAGAGTTTGCCACAGATTAAAAGGATTTTCACAGATTATAATCTTTTTTAATCCTTTAATCTGTGGCTAAAAAAATAATTCGTGGAAATTTGTGACTCGAGCGATAGCGAACAGGCGAAGCAAATTCGTGGCAAACCTTTTTATTTTATGATTGTTTAACATTCTGTTTTTGCTCTTAAAGTCTGTTATAGGTAAATTTGTGAATTCAATAAAATTCAATAATGAAAAAGCATTTTACCTCACTTCTATCTTTAATTTTCCTTTTACTTTCTTTTGTTTTACAAGCCCAATCTAGTAAAGACGCTTATGTAGTTTTAGTCTCTATGGATGGATTTCGCTGGGATTATCAAAAACAATTTAATCTTCAAAATTTAAAGCAGATCGCAAAAGAAGGCGTTCATGCAAAATCAATGAAACCTTCTTATCCAAGTAAAACTTTCCCTAATCATTATTCGATTGTAACGGGACTTTATCCCGATCATCACGGAATTATTAATAATGTTTTTTATGATGCATCACTAAACGAATCGTTTTCATTGTCAAGCAAAGCAAAAAATGATTCTCGTTTTTATGGTGGAAATCCAATTTGGAATGTGGCTGAGCAGCAAGGTGTAAAAGCGGCGTCATTCTTTTGGCCGGGATCTGATATTGACAAAAGAAATCCAAGTTATTATAAAAATTACGATAATAAAATTCCGTATGGAGCAAGAATCGATACCGTTTTAAAATGGTTACAGCTCCCAGAGAAACAACGTCCGCATTTGGTAACTTTATACTTTGACGAACCAGATCATACAGGACATAATTTTGGTCCGCTTTCTCCTGAAAACAAAAAAATGGTTATCAAAATGGATTCTATTATGGGAGAATTGTCTAAAAAACTAGATCAATTAGCCATCGGAAAACAAATCAATTTAATTATTGTTTCAGATCACGGAATGGCCGATATCAGCAATGATAAAAAGGTAGCTGTTCTGGATTATCTAAAACCGGAATGGCTGGGTTACAAAGATGTAATTAATCCAATTATGAGCCTTCAGGCAAAATCGGGTTTTCAGGATTCGATTGCAAACGCTCTAAAAAAAGTTCCACATATCAAGTTTTGGAAATCAACAGAAGTTCCGAAGAGATTACATTATGGAACAAATCCGCGAGTTCACGATTTTGTTATTGAAGCAGATAAAGGATGGAGTTTAGTTGGTAAGGAAAGTACACACATAAATGGCGGTACACATGGTTATGATAATGACGAAAAAGATATGCATGCTATTTTTTATGCCAAAGGCCCAGCTTTTAAAGTAGACAAAATTGTCCCAACATTTCAAAATGTTTCTGTTTATCCTTTAATCGCCCATATTTTAGGCTTGCAGATTGGCGAAATTGACGGAAAATTCATTGAAGTAAAAAACATGCTGAAAAATTAATTATAATTAAAACAAAAAAGCCTCATAGAATTTCTATGAGGCTTTTTTGTTTATTTTCTTCCCCAGACAACAAAAGCTGCCAAAATAGCAAGAAAAATATTAATACCTATTTGAGAAGCTTCTCCTCTGCAGATATGAAAAATACCGGCACTAAACATAAGAACAATTATTCCAATAGCCGTTAACCATACAAGTCTGGATTTTTGAATAAATGACGGAACTATAATTCCTATTCCCGCTAATAAATCAATTATTCCCGTTCCTTTTACCAATGCAACATGAACCTCACCTGCCCAAGGCCACATCATAGATAATTCTTTTATTGAAAGAAATAATTTCATTGATGCTCCCCAAATAAAACATACAGATAAAATAATCTGTGATGTCCATAGCATAATAAGAACTGTTTTCGAATGTGGTTGTTTTTCCATTTGAGATAAATTATAAATTAAGATCTCAAAAATATTTATATTTACTTCCTTATTTACAGTACTTCCACTTTGGAAAGTGCTATCCAAAGTGAAAGTGGTATAATTATAAAATAAACTAAAATGCTAATTAAAGGCGGATGTCCAAAAACTGCACTTTCAATCAAAGATGCTTTAGAAGCATTGGAAGGAAGATGGAAATTGCTAATCCTGTTTTCTCTTTCGGCAGAAAATAAACGTTTCAACGAAATATCTAAAGCTGTTACCGGAATAACTGATAAAACCTTATCCAAAGAGCTGAAAAGCCTCGAAAGCAATCAACTGATAAAAAGGACAGTTTACGATACTTTCCCGCCAACTATTGAATACTCTATTACAGAGCATGGAAAATCTTTAGAAAATGTTCTAAACGAATTGCATTATTGGGGGCTTTTACACCGACAAAAAATGCTGGGCTAAAACCTTTTTTAAAAACCGGTTGAAACAGAAATTGGTTTCCATTGTTCCAATTCACTTTGAACACTTGCTATTTTTTGATTTGCCATATTGTAGGCATCCTCTCCTAAAAACAAATGTAACGGTGGGTTTTGGTCCTGACTTGCTTTAATTAATGCTTCTGCTAATTTTACAGGATCTCCAGGCTGATTTCCGTTGATATCGTCTTTGTGAGCGCTTTCAGATTCTCTAACGTTTTTGTATTCTGCAATTGGATTTTCCGGCAATAATAAAGAACTGTCTTTTAAGAAATCTGTTCTAAAATAGCCCGGATAAACGATAGTAGCGTGAACTCCAAAAGGCTTAATTTCTGCAGATAACGATTCTGTTAAACCAGCAACGGCAAATTTTGTAGAACAGTAAATTCCCCATCCCGGAAATTCTCCGTAATAACCACCAACAGAAGAAATATTAAAAATATGTCCAGATCTCGCAGCACGCATATACGGCATTGTATTTCTGATCACATTCAGTAATCCGAAAACATTTACTTCGTAATTTTTTCTTGATTCTGCATCAGTTAATTCTTCTAATGTTCCTAATAAACCATAACCTGCATTGTTTACTAAAACATCGATTGTTTTAAAATGGCTGACAGCTAATTCAATTGCATTTTTAACGCTTTTCTCATTAACTAAATCCATTTCCAGAGGAAGAAAATTTTCTGATGGATTTCCTAATACTTTCACTAAAGCTTCCTGACTTCTTGATGTTGCAGCAACTTTGAAACCTTCTGCTAATAATTTTTTAGCTAATTCTAATCCAAGTCCTTTTGAAGCACCTGTGATAAACCAAACTTTGTTATGTCCCATGATTTTAAATTTTTACGTTTTAATTACAGGACAAAGGTATAAGCGAAGTACTTCTGGAAAATTAAAGTAATCAAGCAAGAAGTTACAAAAATCAAACAATTTCGGTCAAACGATAGTTTTTAGGTGAAACCTGAACATTTTTTTTGAAGAAATTGATAAAATGAGACAATTCTTCGAACCCTAAACACCATGCAATTTCATTAATATTCCAATTGGTTTGTTTGAGCAGAATCATCGCTTCCTGAACAATTCTCTCTGAAATTATCTGCGATGTTGTTTTTCCGGTAGTTTCTTTTAATGCTTTATTCAAATGATTCACATGTACATTTAACTGACTTGCATATTCAGAAGGCGAGCGAAAATTAACTTGCTGCGTAATCGATTCAATCGGAAACTGGCGTTCTAATAATTCCAGAAACAAAGAAGAAATTCGAATCGTAGCATTTGATTTGCTATATAATGAAGTAGTTACAGTCTGCGTTTTAAGCGCAAGATGAATAATTTCGAAAACCAAATTTCGGAGCACATCATATTTAAATGCATAATCAGAATTGATTTCGTCAAACATTCTTAAATAAACCGTTTTTAAAGATTCGGCCAATTCCATAGAAATCGGAACAATCGGATTTCCGCCCGGTTGGAATAAAGGGTATTCTTTTAAATTTCCATATTGACTAAAAAAAGCGTCGGTAAAAATGCAGAAAAATCCGGTTTGATTTTCATCAACCTGTTCCCAATTATACGGAATTTGCGGATTGGCAAAAAACAAAGCCTGATCTTCTATAACCGAAATCTTATCGGCATAATGCACTTTGTTTTTTCCGATGATTAAACTGATTTTATAAAAGTCTTTCCGAGTATAGGGAAATGGTTTACAGATACTTCCAACAAAATCATCCAATTTAAAAACATTAAAATGTCCGATTTCTTTTTTAAGATTCTCGGGCATTCCGTTTACTTTTATTGTGTAAAAATCTTCTAAGGTTTCTGTCAGTTTCATTTTGCAAAGTTACGAAAATCAAACAAATTAGATAATTTAATAATTAGAAAATGAGATAATGGTTTAACATAACGCATATTGGTAGAGGCGCACAGCAGTGCGTCTATGTTTCGTATATCAAATATTGTGGTTACGTTGTGTGAGACGCACTGCTGTGCGTCTCTACAGAAAATTGGAATGTTTGAATTGCCATCTTTCATAATTATTATATAACGAACCGAGTGTCACCCTGAGCGAAGTCGAACGGCGTTCCAATTAGCACGTGGGCTTCGACTTCGCTCAGCCTGACAATCTTTAGATAATTTTTGATAATTAGATAATGATTTACACAATGCATATCTGTAGAGGCGCACAACAGTGCGTCTACGTTTCGTATATCAAACATTGTGGTTACGTTGCGTGAGACGTACTGCAGTGCGTCTCTACAGAAAATTGGGACGTATAAATTAATTCACAATTAATAATTCACAATTCACCATTATTAAGACACTACTTTGTACGTAGGATCTTCAATTACATTGACATTAATAACGGCATCGGCATTTTTAAGTAATTGCCTGCAGTCTAGACTTAAATGTTGTAATTCTATGGTTTTATTTTCCTGATTGTATTTTTTGGTCAGATTATTCAAAGCTTCAATCGCCGACATATCAGAAACACGGCTTTCTTTAAAATCTATAATTACATGATTTGGATCATTTTGTGCATCAAATTTTTCTAAAAAAGCAGTTATAGAACCGAAGAATAACGGGCCGTAAATTTCATAATGTTTTACTCCGTTTTCATCGATAAAATGTCTGGCACGAATTCTTTTGGCACTTTCCCAGGCAAAAACCAAAGCCGAAATAATCACGCCAATTAAAACTGCCAAAGCCAGATTGTGCAATACAATTGTAATTAAAGCAACCAGAATTCCGACGAAAATATCATGTTTTGGCATTTTGTTGATAATCCTGAAACTTGCCCATTCAAAAGTCGTAATCGCCACCATCATCATAACGCCGACTAAAGCCGCCATTGGTAATTTTCCAATTACAGGCGCTCCAAAAAGTATGATTATTAAAATCGTCAAAGACGCAATAATCCCCGAAAGTCTTGCTCTTGAACCTGCACCAAGATTTACCAAAGTCTGTGCAATCATTGGGCAGCCTCCCATTCCGTAGAAAAAACCATTTAAAATATTCGAACTTCCTTGTGCAATACATTCACGATTACTGTTTCCGCGCGTTCCGGTAATTTCGTCAACTAAATTCAGCGTAAGCAAACCTTCGGTTAAACCAACGGCTGCTACAATAACAGAATACGGAAATATTATTTTTAAAGTTTCAAAAGAAACAGGAATATTCGGAATATGAAATGGAGGAAATCCGCCTTGAACCGATGCTATATCTTCAACCGTTTTGGTTTCAATATTAAATACAATTACCAAAGCAAAAACAATCATAATGGCAACCAAAGATGCCGGAACTGTTTTTGTGATTTTAGGAAAAACCAAAACAATCGCAACCGTAAGCGCAACCAAACCAAGCATAATATACAAAGGTGTTCCCTGAAGCCAGGAAACCTGCCCGTTAATTACAGTTTTAAATTGTTCTAACTGCGACATAAAAATAACAACCGCCAAACCGTTTACGAAACCAAACATTACGGGCTGAGGCACTAAACGAATAAATTTTCCGAGTTTAAAAAGCCCAATACAAATTTGCACGACACCGCCAAGTGCGACGGCTGCAAAAACATATTCGATTCCGTGAGATTTCATTAAAGCAATCAAAACGATTACTGTTGCTCCCGCTCCGCCCGAAATCATTCCGGGCCTTCCGCCAAAAACAGCTGTCACTAATCCGGCAATAAAAGCGGCGTATAAGCCAACCAAAGGTGGAAATCCGGCCAAAATAGCAAACGACAAAGATTCTGGAATCATTGTCATAGCGACTGTAAATCCAGCTAAAATTTCATTTTTATAATTGACCTTTTGGGTAAAATCGAAGAGTTGGAAAGCTTTTTTCATAAGGCACAAATGTAGAAAATAATGCCCAAATAGAATTAACCTTCTCTAACTGAAAAGTATTAAGAATAAACCAAACAGTTTATACTAACAAAACTGTTTTAAAAGAAAAACGAAAACCGAAAGTATAAAACTTATCATTTTATTTGTTTAATTTTTAGAATGAAATATTACGCAAAACTATCTATAAACTGATACATTTAGCTGCGTATTTCTACCTGTTTTGTTTAATAAAATGTTAATCTAAACGAATACAGGTATAACCGAGACAATTAACGTAATCGATAATATTATCGCAATGCAATTCTACGCCTTCTACACGCAGTATTTTGTCGCAGTCTTCAAGGTCAAAATTGATTTTATAATCCGGAAACTGAGTCTGGATAACGGCGGTTACATAGTTTTTGTCTGATTCTTTACAGACGTTTGTTTTAAAAATTTCAACAACCATAATTATTAATTTAATTTTTAAACTGTGGGATTAATTTCGTTGAAAAAGATATAAGATGTTCTAATTCTTGCGTAAAGCAATAATCGTAGGCAGCGACGGATTTAAATTCCGACTGATTCAGCTCATAAACGCCTTTTAAATTTGAGGTGTTTAAATTTAAGTAAAAGCTTTCAGTATTTGATTTTGTACTTAAGGAAATTCTACGGTTTTTAAATTCCATTTTAAATAAAAAATGCTGTGACAAAATAAAATCCATGTCTTTTTTAGTTTTGGAGGATAATTAAATTCGAAGTCAAAAATACTTTAGAGTTACCTATTATAATAGAATATTTATACTAACGGCGTATCATTTATACGAATGGCGTTTGTATAAAATAGTATTCACAAATAGCTATGAACTATAATATTACACTATTTTTGCCTTCATGAAAATCCTCAAAATTTACCAAAACTTCTTTCTCAGGAACCTCATCGTGCATACCTTCATACTTATGGTAATTTTTGCCTGTGTGTATGATGAACTTCGTTTAGCCGGTCATGATTTTTGTTATATGATCACTAAAATTGCAATAGGATATTTTCCTTGCATTCTCTGGATTACTGTTTTCAATCTTTTTATAATTAAACGATTATTATTCAAAAAAAAGGTCAAAATATTCTTTCTGCTGTTTTTAACGTATTGGACTTCTTTTTACTTTTTCATTAATTGGTTTTTCCCTTTAGTTGGTTTCGGAAATTTTAAAACACTGCAGATATTATCTCTTCTTATCAACGGAATGTTTTTCTATTTTATTCATGTTGTGATTACAAAAAAAATCATGGATGCTGATAAGGATATTATGAATTTCAAGTCTGAACTTTCGTTTTTAAAACAACAGCTCAATCCGCATTTTTTATTGAATGCCATGAATAATCTTTACGGAGAAGCATTATCTGAACCGGATAAAGTTCCAGACAGAATCCTGAATCTTTCAGATTTACTGCGTTATCAAATTGAAGCTACTAAAAAGGATTATGTTTTAGTTGCAGAAGAAATTGCTTTCGTTAAAAAATACATTGAATATTATTCTTTTAGAAATGATCGTTTGAATATTACCCAGAATTTTGAAGGTGATTTTGATGAAATTGAGATTCCGCCTTTATTCTTTTTACCTTTGGTAGAAAATGCGGTTAAATTTTCTGCCGAAACTCCAATGCCTTTTATTGAATTAGATTTAAAAGTAAAATCACGAAATTTGACTTTTACCATTAAGAACAATTATCTCGAATCTGGCTCGCGGCTTTCGGGAACCAGAATTGGAATTGAAAATTTAAAAAGACGATTGGAAGTTTACCGTTTAAGACATAATTTAAGCTGTGAAAAAGAGAAAAATATGTTTGTTGTAAAATTAAGTATATGGCACTTACCTACCGCTGTCTTATAGTCGACGACGAATCGCCGGCGCACAAAGCACTTGCCTCGCATATTTCAAAGTTTGACGAACTGGAACATTCCGGAAGTGCTTTTAGTGGCATGGAAGCTCTAAAACTACTTAATGCCAACCAATATGATATTATTTTTCTGGACATTAATATGCCTGTAATTTCGGGTGTCGAATTAATGGAACTTCAGCCTAACCGACCGCTCACAATTGTTACTACAGCTTATTCTGATTTTGCGCTTTCGGCTTATCAAAACGATGCGATCGATTATTTACTAAAACCTATTTCACCTGATAAATTTGCGAAAGCAATCGAAAAAGCTAAAACTTATTTTTCTGGTAACAGTCTGAAAAAAGAAAGTAATACCAGCGTAAAAAATCTTTCGTACCGCCTAAACGGACAAACGATCGATATGCCGCTTTGTGATATTATTTATATCGAAAGTCTTGGAAATTATATGAAACTTTACTGCACTAAACTTAATTTACCACATATTGTTTATGGTTCGCTCTCAAGCATTGCCTCAGAAATTGATAGTTCGAGTTTTGTTCAGGTGCATCGCTCTTTTATTGTAAACGTAAACAAAATTTCTGCTGTTACGTTTAAAAACCTTACTATGTCTAATGGTGAAGTTATTCCTGTTGGGAGAAAATACCAAATTTTAATAGATAATCTTTCTATTAGATAATTTGTCAATTTTGATAATTAGATAATTTTTGAAAAGCTCAACTTTTTAGGTTGGGCTTTTTTGTTTTAGGAAATCACGTAAAACTACCTGAAATTAGGTGGTTTTTTATTGATATAATTGTCTAGAAATAAATCTATTGAAATTATGGATTTCCGTAAAATCAAGTGTTTATATATTACGTTTTTTGATATCAATATTTTATTAAAAAAATAATTCAAAAAGATATGGCTATTTTAGATCACATTGTTTTAAATGAAAATGCTTATTTCTATAAAAAAGAAGATCCTTCCAAATTTATAACACATAAACATATTAATGAAATCTTCACAAAATGTTCTCAAGATAAATTAGGAAAAAAATATCTTTTAGATGAAAGAAAAAAAAGTAAGACTATTAGAAAAATAGATATCGAATATTCAATATGCATTTTTAAATTAGAATATTTACCTAATATTATCGATGAAGAAATTTCTCCTAAATGGCGAGAACAAAAACTTGCTTATTTATTAATTGCTGATTTTAAAGATTATGTATTCATTTCAAAAAGAAATATTTCAGGAATTGATAGATTATTATACGATGGTCTCACAGTAATTGATTATTCAATTTTAAATACTATTTTCATAGACTCAAATACTTCATTAGAAAAGTTTTCACTTAATAATACAAGTATTGTTCAGGATTCAATTAGAGGAAAAACTATAGAAGCTTTAGACTTAAAAAAATCATTTTCACCTTACGGAGCAGGAAGATATGTTTTAAACTCTTTAAGAGTTAATAATGAAGACGAAAAAACATCAATTGCTTTTAACACTTCTCGAATTACAAAGTTTGGAGAAAAAAAGTATATTGATGAGTTATTATTATGGGCAATGGAAGTTATAGAAAAAATAAAAAATCACAATCCTATAAGTTCCTTTCTAGATGTTTTTGCAACTGCGATAGATTATGAATCAACTAGAGATACATTAATACCAATTTCTCTATTATTCAATCTTCGAAAAATACATGAAGATATAGAATCAGGCAGATTACAGGGATGCGAATTATTAATACCAAATCTACCAGCGCGTCAAATTCCATTAAAAAAAATTTTAAAAGCACTTAAGAATGTTTTCGATATTGAAGCTGTTTATTATGGCCTAAATATTAATTTTCATCTAAAAAACAATTTTGTTCATGATCTTGTTTTAAATATTAATAAAAAATCAATAACCTTATCTTCTTTAAAAACGCAAAATCTTGTTTTGCAATTTCAAAACGGGAAAAAATCAAGTTTATTGAGCTATTTTAATTATTATAATGATTATATAATAAACTTTGAAGATTTAAGCTTAGTTTATACTAATAGAAAGCTTTTCAAGGACAGTAAACTAATTAATTATATTGATAATTTTATTGAAGCTTTTGATGAAAATAATTTACTAAATAATATTACAAGCGAAAAGGGGAATTTCAGCAACACCTCAACTCAGTTTACACCAGATTCGATATTTAATTTTATTGAAAATGAAATAACTAATACTTCTGATTACGCATTCTTAGATGATTTAGGAAATGAATGGGCCGATTATATTTCAATACAAGATCATTCTTTAAATTTTATTCATGCTAAATATGGAGATACACTTTTTTCCGCAAGTAGCTTTCATGAAATTGTTGGCCAGGCACTAAAAAATATTGGAAATATGATTCCATCTGATGAAGAATTAGACAAAAAATCAATTCTTTGGTCCCAAAATTTCAATATTGATCTTTCAAGAACAGCAATAAACAGATTAAGAAGTGGTTCTTCTATCACTCAAGGTATAATCGAATATAAAAAACTGCTCTTAAATCCAAATTTAAAAAGAGAGATATTTTTAATTGTGAATTTTATATCTAAAAATTCATTACAAGACCGTTTAACAAAATTAAAAAATGGTACTCCATTTCCAGAAAAAAATCAAGTCATTCAAATATTATGGTTGCTAAGCGGATTAATAAATAGTTGTCAAGAAAATGGGATTGGAGTTCATATAATTTGTAAACCTTAATAGTAACAAAAACTTTCTAAAAAAACCGATAGCGCGGATTTGCAATCCGTGCCCGCAACAATAAGACACAAGTAAAAAAGGCTATAAAGTAAAAAATTGTAGCTTTTTTTACTGTTTTTGAATCAAAAAATGTCTACTAAATACAAAGCTACTATTCCTGAAAATGCTTATTTTATAACCATAACAACCATAGGATGTGTTGATATTTTTACACGATTAAATCAAAATTATGTAATTGTCAATGCATTGCAATATTGCCAGCAAAGCAAAAATCGAGAAATATATGGTTATTGTATAATGTCAAGTCACATTCATATGCTTTGCAGGGCAGTTAATGGTACTGTTTTATCTGATATTATCCGACTTTAAAAAATTCACTTCGAAAAAAATTATCCAAACTATAATTGAAGAACCTGAAAGCCGGAGAGAATGACTTTTAAAACATTTTGAAAATGCCTGCGAACATCTTAAAAGAGCACAAAAATATAAGGTTTGGCAAGACGGTTATCATGCAGAAGTTGTAGAAAGCAATTGGTTTATTAAGCAAAAAGTAAATTATATTCATAATAATTCTGTCAATTCAAAAATTGTTACGCTTCCTGAGGATTATTTTTTAGTTCAGCCAGAAATTATGCGGGACTAAGTAATGATTTAGACGTAATTGTTTTAGACTTATTTTAATTCTCTTTGCGGGCACGGATTGCAAATCCGCGCTATCTTTGCCTACTATCTTTGTCTATCTTTGTACCACAATTGAGTAGTTTCTTAATTTTAAAAGTATTCAAGAATGAATTGGATAATTCAACACACAGATAAACTAGACTTTCACACAGATTTAAAAGCATTATTAAAACCAATTTTATCAGAAATAGAATCCTTTAAATGGTTAATAAGTGACTTTCAATTTATATCAGATAAAACACTCCCAATACATCACGAAAAAGATTTTTTTGATTTAACAAGTAAGGAATTTAATGAGATCCTGAATTCTAACACACAATTAATTTGGGGAGTTCTATCTGGTTTTTCAGAAAACGAACAAATATCTTTCGATGAAAACAATCTCCCTTTTGCAGATGGAAACGATCTGATTTGGAAAAATGGAAACTTTCAAGTTCCCAATTCTACAATTGAAATCATTGCTTTTGATAGCTCTTACACTATAATAAAATTTAAAGATAAAAATCTGTCTGATAAGTTTAAACCATATTTTGACGAAGCAATAGAATTAGAAAAATTTCAATAAATGTAAAGCCAAAGATGAAAAACTTATTTTGTACCCGTTTTTAAATTCTTCAAAAACCTCAAAAATTACATTTATAAGTTTTATTTTCGTTTTAAAAACATTTAAAAAAATGAGGAATTTTTTGTTTCTAATACTTTTACTGGTTCAAAATTCTTTTTCGCAATCTACTTATGATAATGGGAAATGTATTAGAACAAAAAATATTTCAGAAAAAGAAAGATTACTCCGTTTTCCTTTTTCTGAATCTCAGCAAATTAAAATCCTGTCTTTTAAAGGTAAACCCGATGAATATCCCGGACAAAGTTTAATAAAACACATCAATTCAATTGTATTGGGAAAAGATGTTTTTAGATCTGAATTATACAATGAAACTGCTGTATTGAGTGCAGAGCAAATAAATAAATTATCTGATATTATTTTTAATTTCACGTATACAAGACTTCCTCACGAAGATGCAGAAGTGATGTGTTATATGCCAAGAAATGCTATTATGTTTCTCGATTCAAATAATCGAATTGTCGCTTACCTCGAAATTTGTTTTGGCTGTAATAACTACAAATCGAGCGATAAAAGATTTAGCATTGGCGAATATTGCAATGAAAAGTACGATATGCTAAAATCAATATTTGCAGACAGCAATATTAAATACGGCATTTCTATTGTTGAATAATTTCTTTTCTAAAATAACTAATCGCCCCAGTCGACCACAAAGCCAGGAAAATCAAAACAGGCTGAAAAAACAATCTTATTAAACGCGCTTGATCTGTGTCGAGTCCAAAGGCGGGAGTTTGGTTTAAATGTTGGGCGATGTTACCTGGGAAAACCAATACATAAAACACCGCTAGTGCAATCCCTACGAATACTTTATATTTTGTTAGAAATAGCATACTAAGTCCTAAAGCTATTTCAACAACTCCGGAAAGAATTACAACAAGATCCTTGTCAAGCGGAACCCAATTTGGAACTTGTGCCTGAAAATCGGCTCTTTGAAAAGTAAAATGCCCTATAGCTGCCGTAATCATAAAAAGCCCTAATAGAACTCTAAAAAAATTCTGGATTTTGGTTGTGTGTATGTTTTCCATCTGTATTGTATACTTTAATATTATAGTCTATAAAAATGTTTATTCAAATTTATAACATTAAGCCCAAAACAGTTTTCTACATTTTTTACTTATGGGTTATCTAATATCCATGTTTAAAATTTGATTTTGCATACAAAGCAGTTATTTCAAAAGTTCAAAAAAGTATGAATTTATTAAGGAAATCTTATTCTTTAAAAAAAATACACATTCAAAATAATTTTCTTACATAAATAATTACCTTAGCGTACTAAGAAATGTTAATATAATTTGTTAGAAAATGTCCATTTTTAATTTCCTATTTAAGAAATCAGATTTACAATGTCCCAGATGTCTTGGGAAAGGTTTTGTTGATTGGGATGATATCAGGCGTTTAAACAAACTATTAAAATGGGTTCCTGCTCCCTGCGCCTACTGCAATGGTTCCGGAAAAACTACTCCCGAAATGCTTTCTAAAGTTCCCGTAGATATAACGTACCTTACTATTGATTTACCGGAGTCTGAAATTGAAAAAATAAAAAATGGCGACGAAGAAACGCTGGAAAAAGGAAGACAAAAAGAACTTTTTTTAGAAAATCTCATACAATATGCACAGGATCATTATCTAAACAAAAACATGGATGCCGAAACTATTGCAGATTTATACCTTCGCACCGAAAGTGAAAATGCTCAATTTTCGATAGAAAGAGAAAACCTAATACAATACATTCAGCAGATAATCGAGTTAAAAAAATCAGACCTCAATTAAGGAAATCTTTGTCCCTTTGAACCTCTGTAACTTTGAACCTTGAAAAAAAAAACCTAAAAACAGGTATAAATACGTATTGCCAGAATTTTAATAAGTGGTAAAATTGCAGGGAATAATTTTTTCTTTTAGAATATAGTCTTCCGAAAGGAAAACTTGTAAATTTTGTCAATTTTTTTGGAACAAGAAAGTGAGATTTCGTATCGCTGGTAACGATTAGAAATCTCACTTTTTCTTTTTAGTACTTTACGCTATTGATTGTTTTGTTTAAAAGCAGCAATCTGTTCATCCTGATGCTGAATAATCTTTTTTAGACTTTCAATTGTTTCCTTTCTGGCTTCAGCCAGATCCTTGTAGTTAATTTCGTGTTCATTAAGCTTTTCTGTTTTTTTATAAACCTCTCCCTTTTCGCACAAAACATTCAGTTTAATCATGTCTCCCTCGCCGGTTAAAAGCCATTCTATATCAATATCTGTATATTTTTTTAAGATATTTTCTAACTTATCTACACCTATCGTTTTATTATGTTTTAACTGGCTCGCAAAAGAACCGTTAGACATACCCACCACTTTTTCAAAGGCACCCACTCTAATACCTCTGTAATCTAAATACTGTTTGATCCTGTTTATAGTATTTTCTGCCATAATGCTTCATTTTTATTTATAGAAATAATCTAATTTATACTCATTCTTAAGAAATATCTTACTATATTTGTCTTACTTTTAATACAAATTAAGCAATGAGCAAAAATATAAAATCTAAGCCAAGTTACAACCAAGATGTGTTAAAGATTATTAAAGAAAAACACGGTTTTTCTTACGACTACATTCGCAAATCAATTCGAGGGGATCGTGCAGGCATTATTTGCGATCTAATAAAGGCAGAATATAAGAGGCTTGACAACGAATATAAGATCGTGAGAGAGAGTCAGGCCAATAGATTAAAAAAAGAAATAGGCAGTAAATAATTATGCATTAAACAATTTGGATCAATATTACCAAAAAGAGCGGTCCAGCTTTTTTCTCCAGAAGCAAACAAAAGCTTAGAGTTAGAAAAATCCGGATTTTCTATATCAAAGTGTATGTAATGGGCCAAACATCTATTCGTGAAATAGATAAACAATTTAGTTATGCAGCTGATCCTCGCATAATCTAATGTATTCCCCTAAGGAGCTAAGCCGTAAAGAAATATCTTTGCGGCTTTTGTTTTTATCAAAATAACCAAACCTGCAAAACGTCTGTAAATCTGCATATCGAAGCATTCTAATTTTATAAATCTTTTAGTAATAATCAATCGTTGAATTTTTTACAACCTTTGTACCTTTGCGATTCCACGCCAAAAAACAAATTAAAGCCCTGAATCGATATGACTCGAGAACATTATATTCCGTTTAATAAAGAATTTTTGCTCGAACAGCAAATTGCAGCTTTCGCCGATGACAAACAAAAAGTTGATGATTTTAAAAAGTTATTCGATATTATCGAGCATTATTATCATTATGAATCTTTTAATCTTAACCGAAACTTAAAACAAAACTACGCGCTTTATGATCCGGATTTGAGCGAAAAAGAACGCGAAGTTTTTATTGGTAAAAGCGATTTTTCTGTTTTTAAAGAAACACTGCGTACTGTTTTAGAGCGCGGCAATTATTACAGAATCGATCAGGAAACTTTAAAAGAAGCTTTTACAGAATCTGATTTAATAGGCTTAAACCTTGCCATTGATTTTCATGCTTTTAAGGATTACGAATTATATGTTCGCGGTCATCATAAAGCAAAAGAAACGGTTAAGAAATATTATTTCTGGAAAAAAGAAGTTGAAATCGAATATTATGACCGTGTTCTTATCTACCTCAATTACAGCGATGCCGATTATTTGACCCAAAAGAAAGTCAAGTTGGGAAAAATGCCAATTGATCCGGGATCTATTGCTTTAAAGATTTTTAAACGCGTTCCTAAAAATGATCTTGAAACGATTTTTCCAAATGCAATTCCAAAAATGTCTTTAAAAGACAAACTGTTACTTTGGGTTCCGGGAGTTTTTGGAGGTATTTCATTATTAAGTGCCAAAGTAATTCCGGCCTTAATAAATATGTACAATGCTTATGAAACCGGAGAAACTATCGATTTACTAAACAGCAAAACTTCTTTAAATCAAGGTTTAATTGCTTTAGGAATTTTATCTGCTTACTGCTTTCGACAATACAATAATTTCATAAACAAGAAAATCAGATATTCTAAAATGCTTTCAGACAGTTTGTATTTTAAAAATGTCGGGAACAACAGCGGTGCTTTTTATTCTCTTTTAAACTCATCTGAAGAAGAAGCCTTAAAAGAAACTATTTTGGCTTATACTTTTTTAAATAAAAGCCCAAATCCACTGACTGCGCAAGAACTGGATTCTCAAATTGAATCGTGGTTTGCTTCTCAGTTAAATACCGAATTAGATTTTGATGTAAACGATGCTTTATTAAAACTAAAAAGCATTGGTTTAGGAATAGAAACCAACGGAAAATGGGAAGTTATTCCGCTAAATAAGGCGCTTATTACAATTGATGAATTATGGGATAACGTTTTTGATTACAATCAGAAATAAACTTTACATTATTTTTATCTAATAAAAAACGAAAATGTACCACTACAAATGTTCTTGCTGCGGAGAAGTTTTTGACGAAATTCCTTTATGTTTTGGGAATGAATTTCCGGCTTACTATTTTGCAATTCCGCCCGAAGAAAGAGAACAGCGAATTGAGTATGGCGGCAGTTGGTGTTATGTCGATGAAGAACATTTTTTTCATCGCGGCAGATTAACCATTCCGATAATTGATTATCATGAAAATTTAGTTTTTAATGTTTGGACAACCATAAGCGAAGATAATTTTTGCCTGCGAATGGATTTATGGGAAGATTCAAATAGAGTTAATCAGGAACCATATTTTGGATGGATGCAGACTGATGTGCCAACTTATGGTAAAACAATTTCATTAAAAACTATTGCTATTGAGCAAGAATTAGGATTGATTCCGGAAATAAAAATGATCGAAGAAAACCATCCTTTGACAATTGATCAGAAAAAGGGAATAACATTTCAAAAAGCCGTTTTTATTGTAGATGAAATTATGAAAATACAGCACGGTAAAACCTAAAAGAAATTTTACTAGATTTACGTTAACTAACCTTAAAACCACAAAAATGAGAACTCTTGATCAATGGTTTGCAGAATATGCCGTAAGTCACCAAAACCCAAAAAACAAAGCCATACATTATATTTGCGTTCCGGCAATTTACTTTTCTATTGTTGGATTATTGATGAGTATTCCCAGTGGTATTATTGCGAATACTTTAAAACTAAATGCCCCAATTATTGAAAATTGGGCTTTTGTGGTTTTGCTATTTGTCCTTATTTTCTACATTAGACTTTCGATTGCAATGGCCGTAAAAATTGCCATTTTTTCAGGAATCTGTTTAGTTGTTAATTATTATATCGGGCAGGTTTTTCCGTTATGGGCATTCTCTATTGGTGTTTTTGTAATTGCCTGGATTGGGCAGTTCTACGGACATAATATTGAAGGCAAAAAACCTTCATTTTTAAAAGATCTTCAGTTTTTATTAATTGGTCCGGCCTGGGTTGTAGAGAATTTATTTTCGAGAAAGTAATTTATTTTTATTTCCAATTGTAAAGATCTAAACAATTCAATTTTGTTATATGAAAGATTTTAATCCGGATGATTTTCCTAAAAATTTAAGTGAAGAAGAAATTCAAAATCTGACTGAACTAGCAATTAAAAACCCTATTGGTGAAATATGGAAACAAATTGCAGCCAGGCTGACATCTGAACAAAAAATCAGAATTAACAGAAATATTGAAAGAAAACATTATCCGGAATCAGAAAAACTAGCTTCTTTTCAAAAAAAACCAATAGACGATGAAACATGGGAAAGGCTGATAAAAGAGCAGGAAGTAAATAAATTTTACGGAAATATGGGACAGCCGGAAACTCCTTTAGAATTTAAAAACAGATATGGAGTGGGCCGGCAGGATTTGATGAAACCAGAGCTGAAAATAATAGTTGATTGATTTTTGTTTACAAATTATGATAATAGATACCAAAGAAATAAAGATTGAAAATTATGATATTTTCACGTACCGAAGAATCAGACGGGCAATTGGTTATTTGGGATTTTTGCTGCCTGTATTTTTGGTTGGTTTTTCTTTAATTCCTTTTTTTCAAACCAAAATCCAGCCTTCTGTCAGCGATTATTACTATACCAATTTAAGGGAAATTTTTACCGGAACTTTGTGTGCTGTAGGTTTATTTTTGATTCGGTATAAAGGACACGGAAATAAATCAATTTTCAAAAATGATAATTTACTGACCAATATTGCGGGAATTATGGCAATTGGTGTGGCGCTGGTTCCCACAAATCCCGAAAGCATTTCACAAAAAATCTATACCATTATTCCATTAACAGAGAAATGGCTCGGCTGGCTCCATTATGGTTTTGCTGCGGTGCTGTTTTTGATATTGGCTTTGCTTGCGATTAATGTTTTTACAATTACTCAGGAAAAATATATCGAAACACCTAAAAGCATTTTAAACGAAAATAATATTTACAGAACCTGTGGTTATATTATTTTGATTTCTATTGTTTTGGTTCCTGTTTCAGAGAGTTTAAAACTTTTTACTTATTCTACTCTGGCCCTTGAAGCGCTGGCTCTTTTTGCATTTGGAACTGCATGGCTTATAAAAGGGCGTGCATTAGGTGATAAGGGTAAAATTGGTCAAAAATTATATCAGGAAAACAATCCTGTTGATACCGAAAAAGTATTCGAAGAATAATGGCATATTTAAGGTAAATTCTGCTGGTATATTTTTTGGATATTAATCAACTTAACTGTTATCAATTCTAAAATCTATATATCATGAAACTTACTTATTACGGACATTCTTGTTTTTCTGTTTTTGCAAATGGAAAACATCTTCTCTTCGACCCTTTTATTACGCCAAATGAATTGGCAAAACACATTAACGTCGACGAAATAAAGGCCGATTATATTTTTATTTCGCATGCACATTACGATCATATTCTGGATGTGGAAAGAATTGCAAAAAACACCGGAGCAAAGGTTTTGGGGAATTTTGAAATCTACAACTGGCTCTTAAAAAACGGAATCGAAAATGCACATCCAATTAATCCGGGCGGAAAATTCAGTTTTGATTTTGGAACCGTAAAATGTGTGATTGCACAGCATCCGAGCAGTTTTATGGATGGAACTTATGGCGGAATTGCAACTGGTTTTGTACTCACAACCGTTGATGGAAATTTCTACTACAGCGGCGATACGGCGTTGACTTTAGACATGAAACTGATTCCGAAGTTTACTAAACTTGATTTCGCCGTTTTCCCAATTGGCGACGGATTAACAATGGGAGTTGAAGAAGCAATTGAGGCTTCAAAACTGGTTGAAGTTGATAAAATTTTAGGCGTTCATTATGATACTTTTGGTTTCATTAAAATGGATCATGAAAAAGCTTTAAGTGATTTTAAAAACGCAAATCTCCATCTTTATTTACCTAAAATTGGCGACACAATTGAGATATAATATTTTCTATATTTCGTAAAAACATTATTTTTTAGCGAAATAAAAACAGCAAAATAACGGCTTAAATCCTGTAAAGGTTTGATTTGTAAATAAAATCTTCAAAGGCATTAAAATTGTTTAGTAATTCATTATTAACCAAAAACTTAAAGCAATGAGCACAAAAATAAACGCTGCAAATTCAGAAACTCAGTTTGCCGAACTTTCCGGCCGAACAATCGCTTACAGATCAATTGGCGAGGGAAATCCAATTATTTTAATTAACCGCTTTAGAGGAACTCTAGATACCTGGGATCCGTTATTTTTGGATCTTCTTGCAGAAAAACATCAGGTTATTACTTTTGATTATTCGGGAATTGGCTATTCAACTGGAACACTTCCTACAGATATTAAAGAAGTTGCTAAAGATGTAAAAGATCTTGCCGACTTCTTAAAAATCAAAAGCGCCATTTTAATGGGCTGGTCGTATGGCGGATTAGTTACACAAGCCGCAACACACCAATATCCCGAATTGGCTACACATACGATATTGTTAGGAACTGGCCCAATAGGAAAAAGAGTTGTTCCGCTGGAACAATCTTTTCTGGATCATGCTTTAAAACCAATAAATGATTTTGAAGATGAAGTGATACTTTTCTTCGAACCAGAATCTGAAGAAAGCAGAAAGGCTGCAAAAGCTTCTCACGACCGAATTGCTCAAAGAATTGATGTTTCTAAAATTCCTTCGACTATGGAAACTTTTCAATTGTATTTTGCAGGAGGCGAAGGCGCTGCCGAAGACAAAGACAATTTTAGAGATAAATTAAAAACGACAAAAACACCTATTTTAATAATTTCCGGAGATCACGACACGAGTTTTGCTGTAGAAAATTGGTATCCGCTGACCAAACAGCTTCCAACATCACAGTTAATTGTTCTGCCGCAAACAGGGCATGCTCCTCAGCATCAAAATATTCCACTGGTAGTAAATTACATCGATAATTTTTTACAGAACACGAAATAGATTTCCGGAAATTTCTTTTGAAAACAGGTGTCCTAGCCCAGACAGAAACGGCATCCTTTTGTGGTCTCGTTTTTTTACGAGACCACAAAAGATACAGTGGATGGCTGGATTAGCTTCTAAAAATTAAGAAGATATTTAAGCTTCTTCTTAAAGTTAATCATAGCTTTTACATGTTAATATAACTTCGGAAATTCTTTTTTAAAGATTTCCGAAGTTTCAAAAAAATGCTCGGGAATCAGGGGAAGAAATTGAAATTTATTGGAATTCGTGTTTTTTTATTTTCTAAAAAACACGAATAACTATATTAAATAATTTTCTTAACTCCGGGAATTAATAAAACAAGTGACCCGAATATAAAACTGCCTATAACTATTAATGGTGCTGTAACCAAAAGTTTTATTGCAGGTTCAATTGCCCAGTTTCTTACTGCGAGCGTACAACCAACAATTACTAATGGGTGAAAAATATAGACGGCAAAACTGCTGCGTGATAATTTAGTTAACAATACAGAAGATTCATTCCATCTTTTTTTTCCTTTAATTAATAATGTTGTTAGTATAGAAATGCCTATACATTGTTCCCAAACGGCATATAATAATGCCTCCCAATGAAAACCTCCGGAAAACCAGGAAGAAGGTGTATTGAGATTAAATTTGATGATAAAAAATATTGGAAAAAGCAGTAAACATATCCGTGTTGCTCTTTTTAAACCTCTGTACGTTTTATCAGAGAGTTTATCAAACCAATTGTTTTTGGCGGCCAGTAATCCAACAATAAATAAGGCGATATACTGCGGAAAATGTCCTAATTGAAACCCGACTGGTTCCAGAACCCATCCCACAGGAAAAATAATTCTAACTAAAAAACTGATGATTCCCAGTAGTACTGCAAACCATAATATGGTACAGGTTTTTGGTACTTCTACAGGTTTTTTGAAACTAACTTTAAATATTTTTTTTGCTCCTGCATAAATCAATGTAAAAAGCAATAATGCAGCTACAAACCATGTAACCCCTAAATCGATCCAGCTGTCAAATCCGCTTAAATATTTAAAATAAGTAATGTGATGTCCTTTTGCAAAATAATATACCAGATAGCTGATGAATGGGGAAAGTATAAAGGAGTAGAATACTATGGGAATTCCTAATCGTAAAAGACGGTCTTTAATAAATTTTGATGCTCCTTTTCTAGCATAAGAAGAACTTGTAAAGTACGCTGCCAGCAGGAAAAAAAATCCCATAAAAAAAGACTGATTGAGGCTTACAAACATTGTCATAGGAATACGGGCTCCCATAAGGGCTGTTTGTTCTGTATAATACCAGCCTTCTGATGAACTATAGGCAATAACTGTGTGATGAAGCACAACTAATATTGTCAATAAAATTTTAATATTATCTATGTATACTAATTTGTTTGACGAACCAGAATCCTGATTCAAAGCGATTGATGCAGATGACATAATAAATAGATTTAGTGTTACTGAGGGCAAACCTACAACAAGAAAAAAAGGTTGTAAGCGTACATGTTATCAGTAACTAGCTTTTGTGACGAACAACAAGCTTAGGCAGTATACTTGCTTCGAAGTTGATCGTAACAGCTGTTAAAACTATCGATTTGTTTTCTGGAAACGGGAACTTTTACATTTGTTTCATTAAACGATAATAAGTATCCTTGAGAATTTCCTGCTATTTTTTCGATCTTAAACATATTGACTAAATAGGTTCTATGGCATCTAAAAAAATGAGGATAAGCGGTTATTTGGGTTTCAAATTGGGTTAGAGAAATTCGTTTTAATTCTGTAGTAATCTCAGACCCGTTTGATTTTGTTAATTCGATATAATTCCCATCGGCTTTTACAAACAATAATTCGTCTATGTCCAGACTAAAATCATCTTGCTTAACCTGAGTATTGACATAAAGTTTTGACTGAAGGTCTGTTGTTTTTGATTCAATATTTAGCTTTGTAAATTGTAGTACAAACGGAGAGCCTTTTTTTGATTCAAAATAAAAGCTGGATAATCTTAGAAAAAGATAGAAAAATACACCTGCAACAAAACAATTTCTGATTTCTTCCCATAAATAACGCCATGACCAATTGCCGGCATTGTTGTAAATCAAATCACGCATGAAAAAACTCGACAAACCTGCTAAAACAAGTATTATTCCAATATTAGAATATTCTTTGAGTAAAGTCCAATTTTCGGTTTCGTTTTTTCTTTTTCTGATATAATTAAGTCCCTCAAAATATATAAACAGGATTAATGCGGGTGATAAGGCGTGAAGAAAACAAATAAAAAAATAATGCATTCTCATTTCCGGATCATAAACTCCAAAAGGCCTGAATAGTAAAAGAAACATTAATATTAAAGCAAAAACAATCGTAACGCTTTTAAGCAGATTTTTTGATTGATATCTCGCAGGATATTCAATATCATGAATCAAATGTTCTTTGTTTATGTAAAATCCCATTGTTAAAGCTGTTTTTGTCTGGCATTAAAAATACGAAAAATCTTCAGGAAGCTGGATTGAATATTGGTTTCTGTTTCTTAATGTAACAGAGTCATTATTTAGGCAAACATTTCTTATATTGGCCTGCCAGAAATACCATTTTTAAAACGAATAAACATTAAATAGACCTCAAATTTACATAACCTATAAACTATAAAATGAACCAAAAAAAATCCTCAGCTGATCCTCTAATAAAAGTTATTTTTTTACTTAAAAATTTAGGATTCTTATTTGTATTACTGATACTATTCGCAATTTGTTGTAATAATACATACGACAGAATTTATGGAGACAGGCATTATAAAAACAAAATAGAAAATTTATTAAAAAACGGAAAAACTGTACTTGCAAAACTTGACGATAATTATGTCACAACACAAATTACAAGTGGTAATTATTATAGATATTCATATGATTTTAAATACAGCTTTAAAATAAAGGACAAAGTTTATAATAATGAATTCACAACCGAAGAATTTATTCCAAAAGATCCTAACCGACTAATTAAATACTTGACAGTACATTATTTGCCGGAAGATCCAGATGTTAATCAAATTGATGCCGAAGTAGAATATGACTACGCAAAAGAAAAAGTTGATGAACATGGCATTGGGATGCTGCTTTTAAATATTTTTGGCTTATTTATAACTTTCATCTTAATTTTATATATGATAATTGTAATCAGGGATAAAATTAAAAACATAGATCAGCCTATTGAAAACACGTACCAAAAAGCTCAATTTTATAATGAAGTTAGCCAAAAAACAGATTATTCAAACTTAAGATGATTTACTTCTGTTAATTTTAATAAAGACAAAATCGAAAAGCTTTTTTACGATTATATTTTCTTAGTTTATCAATATTTCTGTGTAGTTAATTAAATTTGTATATCCACAAAATCAATATATTATGAGAAAAATAATTGTTTTGTCAATGATTTCGCTAGATGGGGTTATGCAGGCTCCGGGCGGACCGAAAGAAGATAAATCTGATGGATTTAAATTTGGCGGCTGGACAGCACCATTTGGTGACGAAGTTTATAGTAAAGCTGTGGCTAATGAAATAAAACCTGCCGATTATCTTTTAGGCAGAAAGACTTTTGAAATCTGGGAAGAGTACTGGCCTAAAAACACAGAATTTTGGCCGGGAATTAATGAAGGTAATAAATACGTTTTTTCTAAAACCAGAAAAAAATCAGATTGGAAAAATTCTAATTTCATCAAAAGTCTGGCCGATATCAAGAAACTCAAAGCTTCAGAAGGATTGGACATTCAGGTTTGGGGAAGCAGTGAGCTTATTCATTTACTTTTAAAGAATGATTTGGTTGATGAACTCAAATTAAAAATTCATCCGCTTCTGCTTGGCAAAGGAAAAAAGCTGTTTGACAATACTGCGCATCCGTCAGGATTTACTTTAACAGAAAGTACTGTTACTACAACCGGAGTTATTTTAGCCAGTTATAAACGAGCCGGAGAAGTGAAAACAGGAAATGCCGGAAAAACTATTAAATAATTAACCTTTATAAACCAAAATATCAAAACCATGGAGAACAAAAACAATGTACCAGTATTTACTTTTAGTATTGTAGCTATCATTTTAGGCGCAGCGCTGTATAAGCAATTTGACTTTGAAACACTAAAATTTGAAAAACCGGCACTGGCTATTGTTTATAGTATTGTTTTTGTGTTTTCAATTATTGTTTTGATTAAAGGCTTTAGAAAAAAACGATCTGAGAAATAACTAAGTTTTAAGATTTTCACGTTCCGTTTAAAAGTAAAAGTTTGTTTACCTGGCTCTCGTCGCTTTTATCAATTTCTCATTGCGTTTGTCTGCTCTTGAATTTTGTAAAGAAATCACAGCCCAAATTGCAGCAGGAATCCAGCCAATCAAAGTTATCTGAAGAATTAAACAGATAATGGCAGTGAAAATTTTACCTCTCAATAAAAAAGAAAGGGACGGAAAAAATATTGCAATTAGTGTCATCATAAATATTGTTTTTATTAATGATTAAAATAGTTGTATTATAATGAATTTTTCAATGTTTCAATAACTTCATTTTCGTTGTCTGTAATTAACCCTCCATAGACATTTAAAATGATACCATTTTTATCTAATATAATAGTCATTGGTAAAGCATTTATTTTTAATTCATTAAGAAGTGGAAATAATGAATCTGTAATCTGGTCATAATCAAATTTATGCTTTTTGATAAAATTCTCGACATCTACAGAACTATCAACTGTAATAGCCACAAAATTCACTGAATTATTAAACTGTTGCTTAATTCTGTTCAAATCAGGGAATTCTTTAATACAAGGTTCACAATTTATGGACCAAAAATTAATTAATGATGCTTTACCTTTTAGATAATTTTCATCATAATTTTTACCTTCCTTATTTTTGAATTTTTGAATTTCAAATGCAGTACCAATTTTCTTTTTATGTTTCGCAAATGGATTTAAATAATCTAATTTAACCTCTTTTATGATTGAATCATTTCTTATAATGCCTGCTTCTACTCCAACATTTATATTTCCTGTTTCAATCATATCATTTTTTTTCCTATTGAAAATTTTTTCATCCAAGATTGTACCATCAGGCATTTTAAAAAAATTAGTTTGAGCCAATATTGAATTTGAAATAAATAATAAAAATAGAATGGTTTTAATTTTAATCATAATTAAGTTTGATTTGTGCTATTAAAGTACTGTAATTTAATTAATTATTTTAGAAATCAATATACAAACGAAAAATAGAAACAAAGTAATTGTTTTACTCTACTAATAGAATATAAATTTAGGTTTAAAAATTAAAGACGATAATGGATTTCGAACTATAAAAAAGGAAAGCCTGCAAAATAATATTTTGCAGGCTTTCCTTTTTTAGTGACCGCGGAGGGGTTCGAACCCCCAACCCTCAGAGCCGAAATCTGATATTCTATCCAGTTGAACTACGCGGTCAAATATTTAAAATTCAATTTTTTTTAAATCCCAAATTCCAATCTTAAACTTGGAATTTGGAATTTAAATATTGGAATTTACTAAGAAAGTAATTTTTTCACAATTGTAGAAATAGTTTTTCCTTCAGCAGTTCCGCCTAATTGAGCAGATGCTAACCCCATAACTTTACCCATTGAAGCAATTCCAGAAGCTCCGGTTTCAGCGATAATTTTTGCAACTACAGCTTCTACCTCTTCTTCACTTAACTGTGCTGGTAAAAACTTCTCGATTACCGCAACCTGAGCCAATTCTGGTTCAGCTAAATCAGGACGGTTTTGTTCTGTAAAGATTCTTGCACTTTCTTTACGAGTTTTAACTAATCTTTGAAGTAATTTAATTTCTTCGTCTTCTGATAATTCTTCTTTAGATCCAGAAGCAGTTGAAGCTAATAATAATTCAGATTTAATTGCTCTTAAAGATTCTAATGCTACTGTATCTTTTGCTTTCATGGCAGTTTTAATCTCTTCCATGATTTGTGTTTGTAAACTCATCTTTTATTTTTTTATTTGAATAAGCTAGTGCTTATAAATTGATTATTAACCAGGTATTTTTTTATTTTAAATAATATTCTAGTTGTCAGGCTGAGTCCATTCGACTCCGCTCAGGATAAACTTTGTCGAAGCCCTTTCCGACAAAAAGCCCTTCGACTTCGCTCAGGGTGACAATATTGTCTTTAAAATACTAATTTAAAAGTCAAATTTCTAAATTCTGTGCGAAGATAAAAAAAATAACCCGAAAATTAAATCCAATTTTCGGGCTATCCTAATATTATGATTGTAAAATTAATCTACGTTGTCGTGCAAAAATGAATTGTTTGAACGCAATTGCAAATCGTTGTTACTATCTGTTCCAACCGAAATTCTTGAATTTGTATTGTTTGATTGAGAATTCGATAAATCGATTCCTAATCTTTTATAAGCCGGCTCTTTTTCCAACTCATCGATTCTTGAAACGTTATTGTGGAATTTATAATTAAATTCTTTTAGTTTCTTTCTTCTTTCTTCAGCTCTTAAACGAAGTGTTTCCTCAATTGTTAATTCCATTGGAGAAACTTCTGAAGTTGTTGTAAAATCAGGCTGACTTGCAAAATCTACTCTTGGTTTTAAAGTAATATTCAATTCCTCAGGAACTGTATCTTCGATCACTTTTTCAACTGGTTTAGAAGCTGTTAATTCGTTTTCAACTTCCATATATTCTTCTAACGAATATTTGATAATTCCGTTATCAGAAAGCTCTGTTACAGGAACAAATGAAACTGGATCGTTTACTTTAATATTACGAGTTTCGTTTGTTAATTCAAACATGATTTTATTTTCCTGCTCTGCAGCTGGCTCTCTTCTCGCTTCTGGCTCAGATTTGAAAAGCGGTAAATCAAATGAAAAAGTCGTTTGTTCTTCTCTTTCAAAAGTTCTTTGCTGTTGTACAGGTTTTACTTCCTGAACAACTGCGGCCGGAGTTGAAATTTTAAAATCAATATCTGTAATTGGCGAAACGATTTCAAAAGTCACGTCAAGGTTTTTAATAAACTCAGACATCACTACCAATTCTTCCTGATTAATTGTTGGCGTTGTTACCGGTGCAACTGGAGTTTGAATTACGGGAGCAACCGTATCTTCCATTAAATCAAAAACTACTTTGTCTTCTGTTTTTGCAATTGGTGTCTCTGCATTTAAATCAAAAGAAGTAAGTGGTCTGTTCGTTAAATTATGAACAGATCTTTGCTCATCTTCTAACGTGTGAATGATTTTTTTAGGCTCCGTATTAACGATTTCGTTTTGTTGTTCAACATCAAAACCAGTAGCAATAATGGTTACAGCAATAGCTTCACCAAGAGTTTCGTCTTCACCAACTCCCATGATAATATTTGCGTTGTAACCTGCTTCTGCCTGAATGTGATCATTGATTTCTCCGATTTCGTCAAGCGTTATTTCGTTAGATCCAGAAACGATAAGCAACAATACGTTTTTGGCTCCTGTAATTTTATTGTCATTTAATAATGGAGAATCTAATGCAGATACAATCGCATCTTTTGCTCTGTTTTCTCCTTCTGCCACAGCAGATCCCATAATAGCCGTTCCGCTGTTTGCCAAAACTGTTTTAGCATCGCGTAAATCGATATTTTGAGTATAGTGGTGCGTAATTACTTCAGCAATACCTCTAGAGGCAGTTGCTAAAACTTCATCCGCTTTTGAGAATCCTGCTTTAAAGCCAAGATTTCCGTAAACTTCTCTTAATTTATTATTATTAATTACGATTAAAGAGTCAACTTGTTTACGTAATTTTTCGATTCCCAATAAGGCTTGCTCCTGACGTACTTTCCCTTCAAACTGAAACGGAATTGTCACGATACCTACTGTAAGGATCTCTCTTTCTTTTGCTAATTGTGCGATTACGGGAGCGGCACCAGTACCGGTTCCTCCACCCATACCTGCAGTAATAAATACCATTTTAGTACCACGGTCTAACATTTTTTCAATGTCGGCGATACTTTCAATAGCAGACTGTTGTCCTACATCAGGATTTGCTCCTGCTCCTAAACCTTCTGTTAAATTCATACCTAACTGAATTTTGTTAGGTACTGAACTATTTTGCAATGCTTGTGAATCGGTATTACAAACGATAAAATCTACACCTTTAATGCCTTGCTTAAACATGTGGTTAATCGCGTTACTACCACCTCCACCTACACCTATTACTTTGATTACATTTGATTGATTTTTCGGTAAATCAAATGAAATACTTCCAAATTCTGAGTTGCTCATCATCTTTTTGGTTTTTGAAATTCTTATTTAGTACATTTTTTACTTCTTGACTTGGGGCAAAAAGTAATCCTTTTCTCTTATTATTCGGCTTATATTTACTCAGCGTTGTCTAAAAAATCTTTGATTTTATCGACGTATCTATCAAAAAATGATCTTCTTATTTTTGTTTCTGTAGATTCTGCTGCAACCTTTGTCGTTTTCACTTCTCTTGGCTCTTCAAAAGTTTCTACTTGTTCAACGTAGTTTTCTTCAACTTCGTATCGCTGCACCGGCGGAGGAACGTTTCTATAAACAACTTTTGGCTGTTCGTTTACTACTTCCATTCTAATTGCGCTTTGTGTGCTGTTCTCAATGCTGTTCATTACTAATCCAACAGCGGTTGCAAATAACGGACTTGAAATTTCTTCGCTTGAGTTTCCTGCTAAATGCTCGTTTGGATATCCTATTCTGGTATCCATCCCAGTAATATATTCCACTAATTGTTTAATATGTTTTAGCTGAGCTCCACCACCTGTAAGAACGATTCCTGCAATTAATTTTTTGCGGGGATCTTCGTGTCCGTAAGCTTTGATTTCTGCAAAAACCTGCTCTACAATTTCCACTACACGGGCGTGAATAATTTTAGATAAGTTTTTAAGCGAAATCTCTTTTGGCTCTCTGCCTCTTAAACCAGGAATAGAAACAATTTCGTTGTCTTTATTTTCTCCCGGCCATGCTGATCCGAATTTTATTTTTAAAAGCTCTGCTTGTTTTTCGATAATCGAACAGCCTTCTTTAATATCATCTGTAATTACATTTCCTCCAAAAGGGATTACAGCGGTATGACGAATAATTCCGTCTTTAAAAATGGCTAAATCTGTTGTTCCGCCACCAATATCGATAAGCGCAACTCCAGCTTCTTTTTCTTCCTGACTTAAAACGGCATCTGCCGAAGCTAATGGTTCTAATGTCAGTCCTGATAATTCGATCCCTGAACTCTGAATACATCTTCCAACATTTCTGATTGAAGAAGCCTGTCCAACTACAACGTGAAAACTAGATTCTAATCTTCCGCCGTACATCCCGATTGGTTCTTTTATTTCAGACTGTCCGTCGATTTTAAATTCCTGCGGCAGAACGTGAATAATTTCTTCTCCCGGTAACATCGCCAGTTTATTTACCTGATCGATTAAAAGCTGAATATCTTTTTCGCCAATTACTTCTTCCGGATTATTACGGCTGATGTAATCTGTATGCTGAATACTTCTGATGTGCTGTCCGGCGATACCCACTACAACATCTTTTATTTTGTAACCTGAATTGTTTTCTGCTTCAAGTATTGCTTGCTGAATCGATTGAATAGTCTGCGTAATGTTGTTTACAACACCTCTCGCAACACCTAAACTTTTGGATTTCCCAATACCCAAAATTTCAAGTTTGCCATATTCGTTCTTCTTGCCTATCATGGCAACTATTTTTGTCGTTCCAATATCTAGACCTACTGCAATGTTATCTTTTTCCATTTTCTATTATTTTGTGCAAACTACTTGTTCCGTAAACCTAAGGTCAATCTTGCTGTATTTATATAACGAACTATCTAAAACTGCTTTTTGAAAAAACGCTTTATAGTTTCTAAATTTTTTATCAACATTCATTGTACGACCAAAATCTATGAAGTAATCATAGTTTCGGTTAAACATTTTTAGGCTGCCATTAGGCATAATTTGTATCGCAATGATGTTTTTTTTCAAAAACGCATCGTCGTAAATTGTGCGAAATAAAGCAGCTAAATCTTCGTTATTTTTTTCATTTATTGCCCCTGAAACAAGAGGAACTCGCGCCGTAAAATTATCTGACAAGGGCATTTTATTTCCCTCATAGTCAATATAAAAAGAGCGATCACCATCATAAACTCGCGCTATTGGTGTCTTCTGTTTTACTACCGCTTTTAGAACACCGTCGATACTTACAAAAACATCTGACTTCTCAATCATGTCTTGCGTATCAAGGTTTTTTTCTATCTTATTCAAATCTACTTCATCTTTTCTAATACTGGAAGCGTCCCTTTTATTTTCTATCAACAATTTATTAACTATTTCCGGTTTTACAAAAAGCGTATTTTCTCCTACAAAAACAACCATGGATTTTTTCAATTTTCTATCTCCGTTTCGATGTTGTGCGAAAGAATATAAAAAAAGAACAAGCCCTAAAATGAGTACTAATCGAATATTTGTCCAATTAAATATTTTCATTTAGCATTTTTTTAATTGACGGTACCATTTCACCAATATCACCAGCTCCTATTGTTACAATTATTGGCGCATCACTGGCTTTAATCTGCGCTAATAAATCTTCTTTTGCAACAATTTTTTTGTTCGAATTGGTCATTTTTCCTAACAGCCATTGCGATGTAATCCCTTCCATCGGTAATTCGCGTGCCGGATAAATATCCATTAAAAACACTTCGTCAAACTGAGATAAGCTTTCGGCAAATCCGTCGGCAAAATCTCTTGTTCTGCTGAACAAATGCGGCTGGAAAATCGCCAAAACTTTACGTCCCGGATATAATTCCCTAACTGCTTGATGAACAGCATTTATTTCTGTTGGATGATGCGCATAATCATCTATATAAACTAATTTTTCAGATTTGATCTGATACGAAAAACGTCTTCTGATTCCATTAAACGAGGCAATAGCTTTTGCGATGGCATCGGTTGGGGTACCATAAGTTTTTGCCATCGCAATAGCCATTAAACCATTCATAAGATTGTGTTTTCCTGGCAGCCCAAAATGAAGGTCTTTTATAATTTCTGATGGCGTCTGCACGTCAAAAACATAACTTCCATCTTCAATTCGAACATTATATGCTTTGTATACAGCATCTTCATTTATAGCACATTGAACTCCGTCAAGAGGCAATTCTTTAGTTATAAATAATTTGCTTTTATCTTCAACTTTCGAAGCAAACTCCACAAACGAAGCTTCAATAGCACCACTTGTTCCGTAAATATCCAAATGGTCAGCGTCCATTGAGGTTACGCAGGCAATATTTGGATGTAAATGCAGGAACGAACGGTCAAATTCGTCGGCTTCTACAACGGTTACCGTTTTTCCGGTTCCAATTAAATTAGAATTATAATTCTCTACAATTCCACCCACAAATGCTGTAACATCTGCACCGCTTTCGTATAGAATATGTCCTAAAATACTTGACGTTGTTGTTTTACCGTGTGTTCCGGCAACTGCGAAACTAAAAGTGTCTTTGGTGATAATCCCTAAAACCTCGGCACGCTTTTTAATTTCGTAATTTCTTTCGATGAAATAATTCCATTCTGAATGTGTTTTTGGAACTGCAGGTGTAAAAATCACCAGCGTATTTTCTACATAATAATCAGACGGAATTAAACCAATATTGTCTTCAAAATGAATATCAATACCACTTTCAATTAATTCACTTGTCAGCATTGACGGTGTTTTATCGTAACCTGAAACTTGTTTCCCGATATATTTAAAATAGCGGGCCAAGGCACTCATTCCGATTCCTCCGATGCCAATAAAATAAACGTTTTGTATTTGATTTAAATTCATTTTGATTCTTGCTTTAAGCATTAGGCTTTAGGCTTTAAGCCTTAAAACTTTACTCTTTAAATTCTGTTTTTTTCAAAACTTATTTACTGCTTTTAATTTTATAAAAAACTAGTAATTAAGTCTTTGTATTTTTCTTGTTCTTATTTGACCAAATTGCCTAAAATAACATTGTGCAATTCCTTGGATGTTTCATAATTTTTATAAAAAGTTATATTATAACAACTTTTTAATTTCTTCTACAATTACTTTTGTCGCATCTGGTTTTGCCAGTTTTTTAATATTTGCGCTCAATTGTTTTTGTTTTCCATCATCTTTCAGCAGCGCTTCAAAAACAATGCTAAACTCGCTGTCTAATTCAGTTTCTTTCAACAAAATCGCGCCTTTAGCCTCGACAATGGCCTGTGCATTTTTTGTTTGATGATCTTCAGCTACATTTGGTGACGGAACAAAAATTACCGGTTTCCCTACAATGCATAATTCTGAAACTGATGATGCTCCTGCTCTTGAAATAATTACATCTGCGGCAGCGTAAACAAAATCCATTCTTTCAATAAAATCAACAACTCTTACGTTTTGCTGATTGTGTTTTTTATAATCTTCAAAATATAATTTTCCGCACTGCCAGATGATTTGAACATCCTGCGAAAGAAAATTTGACAATTCTTTTTCAATTAACTGATTGATTCTTCTTGCGCCTAAACTTCCGCCCAGCACCAGCAATGTTTTTTTATTTGGATCTAAACCATAAAAAGCAATTGCTTCATCTCGTTTATTATCAATATCAATTAAATCCTGACGAACCGGGTTTCCTGTTAAAACGATTTTATCTTTTGGAAAAAAGCGTTCTAAATTTTCATAGGCCACACAAATTGCATTTGCTTTTTTGCTTAGCAGTTTGTTTGTGATTCCCGGAAAAGAGTTCTGTTCCTGAATTACTGTTGGAATCCCTGCTCCTCCTGCTGCCTGTAATAATGGTCCGCTGGCAAAACCTCCCGTTCCTATTACAACATTTGGTTTAAATTGTTTGATAATTCTTCTTGATTCTAACAAACTTGTTGCTAATTTTAGAGGAAACATCATATTTTGCAAGGTTAATTTTCTTTGTAAACCAGCAATCCAAAGACCTTTTATTTCGTAACCTGCCTGAGGTACTTTTTGCATTTCCATTTTATCTTTGGCACCTACAAAAAGAAATTCAGCATCAGGAAATTGTAATTTTAATTCATTTGCAATAGCAATTGCAGGATAGATATGTCCACCTGTTCCGCCTCCGCTTAGTATGAATTTATACTTTGTCATATCTCGTAATAGTTATCGTTAAACTATTTATCCTTTATTATTTGTTTAAAACTGCATTCATCGGATTTCTTGAATTATCCTGAATTGAATACATCGCTTCTTCTTCGTAAATTTCTTCTCTTTCATCAACCGGCAAATCTTCTTCTGCCAATTCTTTATCTATTAATCTTTGAAGTGCTTCTTTTCTTCTTTCTTTTTCTTCTTGTTCTTCGGCGATTTCTTCGTCTTTCTTGGTTACACTAATGATGATTCCAAGTGAAAAACAAGTCATCCAGATGGAACTTCCTCCAGAACTTATCAGCGGAAGCGTCTGTCCTGTTACCGGCAGCAATTCTACTGCAACCGCCATATTAATCATGGCCTGAAATATCATTGGAAATCCGAGTCCGACGACGACTAGTTTTCCGAATAATGTATTGGCTTTATGCGACGCAATCACAAATCGGAACAATAACAATAAATACAGCACTAAGATTGAAACGCCGCCTACTAAACCATATTCTTCTACTACAATCGCGTAAATAAAATCCGAAGATGATTGTGGTAAAAAGTTCTTTTGAACACTTTTTCCAGGACCTAATCCGCCTAATCTTCCAGATGCAATTGCAATTTTTGCTTTTTCAATTTGATAATCATCTTCGTCTGGCTTATCTGTGGTAAAGTTCATAATACGACTTTCCCATGTTGATACCCTGCTGAAGAATCTTGATTCTGGAAATGCCTTTGCTACCAAAAGGAAAAAGGCTAACATCGCAACTCCTGACCCAATGATAAAAGCAATATATTTTAATGGATATTTACCAATAAATGTCAGCATCATTACCATTGCAAAAATCAACGCTGTGGTTGAAAAGTTGGCTGGTAATATTAATGCCAAAGTAATAAACACCGGAACCCAAAGCTGAACAAATGAGGTTTGAAACGGCTCATTTTCTTCTTTGGTTTTTGACAAATAACGGGCTACATAAATAAACAATACGCTTGCCGCTAATGTTGATGTTTGAAACGTAATTCCAATGAACGGTACCTGAATCCAACGACTTGCATTTGCTCCTGCAATTACAGTTCCTTTTAATAAGGTATATAATAACAATAACCAAACTACCGGAAGTGCAATTTTTGAAATGGCTCTAAAATAATGATACGGTACTTTGTGAACCCAGTAAATAATTAGGAAACCGATGCAAACGTGTGCCAAATGTTTTACCAGATAACCCAATGTATTTCCGGTTCCATGACCGATATACGCCAGATTACTACTCGCACTAAAAACAGGCATAAACGAAAACAACGCCAATAGGGCCACGAATGACCATATTACCCTATCTCCTTTTAGTTTGTTAACTAGCTCCTTCATTGTTGTTTTGTTTCAGGTTTCTTTTGTTTCAGGTTTCAAATTTTAGGCATCGAACTTGAAACCTGAAACATGAAACTTTAAACTATTTTCTACAAGTTATGAACCGCTTGCTTGAATTGCTTCCCTCTGTCTTCGTAGTTTTCGAATAAATCGAAACTTGCGCAGGCTGGAGACAATAAAACAGCGTCGCCTTTTTCAGTTAATTTTTGAGCTGTTTTTACAGCGTCGTTCATATTATTCACTTCAACCATAATATCAACAACATCTCCAAAAGCGCTAATAATTTTATGGTTATCAACTCCAAGACAAATAATGGCTTTTACTTTTTCACGAACCAATGGCATTAATTCGTTGTAATCGTTTCCTTTATCAACTCCACCCACGATCCAAACGGTTGGAACATTCATACTGTCTAAAGCAAAGAAAGTAGCGTTTACGTTTGTCGCTTTAGAATCGTTGATGTATTGTACATTCTGGATTTTTAATACTTTCTCTAAACGGTGTTCAACACCTTGAAAATTAGATAAACTTTCACGAATTGTTGCATTTCTAATTTGCATCAATTTTGCTACAGAGCTTGCTGCCATTGCGTTTTTCATATTATGTTTTCCTTCTAACGCAATGTATTCTGTTTCCATTGTAAACTCTTCTTGGTTGATCTTTATTTCCATTTTGTTGTTATTTATAGAAGCTCCTTCGTCAAAACTTTTTGTCAGAGAAAAAGGAATTAATTTTGCTTTTGTTTTATTGTTTTTTAACCATTCTGCGCTTGCCTCGTCGTCTGCATCATAAATGAGATAATCGCTTTCGGTTTGGTTCATCGTTATTCGGAACTTCGAATTGATATAATTTTGATATTTATATTCGTATCGATCTAAATGATCCGGGCTTATGTTCGTTATTATTGCTATATCCGGCCTATATTCTATTATTCCGTCTAACTGAAAACTGCTTAATTCAAGAACGTATGCGTCGAATTTATTTTCGGCTACCTGCCAGGCAAAACTCTTCCCTATATTTCCTCCCAAACCTACATTGAGTCCGGCCGATTTAAGCAAATGATACGTGAGCATTGTTGTTGTTGTTTTACCATTACTTCCAGTAATTCCAATTGTCATTGCTTCTGTATAAGGGACGGCAAATTCGATTTCCGAAATTACTTTTATTCCTTTTTCAATCAACTTTTTAACTATCGGAGATTTATCTGGAATTCCGGGGCTTTTCATCACCACATCAGCATTTAGAATCAAATCCTCAGTATGCTGTTCTTCTTCCCAGGCAATTTTATTAATGATAAGAACCTCTTTATAGCTTTCTTTTATCTTTCCAAAATCAGATACAAAAACATCGTAACCTTGTTTCTTTCCGAGAATGGCGGTTCCAACCCCACTTTCTCCTCCTCCTAATACCACTAATCTCATTTATCTTAATTTTAAAGTAACGATTGATAATATGGCTAACATTACAGCAACAATCCAGAAACGGGTCACAATTTTACTTTCGTGATATCCTTTTTTCTGATAATGATGGTGCAATGGCGACATCAGGAAAATTCTTCGGCCTTCGCCAAAGCGTTTCTTCGTATATTTAAAATAAGTTACCTGAATAATTACTGAAGCACTTTCGGCAAGGAAAATTCCGCAGAATAAAACAATCAATATTTCTTTACGAACTGCAATAGCTAAAACGGCAATGATTCCTCCAATGGTCAAACTTCCTGTATCTCCCATAAATACGGATGCCGGAAATGAATTGTACCAAAGAAATCCAATTAAAGCTCCAACAAAAGCAGATATAAAGACGGTCATTTCTCCCGAATTGGGTATGTACATTATATTTAGATAGTTGGAGAAAATGATATTTCCTGAAACAAACGTAAATATTCCTAGTGCGAGTACCGAGACTGCGGAAGTTCCGGCTGCGAGACCATCGATTCCATCTGTTAAATTTGCTCCGTTTGAAACTGCTGTGATAATAAAAATTACAACTGGAATAAATATCAGCCAAGCCCATTTTTCATATCCTTCTCCCATAAATGATAAAACTTCAGCATAATCAAATTCATTATTTTTTACGAAAGGAATAGTGGTTGCTGTCGATTTTTCTTCAACCGGTGCAGGCAAAACTACCGTTGTGCTAACATTTGATTTAAAAACATCTGTACGGCCTGTATCTGTTCTTACTGTCACAGCTGGATTAAAATATAAAACTGCTCCAACTATTATCCCAAGACCAACCTGACCAATTACTTTGAAAATTCCTTTTAGTCCTTGTTTGTCTTTTTTGAATATTTTGATATAATCGTCAACAAAACCAATAGTTCCCATCCATAAAGTAGTTACAATAAGCAATACGATATAGATATTATGAAGTCTTGCAAATAGAAAAACCGGAATTAATGTAGCAAAAATAATAATCAATCCACCCATTGTTGGTGTACCCGCTTTCTCGTTTTGACCTGCTAAACCAAGTTCACGAACTGTTTCTCCAACTTGCTGGCGGCGCAAAAAGTTAATCACCCTTTTACCATAAATAGTTGACAAAAGCAATGAAAGCATAAATGCTAAAGCCGATCTAAAAGTGATGTACTGGAATACTCCTGTTCCTGGTAAATCTAATGTTTTGTCAAAATATTCAAATAAATAGTACAGCATATTTTCTATTTTTTAAATTCCAATTTTGAATGAAATTCCAATTTTTAAATCCCAAATTCCAACGTTATATTGGATTTTGGAATTTGGAATTTTCATTTTGTTATTTTCCTAGTTGGTCTAAAATTTCTTTTACAGTCTCCATATCGTCAAAATGATGGCGAACACCATTTATTTCCTGATAGGTTTCATGCCCTTTTCCGGCAATCAGAATAATATCATTTGGCTGTGCCAATTGACAAGCGGTTTTAATAGCTTGTTTTCTATCCGTAATTCTCAATATCTTTTTATAATTATGAGCTTCTACACCTTGTTCCATTTCATCGAGAATCACTTCAGGATCTTCGTTTCTTGGATTGTCTGATGTTAAAATTGCTTTATCGCTAAGATCTGTAGCAATTTTTGCCATAATTGGTCTTTTTGTTTTATCTCTGTTTCCGCCGCAGCCTACAACTGTAATCAATTGTTCGTTTTTTGTACGGATGTCATCAACCGTTTTTAGAACATTTTCTAAAGCATCCGGCGTGTGTGCATAATCTATAATTGCTGTTATTTTTGAATCGGTAACAATGTATTGAAAACGACCTGAAACACTTTCTAAATCAGACAGTAAGCGCAATGCTTCCAAACTATCCATTCCTAATTCAACTGCAGTTCCGTAAATCGCCAAAACATTGTAGGCATTAAAAGTCCCGATTAGTTTTACCCAAACTTCATTGTCGTTTACTTTTAATAATAAACCAGATAATTGGCTTTCTAAAATTGTTGCTTTAAAATCAGCATATGATTTTAGGGCGTATGTAAACTTTCTTGCAACCGTATTTTGCAGCATTACAGTTCCGTTTTTATCATCGATGTTTGATAATGCGAAAGCTGTTTTTGGCAGTGAATCAAAAAATGATTTTTTTACATCTCTGTATTCAGCAAATGTTGCGTGATAATCTAAATGATCGTGCGAAAGGTTCGTAAAAATCCCACCCACAAAATGCAAAGCTTCTGTACGTTTTTGGTGGATTCCGTGTGAACTTACTTCCATAAAACAATGCGTAACTCCAGCTTCAATCATTTCATTTAAATAATGATTGATAGTAATTGAATCTGGCGTTGTATGCGTTGCCGGATATTCTGTATCATCAACCATGATTTTTACGGTTGATAATAAACCAACTTTAAATCCTGCTTTTTGAAACAATTGAAATAATAACGATGCAATTGTTGTTTTTCCGTTTGTCCCGGTTACGCCGACTAATTTTAGTTTTGAAGATGGATCTTCAAAATAATTAGCCGCAATAAAAGCCAATGCTGCATTAGTGTCTTTTACCTGAATATAGGTTACTTCTTTCTCAATATTTTGAGGAAGTGTGTCACAAATAATAGCTTTTGCTCCTAACTGAATTGCTTTTTCGATATAATCATGTCCGTCAGATAATGAACCGCGAATGGCCACAAAAATATCATTTGACTCTACTTTTCGGGAATCAAATTCAATTTTCTGGATGCCAATTTCTGTAGAACCTGTTACAGATTCGATAGCTACTTTGTATAATATGTCTTTTAGTATTTTCACGATAATTCTAATACTATAGTTGTGTTTTTATTTATAGTTTCTCCTGCCTGAATAGACTGCTTTTTCACCTTTCCTACTCCTATTACTTTTACCTTAATTTTCACATTAAGATTTTCAAGCAAAGCAACGGCATCCATTCCCGGCATTCCTTTTAAATTAGGAATTGCATTTGATTTTTTTCTTGATTCTACATCGTACTTCTCGTAACTGCTTTCTTGTTTTGCAATTTTAGAATCCAGTTGTTTTATTTTATTTGTTGACGGCGCGTCTGTAAATATTTTTTGGGCAATTCTTTTAAAAACCGGCCCCGCAACATCTGCTCCGTAATAATTATTTTTTGATGTATTTGGTTTATGAACTACTACAATACAAGAATATTTAGGATGATCTGCCGGAAAATATCCAACGAAAGAAGAGGCATAATATAATGCTGATTTTCCTTCTTTTCCTCCATAATTCATCTGAGCCGTTCCGGTTTTTCCTGCCATCGAAAAATCTTTCGAATACAACTTAGAACCTGTTCCTTTTTTAACCACATTCAGCAATACTGCTTTCAGTTTTTTAATAGTCTCCGGCGAACAAACTCTTGGATTTATTACTTCAACATCAAACTTTTTGATGGTTTTGTTCCATTCTTTAATTTCAGAAACAAATTGCGGTTTTACCATTACACCATTATTGGCAACTGAATTATAATATGCCAAAGTCTGCATTGGCGTAACCGAAACATTATATCCAAAAGCCATCCACGGAAGCGTAGTCCCTGACCAATGTTTGTCACCTGGCTGTGGAATATATGGTCTTCCTTCTCCTTTAAAATGCAATCCTAATGTCTTATTTAATCCGTAACTATTGATATGATTCACAAACTTAGACGGATTACTTTTGTAATTTTCATAAACCGCCTGAACCATAACTGTATTTGACGAAAGTTCAAATCCACGAGCTAATGAAACTTTCCCATAACCACCTTTGTGCGAATCATTAACAGCTCGCCCGTAATATTTAACCTGACCTCCGTGACTATCGAAAACTGTACTTGTATCAGCTACTTTGTCTTCTAAAATCGCCATTAAATCAACTAGTTTAAAAGTCGATCCCGGTTCATGAGATTCTGCAATTGCGTAATTTGTTGTTTCGTAATACGATCCGTCTTCTGCTCTTCCTAAATTTGAAATTGCTTTTACATGTCCGGTTTCTGTTTCCATAACTACCACACAACCATGATCTGCTTCGTAATCTTCCAGTTGTTTTAGTAATGCGTGATGCGCAATATCCTGAATGAAAACATCTATTGTCGAAATCACATCGTAACCGTCAATTGGGTCCACTTCGTTTAAATCTCGAATTGGTTTCCACTGCCCTTTTGCAATTTTTTGTTTTAGAATTTTCCCGTCTTTTCCGTTCAAATAACTTTTAAAAGCCCATTCGATTCCTTTTCCAACTTCAACTCCGGTTGCGGGATCAATACGGTCGTAACCAATTGTTCTTTCGGCAATTTTTCCAATCGGATGTTTTCTAACCGTTTCCTGCTCTACAATAATTCCGCCTTTAAAAGCGCCTAAATTGAATAATGGAAAACCTTTAATTTTCACATATTCGGTATAACTTAAATTGCGCGCAATCAAATAATAACGATTTTTGTTTTCTCGCGCTTTTCTTAATTCTTTTTCATAATAACCTGATGGTCTGTCTAAAATCGTTTCTAAAGAATCAGATAATGGTTTTACATACTTTTCAAAAGTTTCTTTTTTTGGCGCTTTTGCATCAAAACGAATTTCATAATTCGGAATTGATGTTGCCAGTAAACTTCCGTCAGCAGAATAAATATTTCCTTTGTTTGCCGGAATTACAAAATTTCTAACGGTACGCTGTTTTGCCAGTTTTCTGTAATAATCTCCTTCAACCCATTGAATATTGGTTAATTTAACAACAATAGCAATTGCCATCAAAAAGATGAAAACTGCTACGAGGTAAATTCTGTAGGATATATGTTTATCGTCTACTGCCATATTCTTTTAAAGAAACTTTTTTCTTCTTCTTTTTTAACTTCTATTTTTGTTGGAGGAACTGTTGATGGATAAATTTGCTTTTCGAGCATTTTATCTGATATCGTCGATTCCATTTTTAACTTCATCAGTTCTGAACGTCGATCTACAAATTCAGATCTCAATTCTTTTACTTCATTATTTAGTTTTGCGATTTCAAAAACCTTTTGTTCGTATCGCTGTGTATTTGCAATCATCAAAATGGCCAGCAGAATTATAAAAACTATGAATCGCCAGTTTTTTACCGCGTCATCGTTTATTAGAAACCTTGCTTTTAATATGCTGAATACTCCACCTTTCATTTTTTCTACCTATATATATTATATCTTTTCGGCAATTCTCAATTTTGCACTTCTTGCTCTGTTGTTGATTTTGATTTCCTCATCATCCGGAACAATCAGTTTTCCTATTGTTTTGAACGGTACTGAAAAATTTCCGAAAAAATCTCTTTCCGGCTCTCCTTCAAACATTCCGTTTTTTATAAATCTTTTTACCAGTCTGTCTTCTAAAGAATGGTATGAGATTACTGAAAGTCTTCCGCCCGGATTAAGAATCTCTAACGATTGCTCAATAAATTCTTTTAGAACGTCCATTTCCTGATTCACTTCAATTCGAATAGCCTGATAAATCTGAGCTAATATTTTGTTTCGAACTTTCTCTGGTAAAAATTTCTTCAAAACATCTTTTAATTCATCTGTCGTTTTGATTGGGTAATCTCTTCTCGCTTCTACTATTGTTCTTGCTAAAACCGGCGCGTTTTTCAACTCCCCATAATCAAAAAAAACACGACGTAAATCCTGTTCTTCATATTCGTTAACCACACGATAAGCATTTAAATCATTTTTCTGACTCATCCGCATATCCAGCTCGGCATCAAATCGGGTTGAAAAACCTCTTTCCGGAACATCAAACTGATGTGATGAAACTCCTAAATCTGCCAAAATCCCGTCAACCGATTTAACACCATGAAAACGAAGAAATCTTTTTATAAATCTGAAATTCTCATTAATTAAAGTAAATCTTTCGTCCGGCAGTGCATTTGCTAAAGCATCTTCATCCTGATCAAAGGCGAATAACTTTCCGTTTGGTCCTAAACGTCTCAAAATTTCTTTTGAGTGACCGCCGCCGCCAAACGTTACATCTACGTAAATGCCGTCTAGCTTAATATTTAAACCATCAACTGTTGGATGAAGTAAAACCGGATTATGATATTCCATTGTCGTCGTCATTAATATTTCCCATTACTTCTTCGGCTAAATCTGCAAAATCCATATCTTCGCCGCTTATTGATTTTTCGTATAAATCTTTATCCCAAATCTCTACAATATTAACCGCAGATGAAAAAACAACATCTTTAGCAATACCTGAAAAAGTCACCAAATCTTTTGGGACTAACAATCTTCCTAATGCATCAATCTCTACCACTTTTACACCGGCAGTAAATCTGCGAATGAAATCATTGTTCTTTTTCACGAAACGATTCAACTTGTTAATTTTCGCCATCATCAAATTCCACTCATCCATTGGATACAACTCCAAACATTGCTGAAAAACAGAGCGCTTCAAGACAAAACCGTCCTGAAGAGAAGAAGCCAATTGCTTTTTTAAAGGCGCAGGTATCATTAACCTCCCTTTAGCATCGACTTTACACTCATATGTTCCTACAATTGTGTTCAAGAAAATCCACTTAACATGTTATACAGCAAAAATATAAAAAAAATTACCACATATTACCACTAAATACCACTTTGTTAATAAGTTTAACCACATTTCTACCACTTCACTTAATTATTATCAAATCAACACTTTAGATATTAATCAGTTTAAGAATTGAATCTTTTAACAATTAAAAAAAATAAATAGTCTTTCTCTTAAAAAAGTAATTATAATGCAATGATTTTAACAATTCCGTAATATCACAAAACACACTCTAAAAGCTGATTTTTAAACACTTATATATTCGACTAAAATTATGTAGTTAAAAAATGGCAGCAAAAATTCATTTTTATTTATTAAACCCTATATTTGTCGAAATTGAAATTGGCATTAAACTAGATGGACAAAAACTACAAAAAAGAAGGCAAATACAGCTATTTTGAAGCTGGCGAAGGAACCCCTATTGTAATTTTACACGGGTTAATGGGAGGCCTTAGTAACTTTGATGGTGTAGCAGAATATTTCCCAACAAAAGGATACAAAGTTGTTATCCCTGATTTGCCAATATACACACAAAGCATTTTAAAAACGAATGTAAAAAGCTTTGCTAAATACGTTAAGGATTTCATCACTTTTAAAGGTTTTGACAAGGTTATTTTATTAGGAAATTCATTGGGAGGTCATATTGCACTCTACCACACAAAATTATATCCTGAAAAAGTAGCCGGACTTGTAATTACCGGAAGTTCTGGACTTTACGAAAGTGCAATGGGAGACAGTTATCCTAGAAGAGGTGATTATGAATACATCAAGAAGAAAGCTGAAGATGTATTTTATGACCCAAAAATTGCTACTCCTGAACTTATTGATGAAGTATATGCAACAGCTAACGATCGTATCAAACTGATTAAAACTTTAACGATTGCAAAGAGCGCTATTCGTCATAATATGGCTAAAGATTTACCAAAAATGACAGTTGAAACCTGTATTATTTGGGGTAAAAATGACTCTGTAACGCCGCCAAATGTTGCCGAAGAATTTGATAAATTATTGCCAAATTCAACTTTATATTGGATTGACAAATGTGGACACGCAGCTATGATGGAACATCCTCAGGAATTTAATGAAATTCTTGAAAAATGGCTTACTGAGCAGAAATTATAGCCTCTAACTTTCGATTTTAAGGAGGTTTTAAAAAACAAGAATATGAAAATTAATACCGCCGAATTTATCATCAGTAATTCTGATGCATCAAAATGCCCGAAAGATTTTCTGCCGGAATATGCATTTATAGGCAGATCAAACGTTGGTAAATCATCTTTGATTAACATGATTACCAATCATAAAAATTTAGCAAAAACATCTGGAAGACCAGGAAAAACGCAACTGATAAATCACTTTAAAATCAATAACAATTGGTTTTTAGTCGATTTACCGGGTTATGGGTATGCTAAAGTTTCAAAAAAAACAAAATCAATTTTCCAGCAGTTTATTACGGATTATTTTGAAAACAGAGAGCAGTTAGTCTGTGCATTTGTTTTGATTGATATTCGTCATGAAGCTCAAAAAATTGACATTGAATTTATGTCTTACATGGGAGAAAGCGAAATTCCGTTTTGCATTATTTTCACCAAAGCCGATAAAATCAGTAAAGTAAAAATTGATTCACATATTGCGGCTTACAAAAAACAAATGTATGCTAACAATTGGGCCGAAATGCCGCATTATTTTGTAACCTCATCTACAGAATCTATTGGAAAAGAAGAACTTTTGACTTATATAGATGAAGTAAATCAGGAGGTCTTTAAAAGTAATAGTGGTTTTTTAGATTCGATTTAAAAAATTAAATTCCAATTTTTTAAATTCCAAATCCAATAAAAAGATTAAATTTTAAAATATAAAAAATCCCAAACTCCAACCTGTAAAATTGGAATTTGGGATTTTTTTATTGGAATTTAAAACTATTTTGTCAATTCCAGTTTCTCTGCAAAGTAATCACAGAAATCTTTCATTGTATCTGACATTTTTTCGTCGTCTGTGGCACGTTTAAAAGTATCAGCCATTGCTACTAAAGTCTGGTGAAAGAAAATTTTCATTTCGTCTACCGGCATATCTTTTGTCCATAGGTCAATACGCATTGTTTCTTTCGCTTTACTGTCCCAAATTGACAACATTATTGCTTTTGCTTCTTCGGCTTGAACACCTCCATCTTGTGCGCTCCAGGTTAATTTTTCCGGAACACGGTTTTCGTCTAACTCGACGTTGAATTTAATTTCTGATTGTATTGTATTTGACATTATTTCTTAGGTTTATATTTTGACTTTTCGAAAATTTCTTTTGCATTCACTTTTAATAATTCTGACAGCGGCACATTGTTGTTTTTCATATACGAACGAACAATCTGCCAGCCTATCCATGCTCCGACTCTTCCCGGAGAATCATTGTCAATTTCTAAATAGAATTTAGAAAATGGAGCCGGTGCTATAAATCGTGTTGTTAATTTAGGATCTAAACTGTACAACATTTCGCTTTCAAGAAAATAACGCCACATATAGCTTTCATTTTCTTCACACCATTTTATTTGTTCGGGTGTGTAACCCATTTTTTCTGCATCTGTATAATTCGGCAGAAGCAAATCTTTTGCATATAATTGTTTCCCTTCAAAAATCATTTGAGAAACTAAATTTTTATCCGGATAAGCCGGAATGTTTCGGTAGGTAAAACTCGAAACTACATCGGGCATAATTTGCTTTTCTTCAAAATTGTATTTTAAATAGGCCGGAAACTCATAAAATTTATGATCTTTTCCTAAATACAGTTCTAAAGCAACCACAACTAAGCTGTCTGCATAAATTGCTTTTGCATTATAATCCATTTCACCTATTACAGTAACAACTTTTGGCGTTTTGGTTTTAGGAAAATAATATTTTACATGTTTAAAAAGCTCATTGAATTCTTCGCGGACAGGTTCAAAATTGCTGTATTTTTTTTGTACCTCTTCGTAAACTTCTCTCCAAATTGGCTCTTTCATTTTTTGAAGCCAGACGTTATCATCGTTCCCGGGAAAAAAGTATGGATATTGTTTTTTTAGTTTGGCAAGATCCTCTGGTTTAGTTTCAAAAAACGCTTTATCAAAACGTTCTACTTTTATATCTACCGGAATTTCTTCGACCTCTTTTTCAACCTTTGTTTTTTGGTCACAAGACAAAAAAAACAAGCACAGAACCACTACAAAGCGATAAATTTTCATTTTATTTTATTTAGATTTGTGTTGCTGGATTTTTAAATACATATTACATATATATTTAGTATATGTAGTTAAAAAAATAATTCTGCAAATATACATCCCTCCATCTTAAAACTTGAACTATTATGGCTAAAAAAAGCACAATTCAAACAGAAAAAGTAAATACACATATTGTTGAATGGTTAAAAAATTATGCTGCTAATGCAAAAGTCAACGGATTTGTAATCGGAATCTCAGGCGGAGTTGACTCTGCAGTGACCTCTACGCTATGTGCACAGACCGGTTTGCAGGTTTTATGCGTAGAAATGCCGATTCATCAGGCTGAAAGTCAGGTATCAAGAGGAAGAGAACATATTGATCAGTTAAAAAAACGTTTTCCAAACGTTTCGAGTGTAAAAACAGATTTAACTGACACTTTTGAGGCGTTTAAGTCATCTGTGCCAACTTCAAAAGATTCAACAAAAGTTAATTTATCATTAGCTAACACAAGAGCGCGTTTAAGAATGACTTCTTTATACTATCTAGCTGGTATTCACGGGCTTTTAGTGGCCGGAACAGGCAATAAAGTGGAAGATTTCGGCGTTGGTTTCTACACAAAGTATGGTGATGGCGGTGTTGACCTGAGCCCAATTGCTGACTTAATGAAGTCTGATGTTTATGCTTTAGGCGAATTTTTAACTATTCCAAATTCAATTTTAACAGCTGCTCCAACAGATGGACTTTTTGGAGATAACAGAACAGATGAAGATCAATTAGGAGCAAGTTATGATGAACTGGAATGGGCGATGATCGCCGCGGAGTCAGGAAAATCGGCAGATGACTTCAATGGGAGAGAAAAATCTGTCTTTGAAATTTATAAAAGATTAAACACCAGCAACAAGCATAAAATGGATGCAATACCAGTTTGTTTGATCCCAAAAACGTTAAAATAAAATTTTTAACATTTGTCAACAATTAATTACAGAATTTATTTATTAATTTTACAATTCCAAAAACATGATAACAATTCTAAAAAGGTAAAATTATGATTAAAGTATGTCTTGCAGACAATCATCCTGTGACTCACTTTGGCGTTAAGTCTTATTTCAAAGACCACGATCAAATTTCAATTGTTGCCAACGTAGGCAATTTTTCAATGGTTAGAGATATTCTTCAAACGAAGGAAATCGACATCCTAATCTTAGATCTAGAATTAGAAGGACTTTCAAGTATCTTCGAAGTTAAATCAATCTTGAAAAATTTCCCGAAGACAAAAATTGTAATTTTCAGTGACCTAGCTGAGCAAATGTATGCTCCAAATGCTATTAAAGCAGGAGTATCCGGGTATGTACACAAAACAGAAAAACTTGAAACTTTAGGTCTTTCTATTATTAAAGTACATGAAGGAAAAATTATCATCAACGAAACAGTTCGCAAAAACATGGCCCTTATTGCTAAACAAAGCAAGAGCGAACGTTTGTACAGAAAACTTTCTAACCGTGAAATCGAGGTTTTACGTTATTTAAGTGATGGTAAGAAAAACAATGAGATTTCTAAAATCTTAAATCTGAACGAGAAAACGATCAGTACTTACAAACTAAGATTATTAACTAAATTAAACGTTACTAATTTAGTAGACTTAGTAAATAAGGCTAAGACTTTAGAAATTATTTAATTTGATGGTATCCTGATTCGCTTAGGCCAGAATCATCGACCATAAAAAAAGCTCTATATTGTTTATCACTATAGAGCTTTTTGATTTTTTATCCGCCGTGGTAAGGAACTACTACCCTTCCTAGCTTTTTAGAAAAATTATTCAATAATTTAGAATAATCTACTACCATCATCAACAATTCTGAATTATCTTCCTGCGGATCAGAAATAAGTGAATTTTTTAATTCATGAATAAGTTTTGAAACCAAAAACCATCTCATAGAAAATATAGTTTCTGAAACGTTTTGTTCGATGGTTTCGTTTTTATGTTTCGGAAAAATATTCTGTCCTTCCCAATTGTGAATGTTGACTTTTTCATCTTCCATTAAAATATTGGTCACTTCCTGCGCAAAATCAGGTTGTAAGTGCATCAAATATTTATCAAGACTAAAAGCCTCGTTTTGATTATAGAATTCAATAATATTATTGTAAATATTTTGAAATAATGAGTTTGACAGTTCTACCTCATCTTCCTGAAGACTCAAATAAACTTTTTCGTAAACTCTGTATCTTCGTTTTTCAGTAATTTCTTTAATATTTCCTTCTTCATCTGCTTTCAGGAAAACATCTTCAAAATCTTCTTCTACACTTCCGTAAAGCAATAATATTTCAATAATTTTTCTTTCGAAACCGTATAAAATGTCTACTTTCTCCTGTTCTGCCGGATAGCCAAAATCGCCTGGATAATCATCCGGCGGTCCGTTTCTTGGATCTTCGGGATCGCCTCCGGAATAATTGGCATTTTTTGAAGGCTGATTTCTAACAACATCAAAAGGTTTTTGTTCCTGCTTTTGTTTTTTATTAGCATCTGCAAGATCTTTTTGAATTAACTGCGCCAGCGTACTTACTAAAACCTGCTCCGAGATATCCATGATTCGGGCACATTCCTGAATGTATACTTCACGCTGAATACGGTCTGGTATTTTTGAAATACTCGTTACCATATCACGAATCAAGTCTGCTTTTTTGATTGGGTCGTTTTTAGCTTCATTCATCAGGATGGAAGCTTTAAACTGTATAAAATCTTTACTGTTTTCTTCTAAATAAGCAACTAAAGCGTCGTGGGAGTTTTTGCGGGCAAAACTATCAGGATCATCTCCATCAGGAAAAGTACAAACCCTGACATTCATACCTTCTTCCAGAATCAAATCGATTCCTCGAATAGAAGCTCGTAATCCGGCAGCGTCACCGTCAAAAAGTACCGTAATATTTTTCGTCAAACGATTCACTAATCGAATTTGATCTGGCGTTAAAGCTGTTCCTGAAGAAGCTACAACATTTTCAATTCCGGCTTGATTAAACTGAATAACATCCGTATAACCTTCTACCAAATAACAATTATTTAGTTTTGCAATTGACTGCTTTGCCTGATAAATTCCGTAAAGGACTTTACTTTTATGGTAAATGTCACTTTCGGGTGAATTGAGGTATTTTGCGGCTTTTTTATCGTTGGTTAAAATACGTCCTCCAAAACCTAAAACACGCCCCGACATACTGTGAATTGGGAACATTACACGACCTTTAAAACGGTCAAAAGGACGATCTTCTCTGGCAATTGTTAAACCTGTACTTTCAAGAAATTCTAATTTATAGCCTTTTCCTAGTGCTTCTTTAGTCAATGCATCCCAGGTTTCTGGTGAATATCCTAAATTAAATTTTTTGATTGTTTCGGCAGTAAATCCTCTTTCTTTAAAATAAGATAAACCAATGGCTTTTCCTTCTTCGGAATTAACCATAACATCTTCAAAATACTTTGCAGCAAATTCTGAAACCAGATACATACTTTCACGAACATCCGTCATTGCCTTTTCAGCATCTGTTTGTTCGGTTTCTTCGATTTCAATATTGTATTTTTTGGCTAAATACCGAATGGCTTCGGGATAGGTAAAATGCGAGTGTTCCATCAAAAAAGCAACTGAATTTCCGCCTTTTCCGGAGCTAAAATCTTTCCAGATTCCTTTTGCAGGCGAAACCATAAACGAAGGCGAGCGTTCATCAGAGAACGGACTCAAACCTTTATAGTTACTTCCTGCTCGTTTTAAATTGACAAAATCACCAATAACCTCCTCAACTCGAGCAGTTTCAAAAACAGAATCTATTGTACTTTGTGAAATCAAAACGTAATTTATTTTTTAAAAATTATAGCTTGTAAAAGTACATAAATCAATTTTGAATTTTTGTTATTAAAATAAAAAAAGTACCTCTTTCGAAGCACTTTTTTACTAACTAAACTCAAACTTTATTCTCAATTCAAATCAAGACGCAATCCTAAAGAAACATTGTTTTCTTTGGTTAAATTATCCTGAAATATGGGATTTAAATCATATTTAAAATACAAACTCAATTCTCTGTAACCAATGTAAGAACTCAAGCCGTAAATAAAATTATTTACATTATAATCGCCTTTAATTGTGGTTTTATATTTTAAATCATCTTCTTCAAATTTTAAAATTTGTTTTGATTTTACGTTGATTCCGGCGTAACCTCCTACTCCAAAACGGAAACTTTTGTGGGTTTTGAAATATTTTTTTCCGTTGTTTTCCCTCGCTTTTGTAAAATCAAATTCTAAATGAACGGGAGCCACTAAATACACGTTTCTGAAACGGGATTCTGTCAAATGAACCGGATTTTCTACCAAATTCGTTTGATCACCGTCTACCACAAAACTTCTGTTATCTGTTGGACGAATATTATTATACATTAACGAAAGTCCGTATTTTGCATGAAGCAGATTATCATTTTTCATTAATCTTGAGTTATACGTAAAACCCCATTCGTAAAAATGCGAACCCATAAAACGGTAATTAGAATCCTGAAGTTTTCCGTCGATCATGGTGTTGTTTAATCCCATTGCAAATACAAACTGTGATGTTGTTCTTTTTTCGCCATGAATTGAATCTTTGTCATGTCTGTTAGATTTCCATCGAATCATGTAGACTTTAGAAGAATCTTCTTTGATTTTTCCGTCGACTTTTTGCTGAACCAAATCGTTAAGTTCGTTTTGTGCCAAAGTCACTTTTTCTTCGATAATTACAGCACGGGCTTCTGCTAATTCTCTTTTGCGCTTATCAGCTTGCTCTTGCGTAATTTTCCCTTCTGATAATTGCACATTTACTGCTTCAATTTCTTGTTTCAAGGTTTCTTTTTCTTCTTTGGTAATCTTTTCGATTTTATTAGCAATTTGCTTTGCTCTGGATTCAAAGGTTTCCTGCCCCAATACTTTACTTACGAATAAGAAAACCAGGATTACGAGGTAAATGGTAAAATTTTTCATGATTGATTGATGATGATTATTAATTGTTGATTGTTAATGATTAATGATTTGATTTTTATTCTCCATCGGGTTAAAACCCGACGCTACAATATGGATCGTTCCTTCGGAACTGAAAATCTGTACTCTTGTTTCTTGCTTCTTATTGCATCTCCATCGGGTTGAAACCCGACGCTACAATATGAATCGTTCCTCCGGAACTGAAAATCTGTACTCTTGTTTCTTACTTCTTATTGCATCTCCATCGGGTTGAAACCCGACGCTACAATATGAATCGTTCCTCCGGAACTGAAAATCTTTATTCTTTGCTTCTTTATTCTATATTCTTTATTCTATGCTCTTTATTCTATACTCTTTATTCTTTCTCCTGCTGGTTTCTATTTGCTAAAGCCACTTTTACCGTTTGGTAATTTTTATTGACTTTGGTAATTACTTTTTCTCTAAACGAAAGCTCTAATTCGCCATCGACTTGGTTTAGTAAATCCGCAGCATTGATTTTTACTTTTGATTTTTTTACCGAGTTTTGAGCCAAAACGGTTTTTTCTGCCGCTTCTAGTAACTGATCGGTATTTTCTTTTTTAGGATTTTCAGTAACTACGACTGGATTTGTATTTGATTGTTTTTCTTGATTATTTTTGATGATGACTGAAGACTCCGCTATTTGATTTGATTCATTTTTGATGGTTTTATTTGGTGTTTGATTAAAGTTATTTTCTTTTTTATTTGATTTTTTTGCTAGAGTTTCTGTTGGAGATTTTTCGGCAATTACAGTTTCAGTTTGAACGGATTCAACTTTATTCAAAACTGGTTTAGCAACAGAATTTTTTTTAATATTCTCTTCAATTACAACAGTTTTAGGTGTTTCAATCGCATCTTTCTTTTGATTGAAAAAGAAAGTTCCAACCAGCAAAAATCCAACGATACTGGCAGCGATATATAGCCATTTTCTATTTTTTCTTGGTTTTTTAGTTTCTTCGGCAACACTCAACATGGCATCTAATCGGTCCCAGGCTTTTTCGCTTGGCTCAATTTTGCGTTGATTTAGTTTTTCACGGAAATCCTTTTCAAAATTATTCGGTTCCATTATCTTGTTTTTTTAGAATAGTAATTTGTGTTTGCAGCATTTTTCTAGCGTGCGATAATTGCGATTTTGATGTTCCTTCATTAATTCCTAACATCTTAGCAATCTCATTATGTTTATATCCTTCGATGGCATATAAATTGAAAATCATTTTATAACCATCCGGCAGTGCATCAATTAAAAACTGAATTTGATCAACTGTAAACTGACTGTCGATTTCGTTGAAACTTTCTTCGACAAAAAATTCATCTTCGGTAAATTTTACTTTTTTCTGAACTCTTAAATAAGAAATACATTCGTTAACCATAATTCGGCGAATCCAACCTTCAAAACTTCCTTTATGTTCAAAGTTTTTTAGATTCGTAAATACTTTCATGAAAGCTGTTATCATTACATCTTCTGCCAGCTGAATATCTTTTATATATTGTCGGCAGACACTTAACATTTTCGAAGAAAACTTACTGTAAATCTGCTGCTGTGCTTGTCGATTATTTTCGACAGCAAGCTTTATGATTTTAGTTTCTTCTTGATGTAAATGAATAATTTTCATTAATAAGCTTTCGGTTTTTGGTTTTAGAAACAGACTTCTATTAGCATAGACGCATGTCGATTTGAAATGGTTGCATGGGAGGTAAAAAAAATTCAATTTTTAAATTCCAAATTCCAAAACTATAACAGATTCTTGGTTTAAGAAGCGTCTTGCCTGAAAATAAAAATATATAAATTATATTTGATCAATAGTTTTATAGAAATGGGAAGAACAACAGAGTTTTTTAAATTGGATGCTGAAAAAGCAAAAACAATTTAATTTTAGATTTACATTCAAAAACTAAATTTAAAAAGTCTTTTGAAGATTTTATTCTTGAAAGAAAAGCTGAATTTGGAGATCGTTATGTTGTAACATTTAACAATGTAATTCAAAAAGTTAGTTCTAATATCAATACTATTCGCCCAAATGAATTATGGGAACTAACTTTTTGGCTTGGAGAAATTGATTATGAAAGAAGACATCAGCAAGGAGAAGGTTACGAAAAAGTATACAACGAATTATACATCAATAATGGCATAGAATCACTATACGAAATACATGGTAGAAACGCATATGGCTTTATGTTTCAATATGGAAATTTTACTGATTATTTTGATGTAGATCAAATTGATGAAGTTAATGATGGTAAAAATGTAAAAACCAAAGATTTCATACGTTTTTTAGATTACATGATCCTTTTAATGAAAAAAATTTTAGACGCTGATTTAGATAAAAGTGAATATAAACACGAATTTTCTAAAGAAGAAATCGAAGAAATATCCAAAATTGAAAATTTAAATCAAGAAAACAAATTGTTATTTCAAAGAATAGAAGCTGAATTTGTCTGGTTAAAGCAAAATTTTCTCAAAGAAAAAGAGGAAGCAGATATGAACCAAAATTACAGATCTAGAGATCCTGATTACAATACTATTCTTTGCGCTGACTGGTTTCTTGTAAATTGTATTAGAATGAAAAAAGAAATCGAAGAAATTAATACGAATATTTTAATCGTAGATTCAATCTAAAATTATTTCTTTCTTTCAATAACGTAATTTACCATTAAAGTAAGCGCCCCTTTGAATTCAGAATCCGGGTAATTGTCTAAAAGGAAAAGCGCTTCCTGCTGGAATTGTACCATTTTGTTTTCGGCGTAAGCCAAACCATTATTATCTTTTACAAAGGCAATAACTTCTTTTACGCGTTTTTTGTCTTTGTTGTGGTTTTTGATGGAGTTTATCAACCACTTTTTTTCTTGTGGAGTACAAGTATTTAAAACGTGGATTAAAGGCAAAGTCATTTTTTGCTCTTTAATATCGATTCCGGTTGGTTTTCCGATGGCTTCTTCGCTGTAATCGAATAAGTCGTCTTTAATTTGAAATGCCATTCCGATCAATTCGCCAAACTTTCGCATATTCTCTACCTGAATATCATCTTCAATTACCGATTTTGCGCCAAGTGCACAGCAAGCCGCAATAAGTGTTGCAGTCTTTTTTCGGATAATTTCGTAATAAACATCTTCGGTAATATCGAGTCTTCGGGCTTTTTCTATTTGAAGTAATTCACCTTCGCTCATTTCGCGAACAGCTACAGAAATGATTCGGAGTAAATCAAAATCGCCGTTATCGATAGAAAGCAGTAAACCTTTTGAAAGTAAATAATCTCCAACTAAAACGGCTATTTTATTTTTCCAAAGGGCATTTATAGAAAAGAATCCGCGGCGGCGATTACTGTCGTCCACCACATCATCATGAACCAAAGTTGCCGTATGAATTAATTCAATAACCGAAGCGCCTCGATAGGTTCTTTCATTTACGATTCCGCCGGAAACCATTTTTGCAGTCAGAAAAACAAACATCGGACGCATTTGTTTTCCTTTTCGGTTTACAATATAATAGGTGATTCTGTTTAGTAAGGCAACCTTTGAAGTCATCGATTCGTGAAACTTTTTTTCAAAAAGTTCCATCTCGGTAATAATAGGCTGTTTTATTTGTGAAGTAATATTCATTTCGATTTCAAATATACTATTTTAAATAAAAAAACGTTGTCTATTTTATGTTAGTATATCTATAAATATGCACTAATTTAAAAAAAACAATCCAAAAACACCTCAATCTAATAACTAATTTGAATTCATTGAAAAGTAAAACCAAAAAAACTATTTATTATGAAAACAAAATTTTTATTAATTGGAACCTGTATCGCTTTATCATTATTTACAAGTTGTAATTCTGATGAAAACACAAATGACGGAACTAGCAAGGCTATTACTAACGACGAGATAATTGCAAATTCTAAAATAGACGCCTCTATTGAAGATGTTACTAATATTGCTGAAGATCAGTTTATTTCTCAGGTAAACATCAATAGCAAACCTTCTGGAAACATAAAACACTTTTTACCTGAATGTGCTGTTATTACAACAGTTTTAACGAATAATACTTTTACAAAAACAATAGATTTTGGCGTTGACGGCTGTACGCTTGATAACGGAAATACGGTAAAAGGAAAAATGGTGGTTTCGTTTTCTAATGATTTTTCGGCTTCTACTCAAACAATCAGTTATACGTTTGAAGGATTTTATCACAATGGTAAAAAACTTCAGGGAAGCAAAAGCATTATAAGAACGGTAAAATCAACTGATTTACTGGCAGAAGCACATCCGGTTTTAACCGCAGCAATTGATTTGACTATTACTTTTGATGACGGAAAGGTTTATATTAGAAAAGGTTCTTTAGTAAAAGAAATGACCGCGGGTTATAACACTTGGTTCAATTGGGAAGATAATGTTTTTGTCGTGACCGGAAGCGGTACCACAACTTTACCAAACGGAGATACTTATACTGCAGAAATTACGACTCCATTAGAATTTAAAGCTTCGTGCAGAAAATCATTTGCAGTAAAAGGAGTTGTTGAAATAACTAAAAATGGAGCTTCGGCTACTATTGATTATGGCAATGGAGATTGCGATACTCTGGCTTCTGTAACCAAAGATGGCGTTACAGAAGAAATTGATTTGAAAAAATAAGATCCCTTTTTGCCCACAAAAAAAGCATTAAAAGCAAGATTCACCCTCGTTTTTAATGCTTTTTTTATTACCTATCAAATGTTCCTCCGGAACATAATTATATTGTCATTTTTTTTCTACCGATGAGATATTCCTAGCGGAATATTTATCTTGGATAGATATATCGGCAGCTACCGATCTCTAACTCCTAACGGAGTATATGTTTACCTGCTCTATTAGAATATCTTGGAGAGATTATATATCGGTAGGCATCATTTACGCGATATCGCTTTTGTCCCGTAGGGACTATACTGCATCCGCTTCTTTATTGGCCAATTGCCCGCA